>JBFOMG010000037.1:0-48806 GCA_040830725.1 Rhizobiaceae bacterium
ATCTCCATATCAGTACTTTGCAATATGAAACTGGTTCACTTCCGAATTTTTGGAGGGTGGGATGAAAGGCATCTTGCGAGCAGCGGCGCTACTGCTGCTGACATTCGGGTGGTTCATGATCCCAGCTTCGGCGAAGGCTGAGTGCCCGTTAGATATAGAAACTGTCATCGAGACAAACGAGTCAAAAAGACTATGGAAGCAGGTTAGCAAAATTGCAGCTGGCCGGTATGAAGACTATTCCATTCCCCTTGGGTACGTTCTTTCTCGGCAGGTCCAATATCTTGGTGAGAATCCAGTACGCCGACAGATGTTCGATTGCCTTTTTGAGATGGTTACAGTTGCAGCTGTAAATTTGGACCTTACTGTCGCTCTCGGTCTTTCTACCTACCCCGTAAGTTCCCTGGAAAACTTTAGAGCCGCGGCCTTGGGAGTAATCGGCGATGAAGAATTGAAAGCGGCAGGCATAGACGTATCTGCACCGGTCCCCTCGATCTTCGATGAAGGGCGAAAAGCAAACGGAGCGTTCGATTCGGTGGCGGTTTGTCGTGGCAACGGCCTCGCCGCCAATTGCGCGCTACCGGTTAACACGATCACCCTAGAGTATAATCGGGATACCAATTCCCTCGTCGGCAAGGCACAGGTCGTGGTGCGGCGTCCAAATGAGAATCATGGATGCTCAGCCTGGGTAACATCTTCCGACATCTTCTTTTCGGGACAAATGGTTGATGATTCTGAGCAAGGTGCCGTGGGCACCATAAAGGTAAACAGCCGCGTTGAAGGATTCGTGGGTAAGAACTGCAAGTCGATCGAACAGGTGGTCAAAATCGACGGAACCTGGTCAGCCGATTTGACTGAAGATGGCATCTCCGGAGACATTTTAACGCCAAGCGCCGGTGGCTCCGGAATAACACCGTTCAAAGTGGATTGGGAGTGAGTTTCATCCGCATGTTTGTTACCGCTGTCGGCGCAAATCGGTTCACTAGCTCGCGTTGCACACCCGTATAGATGCTGGGTCCTATCATATCAGTTCTGCCCGCAAATCTATTGCTAAATCGGTAATCAATAACCGTTTGAGGTCCATTGTCCGTTCTGAGCCCGAAGGGGACCCAGGTTTCAGGTGCCACACGGCGGCCGTCGTTGTGGCGCTCGGCCGGTTATGCGAGGCCCACAGCGTGATGAAGGCCACGCTCCTTCAATGCCGGACCTATGCCCGCCAGATTGCTTACTGCGTGAGCACGGAACTCACGCAGCTTCGAATAATCGGATAGTTGATGGAGAGCCTAAAAGCCTACTGACCAAACAGGCTTTCGAGCTTGACGCTCAGCGATACACGGAAGGTATGCGTCTGCAGGTCCACCGGCATGATCACGGCAGGAAATGTTGGCGCCAGACCACCCGATTCCGTACCAAAGTCGGTATATCTGTATTCAAAACCGCCAAAAATCGCGTCGGTGATTGCCACATTCATTCCGGCGCCGGCCGTCCATCCAACTGCTGTCGACGAATATCCGCAGCACGGTCCGCCAAGCGGTCCGCCGCCATAATCGACATCAGCAAATGCCACACCAGCCGTCACATAGGGAAGATACTGACCCATGTCATAACCAACCTTGGCCCGGACGGATCCTTGCCAGTTGATGTCTGTCGAACCGGAAGAGGTGCCAGCGGTCGGATTTTGATAGGTCCCATCCATACCGGTTGCCTCGATATCCGCTTCCACACCCAGGACGACCTGGTCCATGGGCATCATGTAGCCAATGTGAACACCTCCAAGGAAACCATCGGGACTGGAATCGCCACCAGGGGCAAGATTGCTGAATGAGTGGGACGTGTCGCCAAATCCATACCCGACCTGGCCGCCAACATAGAGACCCGACCACGAGTAGCCGCCATGACCTTCCGCCAGCGCCTGGGAGGACAACGCGGCAGACATTGCGATAACTGCTATTCCGGCAAAAGCTGCATTTCTAAGTGATTTCATGGTTTTACCAACCCCTGATCCGTATATTATTTTAGATTGTTCTAATTATAAATCTATCAATCGGCGAATCCTAGGCGTTACAGTCGCTGCCGACTCCGCAGTGGGTGTGATGTTGCCCAATTGCAACAAAGACGCCGGCAAAAGATCAGGCGGCGGTTCAATCGCGGTTACCATATCTCGCTGGTTGCAGCTCAAACTTCTTCACTGTCTCGTTCTTTCTAAAGCTGGGAAACAATCGACAGCTGGCGTTGGTTCCATATTTCCAACGGCAGTTTTGTCCGCTCTGCAGACATTGAATATGTAAGGCCGCTATGTCCGCTTTCAGGAACCTATCGAGAACCCACGAACGGCCGAAATGGGGGCGCAAAGCTGACACTTGGTTGTGCGTCACCCACTTTTAGTATCGACTCGTAGTGTCCATTTGTTTTGTCCAAAGCCTACGACCGCTCTGCGCCCCCAAATCGGCCGTACGACACTCGGATTCGAAATCCCAAAAGCTGCCGTTTGCTCCAATGGATTAAGTGTCTTGGAAGGGGGAAACCGGTCGTTTGCTGCGAGTGCAAAAGGAACTGACCAGTCTCTCTGACGTGGACATTCAGCTATCTTTGTCGCTCAGGCAACGAGTCAATAACCTGCGGTTGCCTTTCCAGGTGACTGAGCTTGCTGACAATCGCAGCATCACAAACTCCTGCTGCATGGCAGCCGTTTTCACCGCTCTGTGACGGAAGGGTTCCTGAACGAAAAATCCGTTTCGGATAAATCAGTCGAAGCCCGAGAGAAATTGTTTGTTACCATTATGGGCGTCAGTCAGGGAGGATTGACGCAGCAACAGCGTTCGGCAAGGCCCGGGTTTTCAATCAGATGGTGCGGAAGCGTCGAAAAATGCTTCCCCACGCGCACACATTGCTGCTTGGAGCCGCCTGAATACGGATACTGCCGTAGCTGGCTGTATAAAATGAAAGCGGAAGAATGGGCGAAGACAACACCGCATTGATCGTCGGGGCGACTGGTCTGTCGGGCAGCTATGCCGGGCGATTGTTCAAGGATCGCGGTTGGAATGTGGTTTCGGTTTCCCGAAGCGTTGTGGATCTGCCCTGGTCCGACCGTCATGTTGCTGTCGATCTGACCGATGCGGCGAGTAGCAAAGCCACCCTGGCTGCGGCAGATGACGTCACGCACATTTTCTTTTGCATCTGGTCGATGCAGGCAAATGAAGAGGAAAATGTCCGCGTGAACGCGATGATGGTGCGCAATCTTTTCGACGGGTTGGTGGACGCGCCGATCAAACACGCCGCACTGGTCACCGGTCTGAAGCACTATCTTGGATCGTTTGACGACTATGCCCAGTCCAAACCCTATACGCCATTCCTGGAATCAAGCCCCCGGTTGCCCGGGCCGAACTTCTACTACGCGCAGGAGGATGTCCTGTTTGAGGAGGCTGCGAAAAGAGGATTCAATTGGACAGTCCACCGCCCACACACCATGATTGGTCTTGTCATTGGCAATTTCATGAACATGGCGGTGACGCTCGCGGTCTATGCATCCATTTGCAAACACACTGGCCGGCCGTTCGTCTATCCGGGTTCGCCTGAGCAATACAACGCCGTTACCGACGTCACCGACGCGCGTATTCTGGCTGAGCAGCTGTATTGGGCGGCCACGACGCCCGAGGCAGCGAATACACCATTCAACACCGTGAATGGCGACTTGTTCCGATGGACCTGGCTGTGGGAGCGTATTGCGGAATATTTTGAAATTGAAGTCGCCGAATATCCCGGCCATCCAACCCCCCTGCAGAAACAGATGGTGGATGCACCGGCGATATGGTCCGAGATCGTGGCCCAGCACGAACTCGAAGACATACCGATCGAGCGACTGGCTTCCTGGTGGCACAGCGATGCTGATTTGGGCCGCGATATCGAGTGCTTCACCGATATGACCAACAGCCGGAAGTTAGGCTTTACCGCCTTTCAACAGACCCCGCAGAGCTTTTTCGACGTTTTCGATGAACTGCGGGACAAACGGATTATTCCATTATGAGCCCGCCGGTCGGCATCGCACTTGTCGGGGTTGGCTGGTGGGGCCAGAAGATGCTCGATGTTCTACAGGCGGCGCCCGCCGATGTGCGCATCATTCGCGCTGTCGATCCCAGGCAAGACGAGGTGGCTGCATATTGCGCAGAGCGCAACGTGCCGCTCACTGCAGAGCTGGACGATGCACTGAATGACCCGGACGTCGAAGCCGTTATTCTCGCCACACCACATTCGTTGCACGGTAAGCAAATCGAGAGAGCAGTGGCCGCCGGAAAGCACGTTTTCTGTGAAAAGCCTTTAGCAATGACCAAATCCGCCGCGGAGCGATCAGTGGCTTTGTGCGAGCGGGCGGGGTTGGTCCTCGGCATGGGGCACGAAAGGCGCTGGGAACCGCCTGTGGCGGATATGTTGCGGCAGGCAGATTCAGGTGAGCTTGGTCGAATTCAGCAGATAGAAGCCAATTTCAGCCACAACAAATTTCTTTCGCTGGACCGAGACAACTGGAGGCTCAAGGCCGATCACGCCCCGGCGGGTGGCATGACGGCGACAGGAATACATCTGCTTGACCTTTCAATCCGGCTGCTTGGCCCTGCGCAGGACGTTCTGTGTATTTGCGAGCAGCTTTCCTCAGACCTGCCGCAGGGCGATACGGTTGCAGCCTTTGTAAAGTTCAAGGGTGGCGGCACTTCATATGTTTCGGCGTCGCTGGCAAATCCGTTCATGTCGCGCTTCACTGTCTACGGATCCAAGGGCTGGATCGATATTCGCGATAAGGCCCATGTCGAGGCCCCCGAAGGCTGGGTCGTCACATCGGCCATGGACGGTGGGCCGATTGCGACAGAAGAAATTGCGCCTGCCGAACCAGTTCGCGACAACCTCGTGTCATTCAGTCGTGCGGTTCGAGGCGAGCAGAAATACCCCATTACCGGTTCACAGCTGGTGGACAACATAGCCCTGCTGGAAGCGGTATTCGCATCCGCTAAGAGCGGCAAAATCGAGGCGGTGGCCTAACCGGTCGTTCGCAAAAGGGAGGATGAGATGAAAGCCTTGATTTTCGACGAGCCAAACAAACCTGTCGTCACCGATATTCAATCTCCATCCATCGACGACGATGAGGTGTTGATCCGATCTCGACGGGTCGGAATCTGTCACTCCGACTATGAGCTGTTGGCAGGGCAGTACATCATCCCGATTTCCTACCCTGTCACACCCGGCCATGAATGGGTCGGAGAAGTTTTGGAGGTCGGGAAAAACGTTTCAGGGCTGTTGCCAGGCGACCGAGTGGTTGGAGAATGCGTCATCAACACCCCCGAGCGTATTCATCATTTCGGATTTTCCATGGATGGAGCCAACCGGGAGTTGTTTGGTGCACGACCGGAGTGGCTTCACAAACTGCCCGACGGTTTGGATGACGCCAAGGGCGCGTTGATCGAGCCTTTCACCTGCGGCTACTACGCGGTGATGCGTCATGGCGGGGTCAACGCGGCCGATACGGTTGTTGTGTCTGGTGGTGGAACCATCGGACTGGTTACGGCAGCTGCAGCGATGGGTATGGGTGCCCGGACCATTGTGGTCGATCCGGTTCCTCTGCGCCGCGAGATTGCCAGTCAGCTTGGTGCCGACGCCACCGTCGACCCCACCGACGGAGATGCGGTCGAGGCGGTCAGGGAAATCACCAAAGGGGGGGGCGATCTGGTGGGGGAATGCGCGGGCCATGACGCGTCGTTGGCCAATATCTTCGAGTATGCCCGCGATGAGGGCTGCGTTTCCATGGTCGGGATCAATATCGGCAAAAAGATCCCGGTCGACCTTGGTAAAATCCAGATCAAGAATCTGAGTGTGAAAGGATGCATTGGGTCGCCCGGCATCTGGCCCGCAGCGATCCGGTTTCTGGAACGCACCGGGATCGACCTGTCGCCGATCCAAACCCACCATTTCAATTTGGATGATGCCCTTGAGGCATTCGATGTCGGCAAGCAGCCGGAGCGGGCCGTAAAGGTAACACTGAACATAGGGTAGTGCCTCAGAGAAACCGTACACCGGTGATCTCGAGAGAAACGATGAAAGACACGATCGATGGCCGAGACGCTATCAGCGCAAGACAAGGACAGCCGTTCGCAGGGATTGCTTAGCATTCCTGTGGCAAAGGGCTTTGTCACAATAGTCGTCACCACCGTGGCGCTAATTGTGTTGTCTTTCCTCGTTGCTCCCTCTGCTGTGTCGCAGGGCGCTTTGGTTGGAAGCCTCCCCTTTGCGGCCACACTTGCCATCGTTGGTCTCGGCCAGATGCTGGTCGTCCAACAGGGCGGTTTTGATCTGTCCGTACCCGGCGGTGTTTCTTTAGCGGTCGTCATTGTCACGCACCAACCTTCAGGCAACGACGCGGAGCTTTTTGGGGCTGTATTGTTCGCTTTCGGCTGCGCTATCTCGGCAGGTCTGTTGAACGGCATCCTGGTGGGCGTGTACCGATTGAACGCAATCATTGCCACAATCGGGATGAATGCCCTTTTGTTTGGTGGCGTCTTTGCCATCTCTGGCGGCGTTCCCAGGACAACAACAGACCTACTCGCTGCCATCGCCGGCGGTGCATTCTTGGGAATTCCCCATTCTGTCTATTTCGCAATCGCGATCCTGGCGGTTGTTAGCTTCACCATGAAGAAGACGGTTGTCGGTCGGCGCTTTGAAGCGATCGGTGCAAACCCATTGGCCGCACAGGCTGCCGGACTGCGAGTAAGACTCTACCAGATGATGGCCTACGTCCTTGCTCAAATGCACTATTGCGTCGCAGGGATCCTCATTGCGGGCATAACCCGCGAGCCTACGGCCTTTCAGGGCAATAGCCTGCTTTTGCCTTCGGTTGCCGTCGTTGTTCTTGCCGGCACGTCTCTGTTGGGTGGAAGGGGCTTCCCCATTTCCGTGGTGATCGCCGCTTTCTTTCTCAATCAGCTTAGCCAGTTCGCGCTGGCTATCGGCGTGCCGTTCTCCGCCCAAACCATCGTCCAGGCACTGGCTCTCGTTGTGGGTATCGGGATCTACTCGATCAACTGGACGAACCTTAGAACCAAGCTTCAAAACTGATCCAAAGGAGGAAAAAATGAAAAGTATTCTCAAAATATCACTGGCGCTGGCAGCTGCTGCGTTCATCAGTGGCGCGGCAAACGCCGAGACCCCATCCTGGTGCGGCCCGAACAAGGCGACGCTCGCACTTCTTGACGGATTTGGCGGCAACAGCTGGCGCATCGTGACAGCCGCTGCGGGAAGGCAAGAGGCGGAGAAATGTCCGAACATTTCCGAGTACATTTATGTCGACGGTCAAGGTGACACTCAAAAAGCGATCTCCGACATAAATTCGATGGCGGCTCGCGGCATTGACGCAATCGTAGTGTTCGGTGATGCCGGCCCTGCCGTATTGCCGGCGTTGACCAATGCCTATCGTGCGGGAACGATCGTGGTTCCCTATCGCGTGGTCGTCGGGGGCGAAGAAGGTCGCAACTACACCAAATATGTCGCGGCTTCATTCGTTGAAAACGGCATCCTGTGGGGTGAATGGATCAAAGAGCAATTCCCAGATGGAGCAAATCTTCTGTTCCTCAGCGGCCCGGCCGGCAACAGCCAGGGATTGGAAGAACTGGAAGGCATGAAGCAGGTTCTGGATGATAAGTATGTCTTCTTGAATCCCGATCCCTTCGCTGTCACCAACTGGGATCCAGCTCTGACCCAACAGGTGTTGTCGGCGGCCATTGCCCAGCACGATGATATCGACGTCATCGTATCGGATTTCGGCCCGTCTCTGGTCGGCGCGCTGCCGGTCTTTGAGAACTTCGATCGCTCCATTCCGGCGCTAGCAACATCCGATGGCAACTCGTTGGGTTGCCTGTGGCACGAAAAGCGTGAAAACCATCCGGATTTTGATTTGTACACGCTTGAAACCGGTACCGACAATGTCCGTCTTGCGGTGCAGTGGGCCGTAGCCGAGGCGACCGGTGGTACACCACCGGAGAGTGATGTCTTCACCTCGGGCGCATTTGAGAACTCGATCACCGGCAAGCCAAGTGAAGTCCAGTGCCGCGCAGATCTACCCGGCCAGATCTATCTGTCCTCCGGCGTTCCGGCGGATGTCCAGGCCAAAGAGGTGGGCAACTGATCCAACGCGACATCGGGCGGCGGTTGCCGCCCGATGTCAAAAGCCTTCAATCGAAATAACAGGCAGACAACAAAGACAGGCTGGAAATTGACGATGGACAAGAAGGTCGCAAATGTCGCGAAGGCCGTTTCGCCTGCCAGCGCGACCCCAACGATCCGGATGTCCGGCGTGTCAAAATCCTTCGCCGGAGTACATGCGCTGACTGACGTCAGTGTTGAGTTTTACGCCGGCGAAGTTCACGCAATTCTCGGAGAGAATGGCGCAGGAAAATCGACGCTCATCAATATTATCTCGGGTGTGCTCCAGCCCGATCGCGGCGATATCGAATTCGACAGCCGCAACGTCAGCCCACTCTCGCCGGAAACAGCGGCGAGGTTGGGCGTGGCCATCTCTTTCCAGCATCCGGCCATTTTGGAAGACCTCACTGTTTTGGAGAATTTGCTCGTTGCGCTTCCGGACGACATATTTGCCGGTGGCAATACAAAAGAGATTGCGCGGCAATTGCTTGATGAGGTTGGCCTGCAGGTTCCAGTCCATGCTCGGGCGGGTAGCCTGCCCGTTGCGCAAAAACATTTGCTGGAACTTGCCAAAGCACTGGCAGTAAATCCGCGCGTCCTGATACTGGATGAACCGACTGCTGCGTTGGACCAGGACGCCACAGATATGCTCTTCAACCAAGTTCGGCGTCTCGTAGCGGAGGGAACGTCAGTTATCTACATCACCCACCGGCTTGCCGAACTGCGCCAAATTGCAGATCGAGTGACCGTATTGCGGGATGGACAGATGGCTGGCCACGCCATGGTCAGCGAAATAGGCGACCAAGAGTTGCTTGGCATGATCGTGGGTCGGACGCTCGATTCGACCTTCCCGCCCAAGCATGACGACCCGTCGCCCGAAGCCAATCTTGCTATCAAGGGGCTGAGCGGGCACAAGTTCAAAGATATCAGTTTCGAGGCGGGTCGTGGCCAGATCATCGGCGTAGCAGGCGTGGAGGGCAATGGCCAGTCTGAACTGATGCGCGCACTGGCCGGCCTGCAGCCCGCTGCGGGTGAAGTCCGACTCAACGGAACCGCAATCGCCTTGTCTGATCTTGGATCGCGGGCCAGTTACATGCCGTCCGACAGGCACCGCGAAGGTGTGGCCAAAGAACTTACAATCCGCGAAAATGCCACATTCGCCGCCCTTGAGAAGTTCAGTTCGCACGGTGTGATGAACCGTCGAAACGAGCTGGAATCGGTAAACAGGATTTTTGGCGACCTGGCGGTCAAGGCTTCCGGTCTTGAAGCGAAGATACTCTCACTGTCCGGTGGCAATCAACAAAAGGTGGTCATGGCCCGGGCCCTGCTTTCCGAGCCTGGATTCATCGTCGCTGATGAGCCGACGCAAGGCGTCGATGTGGGCGCGCGATCTGAAATCTATCGCATCCTGCGAGAAGTTTCGCGGTCAGGGACTCCTGTGGTGGTCAACTCATCGGATGCGGCTGAGCTTGAAGGGCTTTGCGATACCGTGATCGTAATGTCGCGAGGAGAAGTGGTTGCAACGCTCCGTGGAGAGGACATCACCGAAGCACGGATTGTCGGCGCTGCAGTGCAGGCAGACACCCAGGCCCATCAATCTGAAGAAGCCCGTCAAGGTGGCACGACATTTGGACAGAGGCTCAAACACTTGGTGCAAACTGACAATGCGACCGTCGTGCCACTTATCGCTGTCGCAGTCGTGCTGGCGCTTTATGTCTATGGCCAAAACGAGAACTTCCTGTCGGCATTCAACGTCTCCAACATTTTGATATTGGTGACTGCACTGGGATTTATCGCACTCGGCCAGACCATCGCATTGCTGATGGGTGGCATCGATCTATCAGTGGGCCCATTGGCCGGGTTTCTTGTCGTCATCGCGTCATTCTTCGTCAATGACGGCCAGTCCGCCGGGTCAATAGCGACGGGTTTCTTTTTGATGTTCGCGGTGGCGTTTGTTGTTGGGGCGGTCAATGGGTCCTTGATCCGATTTGCGAATTTTACGCCAATCGCAGCCACACTGGCCATGTTCATCGGCCTCCAGGGCCTAAGCTTCATGTTGCGTGAAGGCCCTGGCGGTTTCATCAACTTCGCCGTGATCGAGACTCTGACCTGGCGGGTTGGTCCGCTGCCGGCGGCCTTTGTCGGTCTTGTGGTGCTTGCAGCAGCGGCGGAATACATTCTGCGCAAGCATCGCGCGGGATGGCGGCTGCGTGCCGTCGGCTCCAATGAGGAGAATGCGCGTCGCATCGGTGTGCGAACTGATCTGACATTCATATCCGGTTACGTGGCCTGCTCGCTCCTCACTGCCATCGGCGCCGTCATGCTGATGGCGCAGATTGGTGTCGGGGATCCGGCACAGGGCGTGAACTATACATTATCCAGCATCACCGCGGTTGTGCTCGGTGGAACCAGCCTTTTGGGCGGCCGCGGCACGTTCATCGGAACCGTACTGGGCGCGCTGCTGTTGACCATGGTGCTGAACGCCGTTTCCTTCCTCGGTCTCACACAGGCCTATCAATACACGTTCCAGGGCATGTTCATTCTGGTCGCGGCAATGATCTACTCGACTGCCCGAAAACGAGCAGAAGTTTGATGGAGTGCTTCGATGATGTTCTTACATCGAAACTCGAGCCTGATTTCGTTTCACCCATCTGAAAATAACAATTAGGAGCACAACTGATGAATTCGGATAACCTAGGCGGTGTCGTTGTTACGGGTGCCGCTCGCGGCATTGGTAAGGCGATTGCGGCCGGTAGCGCGAGAAAGGGATACGGTGTCGTTATCGCAGATATCGACGAAACGGCTGGCACCGAGGCAGCAACCGGCATTGAGGCCTTAGGTGGTCGAGCCATTTTCTGCAAGGTCGATGTAACCGACCGTACTAGCGTCGCGGCCGCAATAAAGAAATGCGAGGACGAGTTTGGCTTCATCCATGCGATGGTCAATAACGCTGGCTTCAACCGGCCCATGCATTTTCTCGAGGCGACGGAGGAAAACTGGAACTCGATCATGAAAGTGAATGGACTCGGCGTCTTGATCGGAATGCAGGAAGCGGCCAAGGCGATGATTGCATCGAGTCACAAAGGCAGGATCATCAGCACGGCATCAATGGCCGGCAGAACCGGATTTGGTGATTTCGCGCCTTACTGCGCCAGCAAGGCTGCTGTCATCAGCCTGACCCAGGCCGGTGCAAGGGCGCTTGCTGAACATGGGATCACTGTCAACGCCTTTGGCCCCGGTATTGTAGACACAGAGCTTTGGGAGCAGCTCGATAAGGATATGATGGAAATGGGTGTTACAGCGACACCGGGCGAGGCAATGGAGAATTTCTCCGCCAACATTCCAATCGGGGTTGTTTCAACACCCGAAGACATTGTTGGCACGGTCGACTTTCTCATCTCGCCGGCATCGGAACATATGACCGGTCAATGCTTGATGATCGATGGCGGCATGACGATGCAGTGACCGGTCCAACGAGATCGTTCTCGTGAGGCATAATCCGCGCATCGCCTTTCTAGGTACCGGTGCCCAAGGCGCCTCCATCGGGTGCGACTTCGTCCGCGCCGGTTTGAACGTGACGTTCATCGATCAATGGCCGGACCATGTCGAGGCGATGCGCGCGAGGGGCATAACGGTCAATCTTCCCGAAAGACAGATCCACGCCGAGGTGACGGCGCTGCATCTTTGCGAGGTTGCCGAGATCACCGTCCCTTTCGATGTCGTCTTTCTGGTGGTCAAGGCATATGACACGCGTTGGGCCTGCGAGCTGATCAAGCCGGCCCTTGCACCAGACGGGTTCATTGTCGGTTTGCAGAACGGCATGACCCATGAGGATATCGCGGACATCGTCGGACGCGAGCGGGCAATAGGCGCTGTGATCGAAATCGCATCCAATATGTGGGAGCCCGGAATAACCACCCGTCAAAATGATGTCGACGAATCGTGGTTCGCGATGGGCGCCCTAGATCCGCAGATGCAGGATCAGGTTGAAGACGTGGCCGAGCTACTGCGAAACTCCGGAACAGTGGAAGTGGTTGACGACATTCGCTCGGCAAAATGGATGAAGCTGGTGGTAAACGCCGCGGAACTAATACCGTCCGCCATTATCGATACCGAACTGAATAGTGCGGCCCGCGTTCCGGGCATGCTGGAAGTCATGCGCACTGCCGGATATGAAGCGATGCAAGCTGCACTGGCTGATGGGGCGACCATCATGCCGATCATCAATATGCCCCGGGTCATGAGCAACCACCCTGAACGTTATGTTGATGAGATCTTTGAAAAAGTTCTCAGCACCTATTCGCGCGATGATACGCTGACGACGTCACTGCAGGACTGGCGAAAGGGCCGCAGGGCAGAGGTGGACGACGTGAATGGCATCGTTGTCGAGACCCTGAAGGCGCACGGCATAGAGGCGCCGGTCAACCAGCGTGTCGTTGAGCTTGCCCGAGAGATTGAAGCAGGTCGGCTGGAACCCGCACCGGAAAACGCTTCGGACATGATCGCTGCGTTCAAGCAAAGCTCCTGGAGCCGTTGAAGATATCGACCTGTAGGGCCTTCAGCTGTGCTGTTCGGTCCGATTTGTATTCACTTCTTTTGTACCTTGGCTAATGGCGTGGTAAATCGCGTTTTGAGCATCAGCAAGCGCCTGGCTCGGCTCCTTGCGTTCGAAGACCGCAGCAAATATTTCCGATCCCAGCGCACGTTCAATTTCGATATAGGCCGGTACCGGTGGGCGGGACCAGGTATTCAATTCATTCCGCCTTGTCATGCGGTCGACAAAATTGACGATAGGCGACGACGCAAGCGCTTCGGGATCGGCACAGACCGAGAAACGCGGCGCAACGGGAAAACCGTTCTGTACGTGTGCTTTCATCGCCTCTGGCGATGCCATCCAAGCGATGGTGTTCAACACTTCGCGCTTTCTCTCGGAGTTGACATAGCTCGGTATCGTTAGAAGAAACCCACCTACGGGTGCAGTGACCTGATACCCTTTGCGCACAGGAGGCGAGAGGTAGGCGACACGACGCTTGACCTTGGAACTCAGTTCATACTCCAGCCGCGCGGCTCTCATCGTCCAAGAATAGCTCATCGCTGCATGGCCGGTCATGAAGCATTCCAGATTGCGCTCCGCGTCAAATCGTTCAATGCCGGGTGGTGAGACTTCTGCGATCTGGCGCATATACTCAATGGCGGCGAGAGCTTCATCACTGTCCAGGTTCAGTTTCGGATTCATTGGACTGATATTATTGAGCCAATTGCCATTTTTGCGCGGGATATCGATTACCGAGCCCAGTGAAGACGCCAGAAAGAACATGAAGGCGTGCGCGATCGGCATACCTCTGGCGCCGTTCCAAGACACGCCGTACTGCTCACGTTCCGGCTTGTGGATGGCTTTGGCAGCGGCAATCAGCTCATCGAACGTTCGCGGATAATTTGCGCCAACTTCTTCAAACAGATCCCGTCGCGCGGTAAGGATTTCCACGGTGCAATAGATCGGAATGCCATATTGCTTTCCGTCCCAGCGTCCGGTCTCCCAAACAGTTGGGTGGAAATCCAGCGGATTGATGGGCGCTTCCGTCAGCGCATCGTCGAGTTGCGAAAGCTGCTCCGTCTCGGCAAAACGCCCCAACCATGGCATGTTGATTGCGACCACATCATAGGCTGATGAGGGATCACTGAGCGCTAGCTTTACCTGCTCGTAGAGTTCCGGCAGCGGCCGCAGGTCAAAGCTGCTCATACGGCCGAGATCGCTACGAAAGTCCGACCACATATTGCGCATCGACGTGAAATAGTTGTCATCATGCAACAAGAAACGGATATCGCGAACTATCTCTGAATCGATATCCGTTCCTTTGAGCGGAGCGATGATGTGAGAGGCGAAGTAGGATCCGCCAAAATAAAACTCGTCCGCTTCCGTTCCCGACCGCATTCCGAAAGTACGGGCCAGATGGGATTTAACCTTTGCGGCATAGGAGACGAAAGCGTCGATCAGTTCAGGACTTGGTGCGAGATAGGTCGTTTTGTGGTGGGGACTGCGCGGAACGCGGACGATCTGTCCCTCATTGATCATCTTGGTGATGAGTCGATTTCCGACGCCGTAGCTGGACTGTGACAATTCAATCAGCATTGTCATGTTCACCGCAACCTGCTGAATGTTGCAGTCCACCAGTTCAAGGACGATGTTCCAATACGGGTCCGGCCGCGCGCCCGGGATGCCTTCATCAAATGGCTGACGGATTTTGCGCAGAAACTCAATCACGCGCGACAACTCATGATCGGAAAGTCTGTGTTGGCTCCGTGTCATAGCGGATGGCTTACCAGCTGTTCCGTTTTCTTTCCTGACGGGAAGGATAGGCCAAACGTGCTTGATCAGGCAACATGACAGACCATGAATTATCCGGATCGGATGTTTTCACCAATTAGGTCGAAGGCGAAAACTGGTACCCTGATGCTGAAGTCGCTGAGTGTTTGTTCGGCTGAAGCACTTTCGCAGAGATGACGTCATTGCCGTGGGGATCAGTCATGAGAGCTGTTCGTTTTCACTCCGCCCGCGATATTCGTGTTGAAGATGTGGCTCCTCCACCTGAAACACTTGCACCGGACGATGTTCTCGTTGAGCCGATTTGTACCGGAATTTGCGGGACTGATCTGCACGAGTATCTGGCCGGGCCGATCGTTACGCCCACTGAGCCGCATGTTTATACCGGGGCTCAGAACCCGCAGATTCTGGGTCACGAATTCTCCGCTCAGGTCAAGCGGGTTGGTACGGCGGTAGAAACCGTGGCACCTGGTGACCGGGTATCAATCCAGCCTCTGGTCTCCCCGAGGGGTGACTACTATGGAAAACGCGGATTGTATCACTTGTCGCCGCAATTGGGGTGTGTCGGCCTTAGCTGGGCATGGGGTGGAATGGCCGAACAGGCTGTGGTGAAGGATTATAATGCGCAACCAGTACCGGATGGTCTGACCGACGAGCAAGGAGCCATGATCGAGCCCGCCGCGGTAGCGATGTACGGGGTCGACAGAGGTGGTGTCACCGCGGGCTCGACAGTGTTGGTCTCAGGTGCGGGTCCGATCGGCACCCTGACTGTGTTGTCGGCCAAGGCAGCCGGCGCCTCGCTGATCATTGCGTCAGAACCCAACCCGAACCGACGTCGAATACTCACCGAAATCGCTCCCTATGCGATCGTTGTCGATCCCGCTGAGGGAAAGTTGATGGAGGTCGTTGGGGATCTCACCGAAGAAGGCGTGGGGGTTGATGTCGCACTGGAATGCGTAGGGCTCGAGGCCTCCCTTAATTCCTGCTCCGAAGCAGTGCGCCGCCAAGGCAAGGTGGTCCAGGTCGGATTGCACATGAAGAATGCGAGCATCGATGCGATGCTCTGGGCACTTAAGGACATCACGGTTGAGGCTACCTGGTGCTACCCGGTGCAGATCTGGCCGCGGATCGCTCGTTTGATCGCTTCGGGAGATTTCCCGGTTGAGCGCGTTATCACCGGTAACATCGATGCAGAAGACGTGGTGGAAAAAGGATTTGAAGCGTTGCTCGATCCGAGCGGACAGCATCTGAAAATTGTGGTGCGTACCTAAGCAGGCCTTTGCAAGAAAGTCACAGAACCGAAAATGAAATTGAGGAGAAACCAGAATGTCTGAACAACTCACCGTAATTGCTCATCTTCGGGCCATCGACGGGCAGATCGAGGAAACAAAGGCCTTTCTGACCGGATTAATTGAACCTACCCGACAGGAGCCGGGCTGCATTGAATACTGGCTTCACCAAGATGATGACGATCCGGCAGAATTTACCTTTTACGAGAACTGGACCAATCGCGCCGAGTGGGACAAACACATGGAGCTCCCTCATTTGCAGGCATTCGCCGATGTTAAGGACAAAGTGTTCGAGCTGCAGAAGCTGCGGCTGATGACCATGATTTGTGAGCCGGAATCTAAAAGATGACGGGCATTCCAGGCCTTGCCGGCACAGATCACATTGGTTTCACCGTTCCGGATATCGAAGCTGCCACAAAATTCTTCGTCGATATCATCGGGTGCACTTTGGTGTATGAAATTGGGCCATTCAAAGCCGACGACGACTGGATGCAGGTTCAACTCGGCGTCAATCCCAGAGCAGTTATCAAGAGTCTTCGCATGCTCCGGTGCAAGAACGGTTCCAATTTTGAGCTTTTCGAATACGAACTCCAGGGTGCTTCACATGAACAGCCCCAGAACAGCGATGTCGGCGGTCACCATCTGGCGTTCTATGTAGACGACATCAAAGCCGCTGTGTCCTATCTGAAGGGCAAGGGTATCACCGTTCAGGGCGATGTCGTGACGATGGAGGAAGGTCCCTCAAAGGGGCTGAGCTGGGTCTATTTTCTGTCGCCTTGGGGAATGCAGTTGGAATTGGTCAGCGCGCCAAAGGGGCAACAGGTGACGAACGAGACGCCCGGCGCTCTTTGGTCTGCACACGACGGTTAGCAAGCTGAAGCGCTGGCGTCGCACGACGACAATTGCCTGCGACATCGCAGGGGATTGTCGACGAGTCGACGGGAAGGCGTATCCCCGGGTTTCACTCAGATTGAACCGATCTGGATAAAACAGGTCACCGGGGGATTTGCGGAGGATGGTAATACTAGGTTGCTCAATCTGCCGCCGTGGTGGACGCCGATTTTGCCTAATAGGTGAGGTTTCCCCCGGCGGCCACGATCAAGCATCCAGTTTGTACTGCTAACCCGCCGCTGCCGGTTAGGTTGGACGAGGGAGAAAGAAAATCATGTCTATTGCAACACATGGAACGATGGGGGTCGATTGGGAACAACGCATAGATTTCGATCGACTGCGCAGGGAGCGACTGGACCGCATCAAATCGAAACTTGCGGCGTCCGACATGGGCGCGCTTCTGTGCTTCGACATGACGAATGTCCGCTACATAACCTCGACCCATATTGGCACCTGGGCCCAGGATAAGGTTTCTCGATGGACGTTGTTGCCGCAAGATGGTGAACCGGTTCTGTGGGACTTCGGATCGGCGGCCAAACACCACGCGCTCTACGCTCCGTGGTTGGGTGGAGACGAACGGTCCCGCGCGGGTATTCCGCTGTTACGCGGTGCAATGACACCCAATATGATGCGAGCTGAAGAAACCGCCGACAAGATCGTACGCGAACTTGAGAAGCATGGGTTGATGAACGAAGCTGTCGGTGTCGACCTGGTCGAACCACCCGTTATGTTCGCCCTGCAGGAACGGGGTGTGAAAGTTGTCGATGGCCAATGGTTGATGCAGGACGCAAGGGTCATCAAGACCCAGGACGAGATTAGTCTCTTGGCCCATGCCGCGGGCATGGTTGACGCTGTCTATCACGAGATCTACCAGGCGTTGCGTCCAGGTGTACGCGAAAACGATCTTGTCGGCCTCGCGTCCAAGTTCCTCTACGAACACGGATCGGAATATGTGGAAGGTGTGAACGCCATTTCCGGGGAGCGTTGTTCGCCACATCCACATGTGTTTTCGGATCGATCACACCGGCCAGGCGATCCGGCATATTTCGATATCCTGCACAGCTACATGGGTTACCGCACCTGTTACTACCGAACTTTCGCAGTCGGTAGTGCGAGTCATGAGATGGTTGATGCCTACAAACGCTGCCGCGACTATCTCGATCAGGCAATCGCAATGATCAAGCCAGGCGTAACGACCGGCGAAGTGGCGGCGGTGTGGCCCAAGGCCGAGGAATTTGGGTTTCCAAATGAAGAGGCTGCCTTTGGTCTGCAATATGGTCATGGCATCGGTCTTGCCATTTGGGAGCGGCCAGTGATCAGCCGGCTGGTCTCAATCGACCATCCGGAGGAGATCCAGGAAGGCATGGTTTTCGCATTGGAAACCTTCTGGCCGGCCAAGAGCAGCCATCACGCCGCTCGCATTGAAGAGGAAATGGTCGTGACCAAAGATGGCTGCGAAGTCATCTCCAAATTCCCTGCCGAAGACCTTCTCGTTTGTGGGCGTGAGTATTGGGCGGGTCACGACATGCTGCCGGGCGTCAGACATGGTGAAAGCCATTTCAACAATCGTCGTGTGTTCCCAGATGGCGTTGAAACCAAGAAACCGCGTTTCGGCAAAACCTGGGAAAATTAAGACAGCCGAGATCAGGAGAACCGAATATGTTTCGTGTCGGCTGGATCGGCCTTGGCAAAATGGGCGCACCGATGGCCAGGAACCTGCTGTCGGCGGGACACGCACTGACCGTGTACAACCGCACGGCTGCCAAGGTGGCACCCTTTCAGACAGCCGGCGCGACGATCGCCAGTGATCCAGCCGCAGCCGCCGGTCAGGCCGAAGTTGTCTTTTCCATACTCGCCGATGATGCGGCCCTTCGACAGGTTTTGTTGACGCCGGGCGGCGCCGTTGCAGCTATGCCGGATGGTTCCACATTAGTTGAGATGAGCACGGTATCCGCAGAGGTTTCCGGCGAAATTGCCGAGGCAACAGCTGCCCGCAAAATTGCTTATATCCGAGCGCCGGTCTCGGGTTCGACAACATTTGCGGAAGCCGCAAAGCTAACTTTTCTGGCCTCGGGGCCAAAATCGGCCTTTGAGAAGATCATACCGTTTCTCGAGTTGATGGGAGCGAAACACTTCCATGTCGGCGATGGTTGCGAGGCACGAATTCTGAAATTGTCTCTCAACATGATGATCGGGACGAGCGCAGCGATGATCGGCGAGGCGCTTTCGCTCGGACTTAAGCACGGCCTTGACCGCAAAACGATGCTGGACGTGATCGCCGGCAGCGCCGTCGCGTCACCGCTGATCGGGTACAAGGTGGGGCCACTTGCCGCTCGAGACTACACGCCGGCATTTGACGCCCGCATGATGGCTAAAGATTTCGATCTCATTCTCGGTGCCGCACGTAGGAGCGGTACTCCCATGCCAATTGCAGCGCAAGTACGCGAGGGTTGGAGCGCACTGGAGGCGCGCGGTGATGGCGACGCAGACTTCTTCAAATATGTCGAGCTCGCTTCAAGCATGGCCGGGTTGGACGACGGGAAATGAATAATCGCCGGTGGCTCGTCGTCGCCGGTGTCAAAGCAAGGGAATTGCGGAATGGGAAAAGCACGCAAGCCGGAATCCAAAAAGAACAACAGCGAGGATTATCTGCGGATGTATCGGCAGATGATGCGGATCCGAGTTTTTGAGGATCTTGCAAACCGGCTTTACCTGGAGGCCAAGATGCCCGGTCTCACGCATATGTATTCTGGTGAGGAAGCCGTCGCGGTTGGGATATGCGAGGCTTTGAACTCCGAAGATAAAATCACCTCCACCCATCGCGGACACGGTCATTGCGTGGCCAAGGGTGCGGAGTTCAAGCGGATGTTCTGCGAGTTGCTCGGCAAGGCTGAAGGCTATTGCCGCGGAAAAGGCGGTTCGATGCACATAGCAGACCAGGACAATGGAAATCTTGGCGCAAATGCCATTGTCGGTGGGTCGACTGGGATCGCCACCGGCGCAGCGCTTTCCGCAAAGCTGCTCAAAAAAGACTATGTCACGGTCTGTTTCTTCGGCGACGGCGCCACCGCTCAAGGCTTGCTCTACGAAGCAATGAACATGGCGGCGCTGTGGAAGCTACCGGTCATTTATGCCTGCGAGAACAATGGTTATTCCCAGTACACAACCACCGCCGAAATTGCGGCTGGTTCCATGACCGCCAGGGCGGAAGCCTTCGGCATCGAAGCTCACAAAGTGGACGGGCAGGATGTACTCGCTGTGAATGAGCTTGCCAGCAGATTGGTGGAACGCGCCCGCAAAGGTCAAGGTCCATTCTTCATCGAGTTGGAGACCTATCGATATCACGGGCACCATGTGGGGGATATCAACCGCGGATACTACCGATCCAAGGATGAAGAAGAATATTGGAAGACTGAACGCGATCCGATCACAAATTTTGCCAAGTGGCTCACTACCCAAGGGGTTGCGAGCGACAGTGATCTAGCCCAAATCAACGCGGAAATCCGGGACGAAGCAAAAGCTTCGGTGGATTACGCTCTGGCAGCCCCCTATCCGCCCGCCGAGGAAGTCGATGCGCATGTATTCGCTGGTGTCGATCATGTTCTGCCCTATTTGTCGGGAGCCACGCAATGACACGAGAGATCGCGCTCAGCCGCGCCATCAACGAGGCCATGCACGAGGAGATGCACCGGGACCCGACGGTCATCGTCATGGGGGAGGACGTGGCGGAGACGGGCCATCCGTTCAAGTTCTTTGATGGTTTGTCGAATGAGTTTGGCACCCAGCGCGTGATCGATACCCCGATCTCCGAGCCTGGCTTCACGGGATTGGCAGTCGGCGCCGCGATGACCGGCATGCGCCCGGTCGTGGACTTGATGTTTGGAGACTTCATCTATTTGGTCATGGATCAGCTCTGCAACCAGGCTGCGAAAACCCATTTCATGTCCGGGGGCAAGCTGAAGGTACCATTGACAATCAACACAAATTTGGGTGCCACGCGGCGCTCCGCAGCGCAGCACTCGCAATCGATCCACACACTTTTGGCACATATTCCGGGCCTGAAAGTCGTTTTGCCCTCGTCAGCCTATGAGGCCAAGGGCTTAATGAAGACAGCGATCCGCGATGATAATCCCGTCGTCGTTTTCCATGACAAGCTGATGTATTCGGAAAAAGGACCGGTGCCGGAAGACGACTATCTGATTCCGTTCGGACAGGCGAATGTCCTTCGCGAGGGCAAAGACATCACTTTTGTCGGAACATCTTCAATGGTTAGCGTGTGCATGGAAGCTGCACAAAGACTGGAAACGAACGGAATTTCGGCGGAGGTGATTGATCCGCGCACACTGGTGCCGCTGGATGAGTCGACAATCGTTGGTTCGGTGAAGAAGACAAGCCGCGCCATTGTCGTTGACGAAGGCCATCGAAATTTTGGGGTTACGGCGGAGATTGCCTCACGTATCGCAGAGAAGGCCTTTTATCACCTCGATGCCCCGGTGGGCCGTCTGGGCGCAATGGACGTGCCCGTTCCATTCAGCCCCGCACTGGAAGATTTGACGGTTCCGACAACCGAACAAGTCTGTGATCTCGCTGCAAAACTGTGCCGCAAAGAGGTGTCTGGTGTCGTATGATGTAATTATGCCTGCGTTGGGCATGGCACAAGAAACCGGCCGGGTTGTCGCTTGGCTGAGGACGGTTGGTGAGCCCATAACCGAAGGTGATCCCCTGTTTGAAGTTGAAACTGACAAGGCGGTTATGGAGGTACCCGCGCCCGCAGCCGGATTTCTTTCAGCTGTAACTGTGGATGCAGACGAGGAGGCGGCAGTAGGCGCTGTAATCGCTCGAATCGTGGAAACTGTCGATGAGGTCGAACACGCGGCCAGGCTGGCTGATGCTGATGCCCAATCGCAGGCGCCGGCGCCGGATCCAATTCCGGCATCGCGCGATGCTGAACCGGACCCGAGCTTGTCGACTCCTGACTCCAAGTCGGAGATCGAAGCTGAAACGCCAACCGAACCATGGACCACCCCCGACACGCAGACACCGGTAGCCGGCGCACGAGTGCTGGCATCTCCCAAGGCCCGGCGTCTCGCCCACGATCGTGGATTGGATCTGGCTATGCTAAGGGCCCAGGGCGTGCCCGAGCCGATCCATGCCGAAGACCTCGAAAAGGCGGTTACCGGACAGATGTCCGTACTGAGTGCCCGCGCGGACGCGACGGCTTTGGACGCATTGCTGGCCAATGCCGCTCCGGATACCGATCAGGCTCGATTGTTTGCCGCCTTCGCGGCAGGCGCCTGGCGGTCGGTCTTTGCAGCCGAGGAGCCGGCCATCCTCATACGGTGGCCGGATGGCGCAACGGATCAGATCGGTAGGGACCAGGCAGTTTGCGTTCTAGTGGACCTGACATCCACGCACCTTACCGGCTATACGCCTGGAACCGGCGGCACAACCATGACCGTTGCCCGCGACGGCGCCGCGTTGGTGCTCAAATTAACTTGCAATGAGGCAACGCTGCCCTTTGCTGCAGCTGTCGCATTTCTGGACGAGATGGTGGCGCGGCTGGAAGATCCGGTCCGGCAATTGATGTGAATGGTCCGATGAAAGATGTCATCGCCAGTCCTTCCGTCCGCAGACTCGCCGCAGAGAGGGGCATTGATCTGGCAACGCTCGCCACACGTCTGAGACGCACCACAATCGCTCGCGAGGATGTGCTCGGTGAAACCGAGTCCGGTATGCCGGCAAACACGATCTACTGGGATGTGGATCATTCACAATGGGGTCCGGTCCGCGAAGAGCCGCTGAACCGGGTCGCTGAGGTAGCGGCCGCCAACCTGGTCGCGGCGCAGCAATGCATTCCTGCCGTCACGCATCATGACAGCGCCGATATGACCAGGATCGAGACAACAAGAACACGCTTGAAGTCCCAGCGTGTCCGCATTACCGCGCTGGCCTTCCATTTTGCGGTTCTCGCCCGGTGCCTCAAAGAATATCCGCGTTTCAATGCATCCCTTTCGCAAGATGGAAAAAAACTGATCCTCAAGGAATACGTTCATATTGGAATGGCCGTAGACACACCGCAGGGTCTTGTGGTCCCCGTCATTCGCGACGTGAACTTGAAGCGCGTTCCCGAAATTTCCGCTGAGATTGCAGAACTTGCTGAACGCGCCCGTGCCCGCCGCATCCGGCCTGAGGAATTGGGTGGCGCGTCGATGACAATCTCTTCTCTCGGCGGCATCGGCGGCGAATCGTTCTCTCCAGTCGTCAACCCGCCCGAAGTCGCTATTCTGGGCATATCAGCCATGGAAGTCAGACCGGTCTGGGATGGCCAAGACTTCAACCCGGTGCCAAAGGTTCCACTGGATTTGAGTTACGACCATCGGGTGATCAACGGCGCCGATGCGGCAAGGTTCATGAAAACCTACTGCGAACTGATCAAAGATCCGGACAAACTCCTGATCGGCTAGAGACAGTCGGCATGCAGATGAGATCGATGGGTGCATATTCACTTCAAAGCGTTGGCAACCGCATCTCCGATGGCAAGCGCCGAAGTCAGGCCTGGCGACTCAATGCCGAACAGGTTTACGAGGCCGCCTATGCCATGAACTTCTTCACCCTGGATCACGAAGTCGGCCGCGGCTTCTCCGGGTCCAACGATCTTGGGGCGAATGCCAGCATAGACCGGGACGAGTGCGTTTGTCGGCAGCGCAGGGAAATAACGCCGGATCGCAGCCTTGCACTCGTCAAGCCGGTCTGGACTTGCTGCATAATCTTCGTCCTCAATCCACTCTGTGTCCGGACCGAACCGATTACGCCCTGCCAAATCAGTTGTAGAGTGAATGCCGAGCCCGGCCTTATTCGGCAGCGGGTAGATGAGTCTCCCGAATGGCGCTTTGACTCCCTCAAGGGCATAATAGTTGCCCTTGCAGAGATAGGCCTGTGGAACGTGTTCAGGCTTGAGACCATGAAAGGTGCGGGCGACTGCCGGGGCATGGATTCCGGCGCTGTTGATCAAAATGTCGGTGGTTAGCTCGGTCAGTTTGTGCCCACCAACCTCCAACCTGATCTGGTTGTTGCCCTTGTCGGCACGCATAATTGGCGAGTTGTAGGCGATTGTCCCTCCGGCGTCTTCAAGGTCCCCGAGCAGGGCCAGCATGAAAGAGTGACTGTCAACGATACCTGAAACCGGCGAGTGAAGAGCGGCGGCGCAAGCGAGCTTAGGTTCGAGGGCGCAGGCCAGATTTCGAGTCAATATTTCGAGACCTTCAACGCCGTTGTCCTCAGCTTTCTGTTTTAAGAGCTCAAGCTGGTTGCAGTCCGGTCGGTCGGAAGCGACGATGAGTTTGCCGATCGCTCGGGCTTCAAATCCCTTTTCCTTCGCATAAGAATAGAGGCGGTGTCGGCCATCGACGCAAAGTTTCGCTTTGAGGCTACCAGTGGGATAGTAGATGCCGGCATGAATCACTTCCGAATTACGAGAACTTGCACCCGAACCGATGCTGGCGGTGCTTTCGACAACGATCACCCAATGGCCTCGTTGTGCCAACGCGCGCGCGATTGCAAGTCCGACAACGCCGGCACCGATAACGATCGCATCGACATGATCTTCCATCCAAGCACATTCCGGTTTCTTGCCGAGTGGCCGGCCCACAGAACCTGTTTGATTGATCAGGATTGAATGTCAATGAAGGCGCGATCTTTCCTTCAGCCTAACAATGATTTCTTTTGCTGGTGACATCTGCTTACCTGGAAGTTCTGGCTCACAACAAGGACGGGCTTGATGCGCCTCTGACTTTCATTATCCGTGCTCGAGGGGAAAATCGATTTGTGCGCATCACAGACATCCGAGCAATTTCTGGGCTTTGTGATGCTGAATGTCCGCTATCGCATGTTTGAATCTTAAAGCCGCCTGTCCGCTCCCGGCCCCAAAGTTGCCGGTTCGCTATGCGCCCCCATGTCGGTCGTACAAGATCTGAATCCAAAACACTAAAGCAGCCGCTCGCTTCATTGGATTAAAGGCCTCGGAAGCAGGCACGGAGACATTCGCTGTAAGCGCAATGAGCAAATGACGATATCCCAAAAGCTGACGTTGGAACTAGTGGAATCGTCGATTTATCATTTCACGCTCAGGGCCCTTTTGGGCATTCGATCTATGTCGATAACGAAACAGGTCGGGGTGCTCAACCAACAAAAAAATCGAACGCTGATTGCTGACAAAACGCGTTGCGTGCAAAGCAAAACCCAGCACGGATGCTCTGCCGTCATCCGCGAAACTGCTAATCGCTCTTGGAGAGCTGCTTTATCAAAGCTTGGCGGGCAGACTCCAAATGGGTGATGCTTGCGTTACGTGCCGCGTCTCTGTCGCGCGCGACCAGTGCATTCGCCAGCTGGCCCATTTCTATTAGCGCCTGTTTGCGCCGCTCTGAGTCATTCAATAGCTGAATTCGTAAATATGAAATCCGGTCAAAAACATTTTCTAGCGCTTTACGGATCTCCGTATTGCGACAGCCGGTAAACAGAACAGAGAAGAACCACTCCTTCGCCGTTCGCATCTTGCGAAGATCACCAGCTTGGAAACTGCTCGCAATGGCTTCGAACGCCGCATTGATCTCAGCCACTTCCCGGTCACTGGCGCGCTCGGTGAACAATTCCGCAGCCAGTGTCTCCACAGGCTGGCGAAGCTCGAAAATCTCGTGAATCGACCGTGCGTCAAGCTTGGCGACGGTGTATCCGCGATGGGTTTGCCGTATCAGCAATCCTCGAGCCTCCAAGTGGGCCAGCGCTTCGCGCAGGATTGAACGGCTTGCGCCAGTCAATTCGGATAATTGGCGCTCGGTCAGCTTCTCCCCTGCGGTGAAGCGACCACTCAAAATAGCCTCACGAATGGTTGCTTGCGCCTGCTCGCGAAGTGAACGCTCGACAGTGTCCAGACCCAGCGTCGCGTCCATACGGTGGTTGAGCAAGTGTTCAGTCAACTGCAAAGCCCTCGCTTCGCGGCCGCGAAATGGAACGTAGTCCTGATTCGATTGGCCATTTGCACCCTCTGGTAAACCACATATCCAAGACCTGCAAGGTGTCTGCGATGTGAGAATTTGTCTGACAATTCTGATGCCAAACCCGATGCTCGTAAATTCTATTTGTAGCTTTGCTAATAAAATCTAAAGATTTCAATATGTTGAGAGGGCGCGTCATTTCGGTCAGGATGAATTGTATACAAAACTAGGCTATTTCGCTAATTTGATTGTGATATTTGCAGCGAAACGTGCCATTGTTTGATTTGGATTGTAGGACAAAATTCAGGGGTGGTTCAATTTGATCGTGCAATGAAACACCTGTGTGGCTTGGCCATCGGCCCGCATCAGATCGGAGGAGAAGTAGCAAAACACGACCGCACATCGCACGATTGATAGCCGAGCAAGCGGCGAGTGCGATCTACTAACAGCAGTCAAGCGTTTGATCGGAGGAGACGCATGCTTGAAAAGACAGGCGCGAAAAAAGGTAGCCATGTTCTTGCCACCGCAATTGGCACGGCCGGCATCGATACCGTATTCACTGTTGCAGGCGGCCATTTTCTTCCGACGTACAATGAATTCGGTCAACAGGGATCACCCAGAATTGTCGCTGCACGTCACGAACTGGGCGCCGGCTATATGGCGTCCGGATATGCGCTTTCGACAGGTAAAGTGGGAACCGTGTTTTCGGGAGCACCGGGTCCGGGCGCGACGAACCTTGTTACTCCAGTGGCCAATGCCATGGCAGATTCCATACCCTTGCTGGTGCTAACTGCACAGGTCGATCGTCGCTATCTCAATCGCAATATTCTTCAGTACTGCGACAATCAGGCCCTGTTCACACCGATAACGAAGAAGTCCGTTCAGGCTGTATCGGCGGCGGAGATGCCCAACTTGATCGCGACAGCTTTGCAAGTTGCCCAGTCAGGGCGACCGGGGCCCGTTCATATAGATTTGCCACAGTCATTGCAGATCGACACTGTCGATACCGTAAACGTAATTGATTTGACATCCCTTGCGCCGCAGGAACCGTCAACCGCAGATATCGAGGCTGTGGCCGAAGCCCTTCAGCAATCGGTGCGGCCAGCCATACTGGCCGGACATGGTGTCATACGGGCCGGGGCCACCGAGCAATTGGCCAAACTCGCTCAACAACTTGGAGCGCCGGTCGCGACCAGCCGGTCGGGGATTGGTGGAATGCGTACGTCGGACCCAAACAGCGTTGGCATGTTGGGATTTTACGGCACAGAAACCGCTCGCGAGGCGATCGGTTCGGCTGATCTAGTGTTGGTAATCGGGTGCGCGCTAGGGGAACAAACAACCTACGGATGGAACAGCGATCTATTTGCTACTGACGCCGTTGTCATACAGGCCGATATTGATGCCATTCAGCCCAACTTGGTGTATCCGGTTAATCGGGCGGTTCAATCCGATGCTGGCCAATTTATTGAGGCGATACTCGGCGAAGTAGCGGCAAAGGAGCGTTGGTACAATCGAAGGCCCGATCCTTGTTCCGCAGATAATGATCCAAGCTCAGGTCTCAGTGCAGCCACGGTTCTGCAAACGCTCAACCGACGGATTCCACCTGATTCGTTTGTCTCGGCAGATATCGGCAATCACCGCCTTTGGGTATGCGACCAACTCGATGTGACGCACGCCGACCGGTTGCTGCAATCCTGTGAATTCGACGCCATGGGCTTCAGCCTGCCAGCCGCGATCGGTGCGTCGATCGGTAACCCAGGCGCCAAGGTTGTCAGTATTAGCGGGGATGGCGGCTACGTACACACGATGGGCGAGCTTGCAATCGCACGCGAACACCAGCTGCCAATAGTCGCAATCATCTTCGTCGACGGTGCATTGGGCATTCTTAAACATCAGGCCGACGCAATGTATGGCAGCGACCATTTTGTGCGTCTTGCCGAAATCGACTTTGCGAAAGTCGCCGAGGGATTTGGCGTCAAAAGTCACTATGTCACCGATGCAAATGAGCTCGATGTTGCACTCGACCAAGCAATTACAGCGACTGAACCCGTTTTGCTTAGCGTGCGGATTGATCCGGATGAAATATTCCCGCCGCTGCGCAGCAAAATCGAACAGCGCAAACGTGACTTGATGGGAAAGAAGGACGAATGAGGCCATCACTCATTGGATCGCAATGTCTCTTCTCTTCCACGGCGCGAGTGGCGCCGTCCCCGATTGTGACCATCCAATTCAAAAATCAAACAGAGGAGAAAATGTCATGATCTCGAAACTGTTATTGGTGAGAGCCGTCTTCGCGGCGGCAATTGCCGCGTTTGTAGCGTTTTGCCTACCGGCGGCTGCACAGGAGATCAAGCTGGTCTACGCTGGTTATCCAAGCCCACAAATTTCATCGGGCAAAGCAGTCATGTTCTTTGCTGAAGAAGTTAAAAAACGCACGAATGGCCGCGTTGAGATCGAGGTGCATCATTCCGGCAGTCTTTACCAGGAGGAAAAGGCCATTGAAGCGTTGCTGACAGGTTCCATAGACCTGGCAGCTGCCGGCACTTCAACAATCGGCGTATTCACGCGCCATTTCGACTGGGTCAATCTACCCTTTATCGTTTCGGGAGATTTGGCTGTTGGTCCGCAACAACTGCAGATGATGATGCACAGCGATGTCGGCAAAGAAATTCAGGCCAAAGTTGAAGAAGAGATCGGGCTGAAAATTATTTTTGCTATGACGAGCAATGGTGGTGCCAGGGCAATCGCCACGCGCTCGGTGCGGCTTGAAGTTCCCGCGGACATCAAAAACATCAAGCAGCGTGTCAGCTTGGCACCACTTGACGTCATCATCAATGAGGCTTGGGGAGCAAATCCGATACCGGTACCGTGGGCGGATACGTTTACAGGCTTTAGCCAAGGCATGTTCGAGGGCGTGCAGATTCCGCTGCCTCATATCCACAATGTCGGATTTGATGAAGTCGCCAAGTCAATCACCATGGTGAATTTCCAATACCTGCCGCAGGTGATGTGGGTGACCGCGGAAAAGTGGAACAGCTTGCCGGAGGATGTACGTCAGGTCTTGCTAGAGGTCGGTAAAGAAGCCGCAGAATATGAGATGAAAGTCGATCAGGAAGCGCATATGGCGTTTCGTGAGGCGATCAAGGAGCGCGGCACTGAAATCATCGATCTGACGCCCGAGCAGATGAAGATGTGGCGGTCGGCGAGCGAGAGCGTCTATAGCAACGACGATGTTGCCAAATACACACCGCCGGAGTTGCTTGCCCGCCTACGCGAGGCCGGCAAGCTTGGCCAGTGATCTAACCGCAAGCAATGGGGCTGCTATTTGTGGCTACCGGCGTGGCTTGAGCCACGCCGGAACTTGTATACCGTAGTATTGATCTGGCAATCATTCCAAATTGATGCGGGGGATTAGTTGGTAAGACGACGTCTCAAACAGCTCAGCCAAATAGTCAGAAACGGCCTATTTGTGCCGGCAATATTGCTGATCATCGCACTATTGACAGTCAACATTATAGACCGCTTCGTGCTCGACGGTGCCTTTGGCATCGTTTGGATTGAAGAACTCTGCGTCATCGTCATGATTTGGCTGATTTTTCTCAGCGCTTTCGCGATCGATGAAGATGATCTCCACATCAAGGTCCAGGTGGTTCAATTGCCACTCTGGCTTAAGGAACTGATCGAAGATCTCGCAGTAGGCGGGTTCGTCTTGTTCCTCGTTTGGAGCACATGGTCGATCCTGCCGCGGCTGTTTTCCAAATATGCGGCTCTCGGTTGGTCGATCAGGGTTGGTTATTATGCGGTAATCGTGGGTGGTATTCTGCTCCTGGCCACCAAACTCGGTAAATACGTTTTGCGATTGCTGCGTTAATGGAAATTTTCGCTGCATTGACCGGATTTGCGGTTCTGTTCACTTTCGCGCTTCTGGGGGTTCCGCTCGTTGCGGCAATGGGCTTGGGCGGTGTCGCCGGACTGTTCGTTGCTGGTATTCCCCTGTCTGGCGCGCCAATTGCAGTGCTGGGTGTATTGGGAAACTTTGCCTGGATCGCCCTACCGCTGTTTATCATCCTCGGCGGTCTGTTGTCCGATATCGGTGTCAGTCGCGGAATGATCTGGTTCGGTGAGGCGATCGGAAGACGAGTACGCGGTGGTACCTCCCAGGTGGTCATCGTGACGTCTCTGTTCATGGGTGGGATGACCGGTTCTACCCTTGCCGAAGCTGGAATGTTGAGCGCCATGTTTCGCAAAGAGATGGAGCGCATCGGATATGGGCGAGGATATCTTGCCGGTCTGATCTCCTGCGCCGGTTTAATCGGCGCATTGATACCGCCTAGCAATGTGCTGCTTATTCTCGGGCTGGCAGGAGAGATCTCAATCCTCAGACTTTGGATCGCCGGTATCTTGCCAGGTGTATTGATCGCGATTGGCTTGATGATCGTCGCTGCTTTTCTGCACAGCCGCTATGAGGGCGGTGCGCAGGCTTCGAGTATGAATGACGCGCTTTCCAGGGTCCAAGAGGCCACCAGAGGAAGTTTCATCAAGGCACTTCCTGGATTGGCTGTACCGGTTCTCATTCTCGGAGGCATGCGCATGGGCGTGTTTTCGCCGGTCGAAGCTGGCGCGGCAGGCATCGTGTTCGCGCTAATCATCGGTGCTTTGCTTTATAGCGACAACTTCACTTTGAGGCGGCTTTCGACCTCCTTTGGCAACAACTTGATGCGCTCGATGAGCTACTTATTTCTCGTCGCGGGTGCTGCGGTATTTGGTGTGCTGATCGTCAGGCTGAATATGGCCACTGCCGTCGAGCAGTGGTTTATCGCAGGTCAGTTCTCCGCAGTCGAGTTCATGATTGCCAATTTCGTGCTCTTCTTCATCATGGGCTTCTTCATCGAGGCGGTGCCCATAATGTTGATCTTCTTTCCGCTAATGCTGCCCGCCGCCCGCAGCCTTGGAATCGATCCGATCCATTTCGGTATCACGTTTAGCCTAATCATCCTGCTGGCCAATTTAACCCCACCGGTCGGCGTTCAGACGCTATTTGTTTGCCGACTGATGGACACTTCGGTCGGCGAATGGTGGAAGCATGGTAAGTACTTCTTTCTGGTGATCGTCATCGTCACCATGCTGGTAATGTTCATCCCGGCAATTCCACTCAGCTTGCCGGCATTGATCATGCGCTAAGGGGGGCGATTGCATGTTAGAGCCGTGTGCCGTCCTCCTCGCCGAAGCGAACCAGCACTTTACCAATATACTTGCCGGACAGCATGGCGTTGAGCGTCGCTGGAGTGGCTTCAAGACCGATCTCCACATTATTGTGCATGGTCAGTCGGCCGGAACGCAGCAAAGTGCCCAATCGGCCAATCACCCACGGATACAGATCTTTGTAGGCATAGCGATTGAATGCATGGATCGTAGCCTCCTGAGACCACACATGGCGCATGTTGGCCGGATCCCACTCAGGCGTCGGACTATTGTTTGCCGCGACACGGCCAACAAGCAACACTTCCGCTCGCTTGGCCAGATTTTCCAACACTGCATCCGCGGTATCGCCGCCGACCAAATCAAAATAGAGATCCACGCCATCTGGGCAGGCCTCGGCCAAGACTTCGCGAAATTCCGGCGCTCGGTAATCGACGGCTGCATCCGCACCGAGTACATTACGCACAAATTCGATCTTGTCATTTCCGCCAGCGATGCCGACGACCCTAGCACCGGCCAACCGCCCAAGTTGCACGGTATAGGAACCGACCGCGCCGGCCGCGGAGGTAACGACAAGCGTGTCGCCCGGCATCGGCTTGGCTTTCTGGGAAAATGCGAGATAAGGCGTCTGCCCTGGAGAAGACAGCGCCGTCAGCCACTCTTCGGCCGAATGGATCGGGTCGACGACCGAAACGTCTGCGGGCGTTACCACCGCATAATCTTGCCATCCTTGGCGACCGACGACTGTCGCACCGACGGGAAGCGCACCGCAGCGGCTTTGGACAATCTTGCCAAATGTATCGCAGCTGATCAGTTCACCAATATCGAACGGTCGGATAAAGTTCTTGAAATCCTTCGTCCGCATACCTTGCCACGCCGACAGCGCCGCCATCTCGATCTCAAGCAGGGCGCTGCCTTCGGCAATTTCGGGCAGAGACACCTGTTCGATTGCAAAGTTTTCCGGCCCCGCAAGATTGACCGGGCGCGACTTCAAAACGATGCGTCTGTTTTGTCTTTCGGCGATTTTGGTCTCCTGGGCACACGGTCGCGCCATGGTAAGAAACAGGCCGTTGGCGAGTCAATCAATATCACTGTTGGGAGAAAAATATTCCCTGAGAGAAAACGGCAAACTGCCACTTAAAGCGCAAAAAACTCGTGTGACCGCAAACGAAAGGACAATTTGCATGTCGGTAATCGAACGCTTCAATCCGGACACAATGGCACAACCATTTTCCAGATACAGCCAGGGTGTTGAGATTCCGGCAGGCGCCCGCACGATCTTCGTTGCCGGTCAGGTTGGCGTTCGTCCGGATGGCACCGTGCCCGACGATATGGCTGCCCAGACGGCGCAGGCGTTTCGCAATATCCAATCTGTGCTGTGCGCCAAAGGCATGGATCTGGAAGATCTTGTTGAAACGCGCACCTACATGACCAGTCGAGACGACCTGCCTGGTTATCGAGATGGTCGTCGCCAGGTACTCGGCGATGACGGGCCGGTGCCGGCTGCCGCGCTGGTTTTTGTCGCGGGACTGGCGCAGCCGCATTGGAAAATCGAGATCTGCGCCGTCGCCGCAAAGATCTGATCAGCGGGAACCTTAGCCATGGCAAAACATCCGACAAAACCATATCTCGATTTAACGCCGGAGGAGCTGGCGTTCCAATACAGTCCGCGCGTCGCCGTCCCCGATCACCCTGTGTGGAAGGCACACTGGAATCTTGCCAGCGAATTGGTTCGCCATCAACGCAAGGGCCGGTTGCGGGTCCCCTATGGCCCGACACCTGGGCAAACACTCGACATCTTTCCAGCCGCAAATCCCGGATCACCAATCAACATTTTTATCCATGGCGGGTTCTGGCGGTTTCTCGACAGCTTCGACCATACGCTGGTGGCACCGGCGGTGCTCGAAGCTGGCGGCGCTTCGATCCTTCTCAATTACGATCTTTGCCCGAAGGTGCCGCTGACCGAGGTCGTTCGCCAGGTGCGAGCGGCATTGAAATGGGTCTGGGAAAACGCCGATCAAGCCAATGGCGATCGCGACCGGATCTTCATTTCAGGTCATTCTGCTGGCGGCCATCTGACCATGATGCTCGGCACTGATGATTTTCAAGACGATCTCGGCTTGCCCGGCGATGCCGTCAAGGGCTTGACTGTTGTCAGCGCCATGCTCGATCTGGAGCCGGTCATGCTGGTGCCAGGATCTGAGGATTTGCGGATCGATGCAGAGGAAGCGCGATTGTTGAGCCCACGTTTCACGCCACCACGCGCCGAATTGCCGATTGTGCTCGCTGTTGGCGGCCGCGAAACGCGCGAATGGATCCGGCAGACAGACGACATGAGGGATGTGCTGGAGCAGCGGGGCAATCCCCTAACCTATCTGAAGCCGGATTACGACCAGCACTACTCGATACTGTTTTCGCTCGGCAATCCGCTGACCGAACTTTGTGCATCAATGCTCCTTCAGATGGGCTTGGAGCCGCTGAGATAGAGCGCATGTAGATCATATGTTGAGATTTATCGCTTGTTGGCTGCCGGTGCGTATAGTTTCATATAGCAATCACGCGGTTGGACAACTTCGATGAAAGTAAAAGACCGATCACCTCTACCCGAAGGTGAGTGAAACTATCCGATCCGGTGACGTCCGTCAGGTCGCGAATTTGCAAGATACTGCGCATAAAATCGCAGCAAACCAGTATCGACGACGCTCTTGCAGTAATCGGAACATCCGAGCTAGTTCGCCCTGGTCAATTAGTCCACCTTGCAGACATCGAAAGTGCGCGACTGATAAGTGGCGATTGGTATCTTGGCGTCGAAATGTGGTAGGCGATTTGCTTCAGATTGCCCAGTTCGTGGACAAGGAATAACTTTCATTACAGTCGCTGCGGTTTCACCAGTTACGGGACAACCCGGTCCAAGGCGTTCGAATAGCGGCTTGGGTATCGCGTACATGGCATTGGGCATGTTTCTGTTCGCCGCAGTGGATGCGCAGGCCAAGTTTCTGACGCTCACGATGCATCCAGTTCAAATTGTTTGGTTCAGGCAGTTAGGGCTGCTTGTTGGCGTTGTTTTCCTACTATCGCTTCAAGGCAGTTCATCGCTGCGCACGCAGTTTCCAGCCTTGCAGATATTGCGCGGATTCCTCGCAGTTGGATCTGCAACATTGTTTGTCATTGCGGTCAGTTTTGTTCCGTTGGCAGACGCTGTAGCGGTCGCCTTTGTTGCTCCATTCATTGTAACCGTTCTTGGAGCGATAATATTGCGGGAACCGGTAGGAGCTAGACGCTGGATTGCTGTGACAATCGGTTTCGTCGGAGCTATGATTGTGATCCGACCGGGTCTTGGTGTCATCCATCCAGCAATCATTCTGGTGTTGGTGGCCGCCGTTTTATTCGCGCTGCGCCAAATCCTCTCACGGGTGCTGAGCAGTTCCGACCGCACCGTTACGACGGTGGCCTACACAGCGTTGGTTGGTAGCTTTGTTCTGACCGTGCCACTACCTTTTGTCTGGCAGTGGCCAACAACGAATTCGGAGATCCTGCTTCTGGCCAGTATCGCTTTATTGGCAGCATTGGCCGAGTTGCTTGTCATCAAGGCGCTGGAAACAGCCCAAGCAGTTGTTGTCGCTCCTGTTCAGTACTCAATGTTGGTCTGGGGCACGATCTACGGATACCTATTGTTCAGCCAATTGCCGGATTTGTGGACATTGACCGGTGCACTTATCATCGTGGCGACCGGGATCTACACGTTCAACAGGGAGCGAAAGGCAAAATCTGGCACGTCACCGGTCTGATATTCTATTTATGAGTGTGGATAAGATCCGATCTGAGTGCCCTAACCCTTGAAAGTTGGAGTTGTCCGCGGAGCGTTCATTTGAAATCGCGTTAGAAGTGCAGTTCATCGAACGTCTGCTATCACCTATTTGAATCCCAAAAGCTGCCAGTCCGGTTACGGCCCCTTTTGCGGACGTTCGATCGCCCATTACTCAATGAGCAAGGTGTAGTCCCGCAACTGATGAACTACGAAACGGCTTGATTTCGATATACCATCCTATCCACAAATTTTCTCACGATTTGCTATCCATTTGCTATCCAGCGCAACCCAAACGCGTAGAGCGCGATACCAGCCAAATCACAAGCATTTGAATTTTAGAGAGATTTTTGGAGCGGGTAGCGGGAATCGAACCCGCATATTCAGCTTGGAAGAATCGTCCAACATCGACAAACCGCCGGGGCATACAAGCAGACGTGTTTGGGCAACAACGTTTGCCAAATTCCCACGAACTTTGCGCTTTCGGAATGCGCATGAGCTCATTTCTTCTCCTAATGCGACAGCTTCACTGCACGGAAACTGCACGCTTGCCGCCCTAACCCGTTGATATGAATCAGCTTTCCGTCCAATCCATCATCGGCGCGACGGCGAACCGGCAGGTCATGGAGAGAGGATCACTCTGTTTGCTGTCCATGGCTGTGCAATACCCGGCAGGCTTTCGGAATACAACTGAACCGGCTTTTTGAACCTAGTCCATGGCAAGTGGTGCATCACAGGAAAACGCGATCGTGCTTGTCCTGATTATGGAATGCTGTTCATTTGACGCCTGGCCGCAAATACGAACCCGATGCTAATTCACGCCGGTATGGTTTGGTTGCCGAGGCAAGTACAAGGCGGATGGTGGGAAAAACAGGCGAGTATCAATTCCGACAAGTTTCCCGCTGCTGAAGTTCCATCTCGTTAATATCGCTCGCAGCGCCTAGCAACCTGTTTCTCGTGTAAAATACATCTTCACATATCCGCTTATGGTGACATCGTTCAGCACGTTGTAGTCTACCATGCACCATAATCTTCTCTTGTTTTCGGTGGCTGGTGTACACTTGCCGGATACCACCAGCCGCTTGTTTGTATCAGGCCGAATTGCGCCGACCTTGCGCGATCGATGGTCGGGTTTCTCTCTGATGTACAAAAAATCCCACGATTCCACGTTGGTCACACGAAGGCACGTTCCCGGCTTTGGAGCGGCTGCGGCCCAATGAACCGGAAAGGCTGCTGACATTGCGGCCATTCCGATGACAATCATTCTCGCGATCCAAATATGCATAATTCCGTTTCACCCTACAATTCGGGCGCTGATGCAAACCTTGCGTTGGCTATCCTGCTCCAGGTGCCAACTCTCTCAGCAACTCTATGACCCTGATGAGAATTGGAACAGCAACGATCAGAACGCTGATTGGAAACAGAAACAGAGCCAACGGAAAGAGCATCTTGAACGGCAGAGCGTTTGCTTTTTCCTCCGCTCTCACCATGCGCTTGTCCCGCATCTCCTGACTGAAAACCCGCAATGCCTGGGTAACGCTAGCTCCCAACTCCTCGGATTGACGAAATAGTACTGCGAGCGATTGCGCTTCATCTATCCGAAGTCGCTTGGCAAAATTGGACAAGGCATCCCGAAGGCGACGGCCACCTCGAACTTCCAACATCATGATGATGAGGTGAAGGCCAAAATCCTTGTTGCGGGATTTCAGATATTCTTTGGAAACCCGGTCGACCGCTGCTTCCACACTAAGCCCGGAATCCACGCAAACAATCAACGAATCCATGAAATCCGGAAATATCTTTCGATATTCAACTTCACGTTTGTCGCCTCTGAATTCCACAATGATTGCGCAGACAAAAAACGCGACGGCGCCGACGATGGTGCCCGCTATTATTCGCTGGTACAATGGCAGTTGCGGCAGCAGGCGCTCAATTCCAATCATGACTCCGATAAATGCTGCCGCGGTCACCACGATTCGAAGCGTGTGAAAGATCATCGGCGCCCGTCCGGAGAAGAATCCGGCCCGAATCAATCGGTTATTGACAGAATTCGGATCCTTGTCACTTCGTATGACCCGAAAGTAGTTTCGAACGAGTTCCGCTTCGCTGATGGGCAAACCTCTGACATCGTCCGGAATTAGTTCAGGCTCTTCCTTGTCATCCTCGCCTGTTTCGCGAATGCGCCTTGCAACAGCTGCCCGCGCGCTGATCAGGCGAACGACCACGACGCTCACGATCAGGACCGAAAGGAAAGTCAGTATGAGGATGGTGTTTTCAGTCACCGCTGGTCACCCTAATAGTCAAAATTGACTAGCTTCCTGAGGATGAGCATCCCGACGATCATGAGAGCGCAACCGGCCATCACGAACATATTCCCGTATCCGCTCTCCCACAGCGGCACGAAATAATCGTCTCGCAAAAGCTTTATCATGCCATACAAAAAGAACGGAAAGAGAAGCATAAACCAGGAAGTCAAACGCCCTTCGGCTGAAATGGCTCTGATTTTCGCCTTCATCATGATCCGGCGCCGGATCATATCGGCAAGATTTGAGAGGATTTCTGATAAGTTGCCACCAGTGCCGCGCTGAACAGAAAGCGAGATGGCGAGCAAGTTCAACTCGGGTGCACCGATCCGGCCTTCCATGTTGCGCAAAGAATCTTCGATGTCCGTGCCATAGGTCATTTCATCTGACATGATGCCAAACTCTGAGCCAACCGGATCCGGCATTTCGCGCGAAACGAGATTGATTGATGTCGGCAGCGGGTGACCCGCAGACAGACTGCGTACGATTACGTCCAGAGCCTCGGGAAGCTGGCCGACAAACTTGGTGATACGGGATCTGCGCACCTGCCAAACAATGAGCACGCAGGTCACGACCGTTAAAACCAATGCGGCGATCAGCGCGACAATGTAGTTATAGCCCATCAGCAACACCAGGACGGCAAAAACGAGATACATGGCGCATACCTGCAAAATCGCCCGCGTTTCCCGGTAACGCAGTCCCGACTGGGTGAGATAGCGATTGATGTCCGCAAAGAATCCTTGGGATGCGAAATTGAGGCCCCGCTCCTTGAGCATCCGCTCATAGACTTCGCGTCGGTCGGAATCGCTCTCAATCAGCGAGATGCGGTAGTTTATGAACTTCTTCTTCTCAAAATGATTTCGCAATCCTCTGAGTACGGTGTCCGAAAGGATCAACGTGCAAAGAAAAACAGCAAGGTAGATTATAAGCTGGCTCATGATCAGGTCAGCTGCCTGCTCGGATCAAAAATCTCGTCTGGAACGACAAGTCCCAACGCGCGAACTTCTTCCAGAAAACGCGGCCTGATGCCGGTGGCATAAAACATCCCGGACACCATGCCGTCGGCGTTCACCCCGGTTTTTCGAAAACCCATGATTTCCTGCATCTGTACAACTTCGTTTTCCATGCCCGTCAACTCGGTAACCGAGACGACCCTTCTTGAACCGTCGTGCGTTCTTTCCAGCTGGACGATCATGTCGAGGGCCGATGCGACCTGTTGGCGAATGCTCAATTGCGACATCGGCATTCCAGCCATTCCGATCATCTGTTCCAAGCGCGAAACCGCATCCCGCGGCGTGTTCGCGTGGATCGTGCACATGGAACCTTCGTGACCGGTATTCATGGCCTGCAGCATGTCAAACGCTTCTTCGCCGCGGACCTCGCCAACGATGATACGGTCAGGTCGCATCCTCAGCGCGTTTTTCAGCAACTCACGTTGCCTGACTTCGTTCCTGCCATCCAATGTCGGCGGTTTTGTCTCAAGGCGGCATACATGCTTCTGTTGCAATTGCAGTTCCGCGGCATCCTCGATGGTGATCAGGCGCTCCTTGTTGGATATCTGCGAGGAGAGTGCATTCAGCATCGTGGTTTTACCGGACCCGGTTCCACCAGAGACAATGATCGATCTGCGGCCCTTGACAGCCACGGTCAGCAGAACACGCATCGCATCCGGCAGTGACTTGACCCCGACGAGCCGCTCGATCGTGTAAGGCTGCTTGGAAAATTTGCGGATCGAAATCATCGGTCCGTCAATTGCCACGGGACGGACAGCAACATTTACGCGAGATCCGTCCGCAAGGCGGGCATCAACAAGCGGAGATGACTCATCGACCCTGCGCCCAACCGCGGAGACAATTTTTGTCACGATCCGCAGCAGATGGTCTTCGTCCTTAAACTGTATGTCGGTTTCTTCGAGTTGACCGAAGCGCTCGATGAAAATCTGCTCGTGGCTGTTAACGAGAATATCGGCAATGGTATCGTCCTTGAGCAACGGCTCCAAAGGCCCGAGACCAAGCATTTCGTTTGTGGTGTCGATGATCAGTTCATCGAGTTCTTTTGCATTTACCGGGAAATTTTGATCCCGCACATATTCGCGAACAAGCGGTTTGATCTCCTCGATGATCGCCTCGCTCGTCATCGTATCGATGACACTCAGGTTGATGCGGTCGAGCAGATGCCGGTGAAGGTCGACCCGTTGCGCGACCATGTCGCGCCGTGTTTTGATTTCAGCGCTGTTTGGCTCGGCCAGCAGCGTTTCCTGATCATCGTCAATTTGATTGGCAACCTCGAGCTCAATCTCGCGGTCAACCGAATCGGTGGCCGATTCCTTTTTTTCCGATGGTTGAAAGAAACGCCCGAGCAAACGATCATTCATTGACAACCACCTTCGTTCCGATTGAAACCTTTTTGTATAACTCCAGGATGTCCGCATTGGTCATTCGGAAACAACCTGCCGTCGCAATTTCTCCAACGGAATCAGCGTCGTTGGTTCCGTGAATCCTGTACAGTGTGTCCCTGCCCCCGCGGAACAGATAGATAGCCCGCGCGCCCAACGGATTGAACGGGCCAGGTGGAACCATCTGTGGCAAATCCGGTTCGCGCTTGCGCATCTCTGCAGGCGGGCGCCATTCCGGCCAATCCCTTTTGCTGCCGACAGTGACCGTGCCGGTCCAGGTAAATCCCTCCCGGCCGATTGCAATCTTGTATCGCGCGACGGTCTGATTATCGAGAACAACATCGAGAATGCGTTTGGAGTTCGATATTACAATCGTTCCAGGAACCTCATTATAGCTTTGCTTCACCACTTTGCGTGTAACCGGCCCATGGGTTCGCGGTACCTTTGTTCCTGCTACACCCTTCGAAACAACGAAAGGCGACAGGAATAGTCCGGCAAAAGCCGACATGAACTCTCTGCGTTTCCAATTGACAAGATAAACCATTCTAGACCGTGACCCCTTCGCGCACAGCGTCAGCCAGAATGCTCAGCCGTTTGCAGGATTTTGAACGCGAATGCACCTCAACCGGCAGCACCCCCCGGTTCAGTGACTCAACAAACACATCCGTCTCGTTGGGTAGCATTGTGGTTGGCAACTCTTGGAAAACCTTCAAGATCTCCTTCTTTCCGATAATCCGTCCGAACATGCCCGTTCTGATCCGATTTACCACGATCGAAATCCCGCTCTTGTCTCCACGCAATTCCACCAGGCGGCGAAGCAGGTCCTTCGCCCTTTGAAGGCCGGGCACATTGTGATTGCAGACAATGGTGACCGTGTTGACCGAGCGCAGTACGGCATCACTCCAGTGAGCCTCGGTGGTTGGCAGGTCCAGCACCGTGTAATCGTGTTGCAATGCAATCACGTCCAGCATCCGCAAAACAAGTTCTGCGGACTTGTTGGAAACCGCAATATCCGGGCTCTCAAATGAGAACAGGTTGAAACCGGTCTTGTGGGTTTTGCGCACCAGGTTGACAAATTCCAGGTCGACGCGTTCCGGGTGTTCCCGGACGCCACCAAGGTCATAGGCGTTTTCGATATTGAGATAGGCGCCAGCCAATCCGGTTGAAAAATCAAGGTCAAACAGTGCGGAAGAAGGCGCTTCCCGCTTTCTGCCGCGGGAAAGATAATAAGCAAGCATGATGGAAACGCTGGTTCCTCCAGCGCCGCCGCCAGCCGGTAACACCGCGTGAACGATATTCTTTGCCGAGCCCAGCCGGTTGGTAATCGAATTGAGCGCCTCGACAATCGGCCTGGCCTCGATGGGTTTTGGTATCCAGTCGGCGCCGTCCAGCCGCATCAGCACCCGCATCTGCTCTGGAGCGAGCGCGCGAGAGAGAAATACTACTGGTGTTTTGCCGATCCGCACCCGGGCCGCATTGAATTCGCTGTTTTCCAGCAACGCTCCATCATCAACGTCGACAACGAGGATGTCGTATTTCAACAAGTCCTTTTCACCAACGCGGCTAAACGCTGAAAAATCGCGAATATCGGCGTCGAAAAGTGCCAGCGAAGAAATGATCGTCTCCAGCCGCCGCGTCGTTTCGGCGTCGCTGGAGAACACCAGAAGCCGGGTTCTCCCCCCAATCGTTGCGCTGATATTCATGCGATCGCCGTTTGTTGTTGCCTGTTACCTGTTTAGACTATTTTAACCAGTTAAGTCTTCAGAAGTAGCCGATACGGTAAACGGCGGAAAACCGATTCCAACAAAATCAAACAGGCCACCGAGCACGGGCAGGTCAACTGCAGCTCGATTGATCTGCAGTCTGACGGTCACAACCGGGCCAAGCGGACGCCCCTGGTACCCCAGACCGCTTTGTTCGTAAGTAATCTGGACATGTTCCGGCTCGATGCTCGGAAAATAAGCTGTCAGGCCCGGCCAGGCCGGGCCGCCCGCTCCATTGACCAGCCGGTCCATCACGCCGGCATTGCAATCCGGGATCGCTGACGAAGGATCTCCGTCACACTGCGAAATAATCGTAGCGTCTGCATCAATGAGTTGGCCGCCTTGAGCTGGATCAAACGCAAAAACCGTGTTGAAATCCGATGTGACCGGGTCGGAAACAACCAGCTTTCTTACCGCAAGATGCATGGATTTGGCCGCCATGTTCCACTGGAACAGCATGAGCCCGAGTTCCACGATAATCGCAAAAGCAAGGAACATGATCGGCAATATTAGCAGCCCCTCCGTAAGAACGCTGCCTTCTTCCGATCTGCCAAATCTGCGGGAGCGAAATCTTACCATCCGATTTCCCGCTGCTCATAGTTTGCCCGAATGTCCCAGGTGCCCTCGAACATCCAAAGAAAAAACGGAGAAGCAACCAGCGTATGGGTTGTCTCTGCTTCGATGTTGATCTGTCCACTTGCGAGCGTCGTCTTGGTGTAGGTGATGATCGAATTCGCGGCATTCCAACTCGGCACGCGCAGCGGACCGTTTCCTGCAGAATTACCGTGATACGCCAGATTTCGCGCCACCGTAAGGCAATTGGTTGATGACGGCAGGCTCGCGCTGACACCATGACGGCAGCGAGCCATGTAGCGCACGGAATCCCTGAGGCCGGCTTCAATTTGCTGGCGTTGCCAAAATATCGAACTCATTTCGAGAACACCGGCTGCCATTATAACCAGAAACGGCACGGCGACGATCGCTTCCGTCATGGCGACACCCGATGCATCGCCACGGAAATTCCTCAGTATCGAAACAAGTTTGGCGATCCTCTTCATCGAACGAGTTCCGCTTCCTCACGCAGGAAGTTTTCGAGCGTTCCCAGACCGCCCTGCCCGGACACGTCGATCATTTCCAGGTAAATCTCCTTGTCATTGCCGTCAGTTGTGACCGGTTTGGTCATGAACATGCGCGCAAACGCTTCGGCCGGCAGATCGGTCGACGCACCCTGCAACTCGCCAGACTCAGCCAGCTCCACACAATTCAGCACGGCTGCGAAGATAACCCGGCGCTCGTCGGCTGCGACAGGAGCAGTAGCGCCACCATAGCATGCCGTGGCCGTTTGGTTGCCGCTCTCACCGTTAGGCCCGGTGTTGTCGATCATGTTGTTCTGGATTTCATATGTATAAGCGTCGTAACGCGAGGGCACCGGTGGCGCGATGGTCGCAGACCCGGGCAATGACGGCTTGAAATTGACAACAGCAGCCGGCGCAGGGGGTGCCGCATAATTCGGGTCATCGGCCGGTTTGGGGTCGGCATTCTCGTGGCCACCGTGAGTGATGTCCCAATAGGTATCCAAATCCCAGTTATTGTCGGACACGTTACCGCCTCCGATAACCGTTATGTTTGCGCCGGTCGGGAATGGCATGCCGTCGAGCGGATCTTCCTCAGGTTCATATTTGCTGCAAATATGGTTGTTGTTCAGAGTCTGATCCTGACCCTTTCTGATATTGACGTCGGGCCTATATTCATATTGGTCGTCATAACCTCCAAAGGAGCCTGCATAGAGACCAACGCGAACGTTCAATCCTTGCTCGACTGGTCCGACATTTGCACCCGGTTCGGTATCCAGGCCGTCCTGGGAATAACAAACGCCGGGTGATCCTGTCGCCAGCGCGTGGGCCAGAACATTTGCACCATTGCCTTCGGTACGCAGGAAGCCGAAATTTCCGGGCGCCGGCGAGGAATTACCTGTGTTGCGCATCGTAAACTGCCGTCCGTACAGGTCCCCGTCCTCGAAATGCTGGTTGAATGTGTCGCCATCGTAAAGCGGGTTTTGTTCCACACCCTCATCAATGTTGGATTCAAACGGATTGCAGACGTAAATCGGTGTCACGTCGCAGGCTGCAGCCGTATAGGTTGCGACGGCTTGGGCGTTTACTGCAACGGAGGCCGGTCCGATGCTGCCTATCGGGAATATGCCATTGACCGTCATGTTTTTCGCCACCACCCAGACATATCGGGCGTTGTTGGATCTGATCGCTTCGGTGGCACCCTTCACCGTGCAATCATCGTTGGCCACCAGAGGGGCAACGCCCTGGCATGCGTTCCCGCCGATTAATATCGGTGTGTCGTCGCTGGCCGGGATGGCGCCGAGAAAATGAACATCTACGCTGCTTGCGCTGGCGTCGTTCGGATCGAAAGAAACAAACGACTTGCCGCCCGGTCCACCGGATCCCCCCCCAAACCAGGCTTCGTTATTTGCTATTGCCGCGACAGCATCCTCGGCTCTTGAAATCGCATCGTTACGGCCATCGAGTTCACGCGCACCGGCAAGTGCCATTGAATCGACCCCGTTTTGCAAATCGGTGTGCAAATTTGTGACGCGGGATGCATCAATAATCCAAGCGGAAATGGCGACAAGAAACGGAAGCGCGATCAGCGTGAACGTAAAGGCATAACCGTCATTTCCGAACAGGAATTTCCCTAACGACCGCCCTGGTTGTCTTTTGGTTCCGCGTGAAAACTTTTTATTATGCATGACGTTTCAGCTTTCCGGAATATTGTGCCTGTTTCCTGTTTGGTTCCGTTCCTGTTGCCGCGTACATTCTCCATTTCATTACACTGCACGATCCTGCAGCCGGTTGGCGGTGTTAGCCCTCACCTTCCACGATGGTGCCGCCACCGCCGCCACCCGCCGAGCAGGTCACAACATCCGGATCGCACGGTGCAATGTAGCGTTCATACGCCTGGTTGACTTTCGTTCTGTCGACCCTGATGTCGGTATTCTCGGCCTGGGGCGGGAACGGATCGACCGTGTGTATTCCAATATTTGCCTCCGGCGCATTGCCAGCGCCCAAAGTGATGGAATCCCTGTGGTTCATATAGTCCGCGCAGCCACTAAGGGCAGCAACCATCACCACAACCAGCAAACTCTTATTTTTTCTTGGTGACATAGGGGTCCTCAAATTCCAGATCGATGCGGTGACCATAGTCGCCAATGATGCCCTCACCGTCGCGAAATGCCCGCAACATGTCCTTGTCGACTTCAAGCAGTCCCAAGGCAAAAAGCTCAACGTCGTCAGATGGACGGGTCTGATCCAATGGCGAGTAGAGTTTTTCGGAAGGCGCAGCTGGCCGCACAAGGCGCGGTGTGACCACGATCACGAGATCGCTCTCCCTCTTCTGAAAGCTTGTGGAACGAAACAGCGGTCCGAGTACAGGCAATTGGCCAATCCACGGCAATTGCTGAATATCACGGGCATTGATTGTTTGCAGAAGACCGGCCATCGCGAAACTTTGTCCGTCACGCAATTCAACGACAGACTCAACCTTTCGCGAAATGAAACCGGGATTTCCGTTCACATTGACCGTGCGGTCAATTTCGCTGACTTCGGTCAAGACACGCAGGTTGACCTTTGCGCCGTCAAGCACCGTGGGAACGAACTCCAGGCGAACACCGTATGGCCGGTAGTCTACCTGCGTTCCGGCACTGCCCCCGAAATTCACGGCCGACGTAATCGGCACCTCGCCGCCCGCATGGAATTTTGCAACTTCACCGCTGACAGCCGTCAGGTTCGGTTGGGCAAGCCGCCGCGCCAAGCCCTTTGCCTCCAGCGCGTCGATCATCACATCAATGCGCACACCGGCTACCGACAGAATGTTGGCGACAAGGGTTCCAAATGGTACTTGGGTCTGATTGCCCGCGGGCCCATCTGTGACGAATTGCGCCAATTGGTTGGTGTCCGGATTAACATTGACATTAACCCGGGGTCCGATTGCACCTAGCGTGGAACCGCCTGCGACCAGTGTATTTATGCCCAGCTCTCGACCGGCGGTTCTGGATGCTTCCAGCACTCTGACCTCCAGCGACACTTGCTGTGTGTCGCCGATGGACAATGCATTGATTACCGGATTCGGTGAAAATTGGGCTGCCGCCTGCAATGCACGGCTCTGATCACTCGCATTCGCGACACTGCCGGAAAGACGTATCCGGTTATTCACCACCGACACCCGGATGTTTGAGCCGGGAACGGCTGCTCGCACTGCGGCATCGACATCGGCGGTGCTCAACTCAACCCGGACATCGATGATACCGAGTACATTCCTGTTCTCATCATACAACGTCACATTGGTAAAGCCGGGAGCTTTACCCTGCACGTATAAGGATCGGTCCGACAGTGGAACCACGTCGGCAGTGTTGGGATCGCCAACAACCAGGTCGCCAAATGCAAGATTGGTAGTAACGGTCACCGTTGATCCGGGTCTGACCCGCATCCTGGTTACCGTACCCGTTCCCAATGAAACTCTTAACTCCTGCGCAAAGGCCGGAGGAGTTAACGGCCCAATTGCGCCCGCAACAAAGAGTGCGAGCGCAAGCATTGAAACCCTTATTATCGGGCGTTTGGTGAACTTAAATTGCGGCATCGACCTATCCTGAAATCCACGTCAGCCCATTCAAATTAGCACAAAATTCAATCTAATATCTTAACCTTGTACTCGGTACGTTTTGTGTTTCTGAAAACGCCGACATCCGTGAACACCCGCGGCGGAATCGTGACCACCTTTGGCGGCTCGGGTTGCGGAGCAGGTGTTGGAACTTCCACTACAACCTTTTCCGGCTGCTTGTCGATCTCGGATTTCAACGCTTCGACCCGTTTGTCCACATTCTCACCAACAGAGCGGACAAGCTTTTCGAGTTCAGCGAGACGTTTCTCCCTTTCTGCATCGATCTGCTGTTGCAGCCTCTCGCGCTCTTCTTGCAATTTTTGCTCAAGAAGCGCTTGCGAGGTGACCCCGCCGCCAAGATCTGCGATCTTCACGGCATTGACTGCTTCAACCTGTGCCGAAGCGACGTTGCGCAGTGCCAATGACAATGTCCCGACATTCGCCGCCAGCGTCAGTTTTTGCGCTTCCTCGGTGGAAACCTCAAGCGTAACGGTTCTGACCACATTCGGTTTGTTGGCCTGGTCATCGGCCAGCTGGTCAATTGCCAGAACTCTGACACCCTGCAACAGGATGTCCGTAAATGCCTCTTCGTTGCGCGGGCGGCGCGTCAGCAGAATATCAACACGGTCGCCCGGCAAAACAAACCCCGCAACACCCAAAACATCATCGACCCGTATCGAGACGGCTTTCATGCCGTCGGTCAGCAATGTTGAAAGGCTCGCCCGCTGTCCGGGGCCGGTAATTTTGGTAGAAAGGATCGGTTCATCCTGTGCGATTGCGCCGATCACATAGCGTTCTTCGCCTTCCTCACCGACCAATTCCTTGATCGTACGAAAGGCGCCCTCCGGAATTGTCGCAGACGACCATCCAATGACTTTGAGGCTCGACGGTTCAATAACGCGACCGAACCGCAACGGCTGGTTTGCCACTACGACCGTATTCTGGGGAGCCTGACTATCATTTGCGGCGGTCATCGCCGCAACTTGATCACGCAGGAAGCCCCGCACGCCGAAAACGGCAGCCACGGCCAGAACAAGTGACAAAAACACCGCTACAATGGATGAAGTACGCATATGACTACCCCGGATATTGCCCGATAGCCCTCCGGAAGACTAGCATTCCCGGAGGGCTAAAACTTTTTCAAGTTCATTTAGAACTATTGCCGGCTTATGGGGCCGGAGCAGTGTAACTGACTTCGTCAGTCCAGAACGTGCCCCAGGATTCCCAAGCTGATGCAAGGTCTTCACCAGCTGCGATCACCGCCAAGATGACGCCACCGATAAGCAGACCAAGCAGGACGAGGTATTCTGTCAAGGCGATGCCGTCTTCTTCGCGACGAAACGCCTGCAACATTTTCGTTAGTTTTTTCATCAGTCATAACTCCCTGATGTTGCTCTTTGCACCGCGAGGAAAAAACGCCCCCTCGCTGCAATAATTAATAAACTGTTAAATTAGGTGAAGTCAATTTATATATCGCTCATCGACAACGCCACGTTGCAACAGAGTTAATTTCAGAGCACAGGATTGAAGCGCAATGATCAAAGGAACGGGAACGTATAAATAAATTATACATAAATCATACTTACAAATTGGAGAACTTCCGCGGACTGGGGATTCATATCTAAAAATGCAATTGATATTTGTATCTATATTGCTGATAAGCGCAATTATATTTATATATGTTGCAGTTAATGATTTTCTTACATGGAAAATAAAGAACATTTATGTTTATGTTCTTATATCGCTATTTTTTATCTACTACACGCTTGCAAGTTTTGCGGGCAGTGACGCGCCGTGGCAACCTTCGCTGTGGTCTGCTTTGGCGGCTTGTGTACTGTTGTTTACAATCGGATTTACGTTGTGGGCATTCAAACTGCTGGGCGCGGGAGACGCAAAACTGTTGGCTCCCATCGGGTTGTTCATTGGCTGGAGTAACCTGGTTGCATATTCAGTTTTTCTCCTTCTGTTGGCAGTCTTTGCATCGGTTGCACTCAAATTTCCGGTGCCGTTTCCTATCAAGATGACGCGAATTGGCATGCGGCTCGTTGAAATACGCGAAACGAGCAAAGTCCCCTACGGCGTATTGATGGTCGGGGCGTTGTTTGCGACTATCCTGCACAATCATGCTGGATTGTTCTGAAGCCGAGCGGGCACCAACAGCAGCTTGTTTGACTAATCAGGGCACGCTTTTGCTCAGGGCCGCCACAGTCATGAGTAAACCGGATAGGGGTTTCCGGTCGATCAATTTGGCAATGTGCCAAGTTCGTGTAAGGCAATATTTACGCCCTACATAAATTATTAGATGCTAAGCTGTTGAGACAAGAGGCAGATCGCACCATTCAATGACCTCGCCTTGATCAGCCCTAAGCGCGCCAATATAGTTCGCCAGCGTTTGGAAACCGCCAGGTATGGATGCGAATGGGAATTCGACAATGACAATCGCTGCTGAGACAAACACTCCGGCCGTTGACGAAAATATTCGCTATCTTTTCGGTCCTGTTACCGATTTCCTGATGCTCGGTGGAGGCGCCATAATAATTCTGCCGTTGCTGGCATTGGTTCCTTTAGAATACGAGTTTCGGATCGCATTTGGCGCTCTAATACTGGCTAACTTCATCAATCACCCTCATTTTGCACATTCCTATCAGATATTTTACTCAAATTTCTCCAACAAGATTTCGGGAAAAGGGTACAGCAGGGAACTGCAGTACAGGTATATATTTGCGGGAATAATCGTGCCAATTACTATTGCACTTTATTATACGATTGCAATTCGCACCGATAGCGACATAGCTATCGGGTATACTGTAAACGCGATGGCATTTTTTGTCGGATGGCACTATGTAAAGCAAGGCTATGGAATGGCAATAGTCGATTCGGTACTTAAGAAATCGTTTTTCAACGAAACCGAAAAAAAAGCACTGTTATACAACAGCTACATTGTGTGGATATTTTCTTGGATAAAGACAAATCAAGTTGTAAAGGAAAAAAACTATTTTGATTTAA
>JBFOMG010000038.1:0-153099 GCA_040830725.1 Rhizobiaceae bacterium
GCACAAGCAGGGAGATTCCCAAGCTTTACTTATTAATATTGTGGCGGTTCGCCCCGCCTCTACTATCGGTAGTGGGGGGGGGGTAACATGTTTTTCCGCCCCCCCCCCCTGCCTTTCTTTTGTCGCTCCTGCTCCGGGTGGGGGGGGGGGTAAAAACACCGTGTCCCCCCGCCGAGGCCGATTGGGCTCCGCGCGAATAGGCGGTCGCGTAGTTGGTGTCAAAATTGGTCCAGACCGTGGCCTGCCAAACGAAATAACCGTAAAGCGCTACCAGTCCTAGCAACAGCGCGCCGACGACACCCTTCAGGATCATGCCGCGTTTCCGGTACCAGGCGGCCGCGAGCAAAAACGGCCATAACAGCCATGCGATCACGATGCCGATACCTTTGCCGATCATCTGGAAAATCCAGGTGAAGAAGTTGATGATCGGATCAAGCATGGACGGTTTCCTTGATTAGTCGGTCAGGCCATAGAGCCGCTCGCGAAACGCGGCTTTGTCTTTCAGATATGTATTTTTCAGCGTTTCCACAACATGGGTGCGCCAAACCTGCGCATAACCTTCATAGTCTCGATAAAACCCTTGTTTGTTGAAAACATAGCGGGAAACAAAATCCAGCGGCACAAAATCGGAGATCAGCCGGTTCGTCAGCCATGCATCGGGATGTTCCGGCTTGGCGCGCACCACCTGAAACCGATTTTCCGGCCGCATTGTCTCGACATCAAGCCTGCCGTATTCGGCAATCTCGCGCTTTGCTCCGTTCAGAAACGGAAATGTGCCTTCGCGGTTGATCAGGTCGGCGTGTTTGTGGATCCAGGTCTGGACCCAGACCTTGTCGACCTTGTTCAGGTCACGCTTCGGCTCATTCATGTGGATCAGCGCCCGGATCGCCATCTCCGCCCGGTGTTCCAGATAGCCTGATGCTTCCATCCAGGATGCACGCGGCAGATCCAGGCGCCCGGTCGAGGATAGAAAATCAAACACACGCACAGGGTCCTTGATTGACAGGTAACTGACCTGCCACGGCCGCGACCGCCGGAACCCCGGCGCGTCTGGATCGCTGATCACCGTCGTCATGTCGGCATCGATGAAGATGTAGAGCCCGCCGAAATGGCTGGTCCAGTAGGCGTTGTGCCGGAAAACGGTCTGGTCGGGCACCAGCGAGTTTTCGCGGATATCGCCGGTCACCTTCGCCAGCTCGACCATGCGGTTGAGCATGTCATTGTCGCGCCAGGCCTCGGGCTCGCTTTTCAGGCGATCTGTCAGCGTCCGCAATTCCGTGGCCTTGCCGAGCACATCCTCAGCCGACAGCACGCGGAACTCAACCTGTTCGATACCCAACAGGTCCTCGATATTGTTGATCCGCGACACCGAATCCTCGATCTCGCCATAGATCACATCCTTGATCGTCGCGGCATTGATCGCGCGGGCATTGCGCGACAGGAACTCGTACATCAGTTGCGAAGTATTCGAATAGGCTGTGTGAACCACAGGCAGGTTCACCTGACCCGGCGACAGCACGATGAAACGCCGGTTGATTTCGTTGGGATCAAGATACTGAAAATCGTTCAGTTCCTCGGCGATTTGCGGCGAAAATCCGGTGCGGTCGATCTCAAACGACTTCAGTTTCGTCGGTTTCAATCCGAACGCTTTCAGCGCCTTGTTGTAGCGCTTGATCAGATGCGGCTCGGCGATTTCCATCAGCCGTCCGTAGATCAGTTCTGAATCACGCAGGAGTTTCATGATATCAATCGCTTGAAATTTCACTCATTGATGTGTATTTTAATCCACACTATTGTAGGTGAACGATGGTCGAGACCAACTCCAGAAAAATCATCGAGCGCCTGAAACGAGACGGCTTTGAATTGGTAAACGTTCGCGGTTCACATCACAAGTATCGCAAGGAAAATCGGACGGTCATCGTCCCGCATCCAAAGAAGGATCTGCCGACAGGAACCGCACGGGCAATTGCCAAGCAAGCCGGCTGGATTTGAGGAGCCCCAATATGCCCCATTACATTGCGCTCATTCACAAGGACGCAAACAGCGCTTACGGTGTGACTTTTCCCGATCTGCCGGGCTGCTTTTCGGCTGCCGACGCCGAAGCGGATATCATTCCCAATGCCATGGAAGCGCTTGAGCTTTGGTTCGAAGATTCTGAGGTTCAACCGGAGCCATCGGGAATTGATGCACTGCGGGCTGATCCGGAAATCGCCGCAGATCTCACCGAAGGCACCTATCTGATGGCGATTCCATATCGTCACAATCGAGGCAAATCACAGCGCATCAACATCACGCTGAACAAGGGACTGCTCGAACTGATTGACGAGGAAGCTTCTCGACGAAAAATGACCCGCTCAGCGCTGTTGGCTCAAGCGGCGGAGAGGGAAGTGTTGGGGTAGATCGCACTTCCGATAAAGCCCGCATCTGAAACCACGCCCAAAATTCACATTCCGTTTGGATTTAGAAGCAAGTAGCTTCCATCACCCCGTCCACCGCCCGTCCTTTTTCATCTCCTCGATCTCGCGCACTGCGCGCTCTTTCAGCCGCACATCGCGGATCATGCGGTTGACATCGACATCGTCGGAACGGTCGGAATAGCGGAATTCTGAATCAGCGTAGCGGTTGATCTCCTGCATCACCATGTCCATGGTGAACGGTCCTCGCAGTTCCTCGATCATCGCCTTCTTGTCGTCGTAGGGCTTGTGCATGAAGGCTTCCGCCGTTTCGAACCATTCGTCGGGCAGTTCGATGTCCATGGCCCGCATCTTGATCGCATCGGTGATGTTCTTGATCGCCCGGCCGGTAAAGCGCGGCTCGGCAATCTTGATCAGATGCAGATAAGAGCCGATGTCGGCCAGCGATTTCGGCTCGCCATGCTTGTCCAAAAAACGTTCATAGACCTTCATCAGGCCGTCTTCCTGCGGCTTGGAATGTTCCTCATAAGCCGTCGCCACAGCCTGCTTGATCGCTTGCGCCTCAAACAGGTCGTGCTCACCGAGCGGAATGTCATGGTTCTTGCCGGCAAGCAGCACGAAGATATCGATATAGTCGTCCTGCGTCTGCGGCCCGTCGACCAGCCAGCGCGCACCGGCGCGCTGCCTGAGCGCATCGTCGACATTTTCCGGATAGTTGGAAAACATGCCGAACGAGCAGTTGCCGCGCACCACCGTCGCAGCACCGGCAAAACTCTCCATCAAGACGCCGGTGATCTCCTGTTGACCGGCAGACGCCCGGTCATCCGATCGTTTGGCCGCCACTTGGTCGATATCGTCAACGGTACCGAAACCGATGGCGCGCGGATTGATGACATTGTTGATGAACTGCTTGCAGTTCTGGCCCGACTTCCCCTGATAGGATGAAATCTGGTCGACGCCGAAATTCTCATAGTGAAAGGGGTAACCGGCAATCTGGCAATAATCGTTGATCAGGCCTGCCGTCATCTGGATCAGGATCGTCTTGCCGGTTCCGGGCGCACCATCGCCGATGAAGGTGAACAGAAAGCCGCCAAGTTCGACAAACGGGTTCATCTGCCGGTCGAAATCAAACGCCATCAGCATTTTGGCCAACTTCGTCGCCTGATATTTGGCGATATGATTGCCGATGATTTCATTCGGTTTCTTGAACGTCATCACCAGCGGCTTGCGCTTCTGCCCCGGCGCGACATCAAACCCGTCGATAGTGAAATCGTCCTTCTCGATACGGATATGGGCGTCCTCGAAAACGCCAAGCCCGTCGAAACGGTTGCGCCGCTGCAACAGACCTTCAACGGCCACACGGGCCAGTGCGCGGGCGTTGGCGACCAGATCAATATCGTCTTTTGCACCGGCAATCGCCGCATCCAGACCGGCTATCATCGATTTCAGCGCGTCTTGAGCCGTGTCGAAAAGGAAATCCGGTTCCCCGGTATCGTTTGCCGGCTCACCATCACTTTCAAGTGTTTGCAGAAGATAAGAGGCAAAAGAAAACGCCGATACATAGGCCGACGCGGAGAGCAGCCGCTTGTAGGTCGCCGCCTCGTCACCTTCCAGCGGTGAGCGCGCGTTCTTGGCTTTCAGGCTCTCAAGATCGGTGCTCTCCGCAAATGTGTCAGCAATGGCCAGCGCCACCGCCAGCCCGCGCCGGGCGCGGTAGAGCAGCGTATGCTGTGGAATGGACAGCATCGGATCGCCGGAACCGACCGATGCGATTGTTTTCGTAATTTCCACTTCGCGGGTCTTGCGCAAATTACCGGTCGAAACCGTCGACACGAAACGCCGCCCGGTTCCGGCCAGTTCGGTGCGCGACGACCGGCTGCCGTCTTCCATCACCACGATCCGTGTGATCATCGACTGCGCCGTCGCCTGGTGTTTCTCGATGTCCTTTTCGGCGATGGTGGTCAGGCCGGTATCCATGATTGTTCCCTAAACGTCTGAAATCACCTGCCCGTTCGACAGGATGTGGACGGTGTAATCGTCGAAAATTTTCTGCGCTTCGCCGGCCGCGTAGAGCACCTGATAGGCTTCGTGCGGAATAAGCGCATGTTTCTCGTAGGCACTAACGCCCATGCGGGCGGCTTCCAGATTGTCGGTGTTGATATGAAACTCGTCGCGCGCCGGCTCCGACGACCAGAGCCCGCGGCGTTCCGGCCGTTCCGACTTAGAGAATATCTCTTGCACGGTCCAGGTCAGCAACCAGCCATTTTTTTCGTTGCGTACCGTGCCAAGCACGTCGCTGACCACCGAATTGTGCTCTGTTATTCCCGCGCTGTAGAACGGTCCGAGCACCACTCTTCGCAATTGTTTCGGATGCAACTGGTCAAAGTCCTTGTCGAGATTGCCGGCAATCGTCGCCGGCGACAGCGAATAGGCAGAATTCTTCTCGGCAAAATCGTCGAACCGGTGGGCAAGATCGTGATTGAGCAAACCCTCTACCGGCAGGGAAGGTGCTACGTCTTCTTTCAGCCGGCCTTTGCCATCAACAAGGGCCGAAACCATCCTGGCTGAGGAATCCTCGATGCCCGCCATATAGACCAGCGGCAGATTGGCAGTGCCGTCAAACGCTCCCCAATGCACGACGTAGAAGGGGCGCTTTGTCTTCGGATTGGTTGAAACTTTCACGGTCCGCGGCAAGACAAACGGCGAGAATATCTGTCCCGCCTCGACATCTTCAAGATAGAGGCGTTCTGCCATCATTTTCTGCAGTGCGCCCGGAAAATCCTTGTGGCGCAAAATGAAATCCGCCATCTCGGCCCTCAGCGCCTTCGCGTCGGGAATATTGGCAAGGCGCTGCTTTGCCTGGCGGCTGTCGTTTTCCAGTTCCAGTATGCTCTGAAAAACCGGAAAACCGCTTTCAGCGCGTGAAATCTTGAATTTGTCGAGAAAACCGATGCGGTTGCGCCAGCAGCCAAAGGAACGTTCCAGGCGCTCGATATATTCGACCATTACCTGCGCAACGAGACCATGGCGATAAAACGGTGAGCGCTCATCGCGCAGGAATATATCCAATCCTCCGAGCGCCGCCGATATCGCATCGAAATAGCGTTTGGCGGCATTATCCGCACTGACAGTTTTCGCCATGGCGATCAGAACCCGTACCGATCAGGGGCTGACATAATTGGCGGCATCGTGCTTTTTCATCACCTCCTCAAAGCGCCGTGCAAACGCTTCGTCGGCAAGCTTCTTGCGCCGCTGGATATCCGCCGTCATGACCATGTTTTTCTCGTGCATTTCCAAGAGATCGCCAATATGCCGCTGCGCTGCCGATCCGATTCCGGCCATCGTCTCCTCTGCGGTATTGTCGACCTGGCTTCCGAGCGTGTTGATCTTGTGGGCAACATCCTGTTGCGCCGCCGTTTTCAGCGAATCTTCCAGCGATTTGTAGAGCACGATGCGCTGCTCCGTATCGATGGTGAGCTTGTTGATCAGCGTGTTCTGCGCCGCAATCTGGTTATTGAGTGAATCGACAAACGTCTGGAACATCGAGGTATAACGCTCCAGCGTCTGGCTTTCGGCGAGGAGCTCCTGTTCCTTGGCCTGCGCTTCATTGTATTCGGTTGCAAGCTTCGACCGTTCACCTTCCAATTCGGTGCGTTCCTTCTGGTTGGTCGATGCAGCAATTTTGTTTTCAATGTCGAGCAGCATCGGGTTCAATTCCTCGATGCGCTTCTGGGTTGCCTCCAGCAGATCCATGGCGCTCTTGCGCCTGTCGATCACCTTGCCAAGACTGGCTTCCGAGGTCTTGTAGCGCTCGTCGAGTATCGCCTTCTGGTCCTTCAAAATGCCGACAATGGTGTCAGATTTCGACAGCAGTTCCTGCAGATTGCCGGCAAGCGACATGTTACGCACCCGCTCGGTGCGCATGCGCTGTTTTCGCTGGTCAGAGAACAGGCCGACAAATGTCTCCCAGCCCGTGTAGCTCTTCATGCTTTCAAATTCGGAACCGAAAACATTGGTGGCGTCTTCCAGTCCGATGATCAGGTCGGCGATGTTGCCTTCCATCACCTTCTGCTGCTTGAGCACATCCTGAATTCTTGCATTTTCGATATCGAAGTCCGCATCACCGATCTTCTGGTCCGTCTCGGCGAACTTGTCGAGAACCACACCCGACTGCTCGATTTTGGAGCGCATGCTCTCCACCACCTCGCGGGTCCTTTCGATTTCGGCGTCGAAATTCTGCAAGGTGGCCATGGCGCATCTCTCCCAAGTTTTGCGTGGTCGCGAATATAGCGACGGCTATTATCGATTAAAAGACTGCGAATTGGTGTAGCCGCTCAGTGAGATTGCTCACATCCATGAATTTTCTCAGGTTCCAGAGAACCCGACCATGTCCTCCGCCGGCATGCGTCCCATCTCCTCTTCCCAGTGTTTGCGGCAAAGCGAAACATACTGGTCCTTGCCGATCGCCACCTGCTGCCCCTCGTGGGCGACCTTGCCGTCCGGCCCGACCCTGACCACCATGGTGGCCTTGCGCCCGCAGCGGCAGATGGTTTTGACCTCCCGCAATTCATCGGCATAGGCCAGAAGCGCCTCGGAACCCGAAAAAAGATTGCCTTGGAAATCGGTGCGCAATCCATAGCACATGACCGGTATGTTCAGCCTGTCGACCACCCTGGCCAATTGCCAGACCTGCTGCGTTTCCAAAAACTGCGCCTCATCAACAAAAACGCAGTGGACGGGACCGGACGCATGTTTTTCGGCAATCCGCGCATAGAGATCATCGCCGTCACGAAACATTTCCGCTTCGGTCTCGAGCCCGATACGCGAAGAAATGTAGCCGCGGTTTCCCTTGCGATAGTGACCGGCGACAAACTGCATCGTCGTCATGCCGCGTTCGCGATAGTTGTAAGACGCCTGCATCAGCATGGTGGTCTTGCCGGCATTCATCGTCGCATAGTGAAAATAAAGTTTGGCCATTTGTTCCTGCGACAGGTGAACTCAGGAACTGCCTATCGCAGCGTTCCGGTGCGCTCAAGCGCCGTTTGGTTTTGCTGCGGCGGCCTGTGCAAAACTGATCTTCAGATCGATATAATCCTCAACCAGACGATGACCCTCCCTGAAGTATTTGGCGTCCCTTCCAAGCGAATGACGGATGTAAATTCCGTCAATCATGGCACCAATTCCCTGCGCGATCTCCACCGCATCATTCCCGACGAGCGGTCTCAAATCATGAACCAGGTTGGAGTGGAGCCGCCTTGTGTAGATTGAGAGCAGCTGCCGGGCCTCGATTGAAGCATGGGAGTGCACATAAAATACCAGCCATGAGGTGACCACCTCCGGCCGGAACTGCTCTTCGCCGAGGCTGGCATTGACGATCGCTGACAGCCTCTGACGCGGTGTGTGTGCATTCTTCAATTCCGCGCTTGCTTGCCGCGAGAACTGGGTCAGCAGGTAGCGCATGGACGCGACGATCAGCCGGTCCTTTGAACCGAAATAATGGTGTGCCAATCCTTGTGACACACCTGCTCTGGCCGCGATATCGCGTATTGTGATATCTAGCGAGCCGCGGGCGTGGATCGCAGCGATTGCCGCGGAAATCAATTCCTTGCGCCGAATTGGTTCCATGCCAAGCTTGGGCATAGTGGATCTCCTCCGCAAACAATCTATTTTTTATTGAACAGCCGATCAATAAAAAACTTGCATTGCGTGCTGAAATATGGCCCGATGCTAAAAAATCAGACAGCGGAGGATACCATGAAAAAGTTTCTTGCCTTGGCGGTGCTGACGGCCGCAATTGCACAACCCGCCTTTGCAGCAGAGCCTGAAAGTTGCAGTAATGTCCGGTTCTCGGACGTTGGCTGGACCGATATTACCGCCACCACGGCTGCGACCACGGAAGTGCTGAAGGCGCTTGGGTACGAAACGGACATCAAGGTTCTGTCTGTACCGGTGACCTACGCGTCGCTCAAGAACAAGGATATCGACGTATTTCTCGGAAACTGGATGCCTACGATGGAGGGAGACATCGCTCCGTATCGCGAGGATGGATCAGTCGACACGGTTCGCGAAAATCTCGAAGGCGCAAAATACACACTGGCCACAAACAAGGCTGGCGCTGACCTGGGGATCAAGGATTTTGCTGACATTGCCGCGCAAATGGATGCACTCGGCGCCAAGATCTACGGGATCGAGCCGGGCAATGACGGCAATCGATTGATCCTCGATATGATCGAAAAGAACGCATTTGGCCTGGAAGGTTTCGAGGTTGCTGAATCTTCGGAACAGGGCATGCTGGCGCAGGTTGACCGTGCAACCAAGAAAGGCGAGCCGATCATCTTTCTGGGTTGGGAACCCCATCCCATGAATGCCAATTTCGAGATGACATATCTTACGGGCGGTGATGACTATTTCGGTCCCAATCTCGGTGGTGCGACGGTTTATACCAATGTCCGCGCCGGCTATGTCGCGGAATGTGAAAATGTCGGCAAGCTGCTGACCAATCTCAAATTCTCGCTTGCCATGGAAAACGAGATTATGGGCGCCATTCTCAATGATGGAGAAGATCCCGCCGATGCCGCCAATGCATGGATGAAAGCAAATACCGACATGGTGATGGGCTGGATCGACGGCGTTACGACGAAGGATGGCGGAGACGCTGTTGCTGCAGTCAAGGCGCATTTGGGGATGTAATCTCTGACACGAAGGCGACTCTGAAGGCCGGACAGGATTGATCCTGCCCGGCCTTTATTTCAACATGACACCACGAGAGCGCTTTTTGACGAAGCGTTCCATTGTCCGGCAAGATGAGGGGTGGGACACGTGGACTGGCTGACTTCCCAAAAAATTCCGGTTGGCAAATTCGCCAAGAGAATAGTCGATTGGCTGACCGAAAATCTGGCTTGGTTCTTCGATGCACTTTCGGTGATCATGCAAGCGATCATTGACGCCGTCCTGCTAGTGCTGACTTGGCCGCATCCCCTTGTAATGGTTGTGATATTCACCGCTATCGCCTATGCGCTGCGCCGGTCGGTTTCGGTCGCCGCGCTCACGGCAATCGGCTTCCTGTTCATCCTCAATCAGGGATATTGGGAAGAGACAATGGAGACGCTGACGCTCGTATTGTCCTCCTGCATTGTTTGCATGGGCGTCGGAGTTCCGATCGGCATTTCCGCCGCGCACAATCCCAAACTCTATACCGTTCTGCGCCCGATTCTCGATTTGATGCAAACACTGCCGACCTTTGTCTATCTCATACCCGCGATCGTTTTCTTCGGCATCGGAATGGTGCCGGGATTGATTGCGACCGCTATTTTCGTTTTACCGGCGCCAATCCGATTGACCCATCTCGGCGTTTCGTCGACTCCCCGCCAACTGATCGAGGCCGGGGAAGCTTTCGGCGCCACACCGCGCCAGCTTCTCTGGAAGGTCGAGCTGCCCTATGCGGTTCCGCAGATCATGGCCGGTCTTACGCAAACGATCATGCTGTCCCTGTCGATGGTAGTCATTGCTGCGCTGGTTGGCGCCGACGGGCTGGGCGTGCCGGTCGTCCGCGCACTCAACACGGTCAACACAGCGCTGGGATTTGAGGCCGGCTTTATTATTGTCGTCGTTGCGATTGTTCTCGACCGAATTCTTCGTGTTCGGGAGCAAGGCTGATGGCTGCTTCCTACATCGAGATCGACAATGTTTCGATCATGTTCGGCTCTGACACTGCCGATGCAATGGCGCTTGCCGACCAGGGCAAGGACCGCGAAGAAATCCAGGAAGCAACCGGAAATGTGCTCGGGGTCCACGATTGTTCGGTCGATATCGCCGAAGGCGAAATCCTTGTGCTTATGGGTCTGTCGGGTTCGGGAAAATCCACTCTGCTCAGAGCCATCAACCGGCTGAACCCGATCACCCGCGGCACCGTGCGAATAAACGCCGACGGCAATGCCCATGATGTGGCGGCTGCGGGAAGCGAGGAGTTGCGCTCCATCCGCGGCAAACTGGTCTCAATGGTTTTTCAGCAATTCGCTCTGCTGCCGTGGCGTTCGGTGGCCGACAATGTCGGATTGGGGCTCGAACTAGCCGGCATCGACAAGACGGAACGTGATGAAAAAGTCTCCGAACAACTGTCTCTTGTTGGGTTGGCGGAGCGGGCAGACAGTCTGGTCGGTGAATTGTCGGGCGGTATGCAGCAACGCGTCGGCCTTGCGCGTGCTTTTGCCACGGGAGCGCCGATCCTGCTGATGGACGAGCCGTTTTCCGCACTCGATCCGCTGATCCGCTCACGCCTGCAGGATGAATTGCTCGATCTTCAGACCAGATTGAAAAAAACCATCATCTTTGTCAGTCATGACCTCGACGAAGCATTGAAGATCGGCAACCGCATTGCAATCATGGAGGGTGGCCGGATTGTCCAGTGCGGAACGGCGCAAGACATCTTGCTGTCTCCGGCCAATGATTATGTCGCCGATTTCGTCGCCCACATGAACCCGCTTGGCGTTTTGTGTGCCCGGGACATCATGCGGCCGGCCGATGGCGAAGCTGACAAGAGCAAACCGGTAGCCGGATCGGCAAAACCCGACACGCCGGTGCGGCAATTATTGGCTGCATTGGCAAAAACAAAGGGAGAAATCGGTGTTATCGACAATGGGCATATCGTCGGCATGATAGGATCCGATGATATCGTTGCTTCGATCGCACGCTATCAGGCCGCTTGATGCATCGTGGGAAAATTCATCCCTACCAAGCAATTAAATCCCTGAAATTAAAACAGAAAAACCGCCGATGTAAGACATCGGCGGTTTGGACTTTTGCGTTACTTCCGCTTATGCGCTTTCGCGAATATCTTCTGGTTCGCGCAGCACATAGCCGCGTCCCCACACCGTTTCGATGTAGTTCTGGCCGCCCGAGGCCAAGTCCAGTTTCTTGCGCAGCTTGCAGATGAATACGTCGATAATCTTCAGTTCCGGCTCGTCCATTCCGCCGTAAAGGTGGTTGAGGAACATCTCTTTTGTCAGCGTCGTTCCCTTGCGCAGCGAAAGAAGTTCCAGCATTTGGTATTCTTTGCCGGTCAGATGAACCCGCTGTCCACCGACTTCGACTGTCTTCGCGTCCAGGTTGACGACAAGATCGCCGGTGGTGATGACCGATTGGGCATGACCCTTCGAACGGCGAACGATCGCGTGAATCCGCGCAACCAACTCATCCTTGTGGAACGGCTTGGTCATATAGTCATCTGCACCAAATCCAAGGCCCCTCACCTTGTCCTCGATGCCCGCCATGCCGGAAAGAATCAGAATCGGCGTCTTTACTTTGGACAACCGCAATGTCCGGAGCACCTCGTAGCCGGACATGTCAGGAAGATTCAGGTCGAGAAGGATGATGTCGTAGTCGTACAATTTGCCTAGATCGACACCTTCTTCACCCAAATCAGTGGTATAGACATTGAAACTCTCGGACTTCAGCATCAACTCGATGCTTTGTGCTGTCGCACTGTCATCTTCGATCAGCAGAACGCGCATTTCATTCCCCTTGCTCCACCGCAATCCCCTCTGCAAACCAGCCGGACGCAGTAGTCATTGCCTCGGTCAGAGTTTGCCGCCAAATGGTTAACAAATTCTGATTCGCCTTGGCAAGTGGTTGTACCGAAATTAATAAATTGGATTATCATACTGAATCCACGTCATTATTTTCAGTCTGTTATCTTAAGGTGAAAGATTAACAAATCGTTATAAGCGATTCTGCCGACTCACCTTGTTTGATCTGGCAAAAGCGCGAAAATTTTTACCCGGCCTTAATGCCTAACCCATATGATTAATGATGCCCGTAAACGAAAGGTTACCAAAAGCCGGAAACATTGACGTTTCTTAACTTCCGGCGGACGTGATCGGGCACAGTGTATTGCGTACAGGGCTCCGGTGATTCGGTTCCGGTTGTCTGGTTTTGGAGTATCGAGTTATGAAATCACGGGAAAACCTCGTCCGGCTGAAGCGATTCCAGGTCAACGAGAAAAGCAGACAACTGGCGCAACTCGACATGATGATCGCCGAGTTTGAGAGAATGGCCGGCGAACTCGAGGTGCAGATCGCTGCCGAAGAGAAAAAGGCCGGAATCACCGACGTCAATCACTTTGCCTATCCGACATTCGCCAAGGCAGCCCGTCAGCGGCGCGACAATCTGATGGAATCGCGCGGTGGTCTCGACGAACAGCGGGCAGCGGCCGAACTTGCCCTCGCCGAGGCGGAAGCAGAGCTGTCAAAAGCGGAAATGCTCGAAAACCGGGATACTCGGGCCAAGGAGCCTGAACCCGAAGACCAGCGCGCCATGATCGGCTGACGTCGCACCAGCCCTACCCAACGCATTAGAAGAGCCGGAGGAGCAGAACCACCGGCTTTTTGGATTCAACGCTGCTGCCAGCGGATCGACCCATCAAATTCACCTCCACAACTGCGGCGCTTTCATGAAACCGGTGCCTTCGCTATAGGCAGGTCATGAAATTGCTCATTGCCCCGCTCCTGTTCGCCGCGACTTTCAGCTTCGCGCTCGGCATTACCCTGCCGCTGATGGAAGTCGACCGTCTATGGTTGTTCAGCGAGGAACCGTCGCTGATAACGGTTATCCTTAGCCTGTGGGAGACAGGCGACTGGGGATTGTCGATTCTGATTGCACTTTTTTCACTCGGATTGCCAATTCTGAAACTCTTGCTGCTGCACCTGGCGGCCTTCGGATCGAACGGTCCTGCCACCCGGCTGACAAGCCGCCTTCACGCACTTGCCAGATGGTCCATGCTTGATGTGATCCTGGTTGCAATCGTCGTGTTCGCCGCCAAGACCAGCGGTCTGGCAACCGCAATTTCAAAACCGGGATTGTGGTTTTTTGCCACGTCAGTCGTGCTTACTGCCGTTGCTTCATCAATGATCGATCGGAAACAAACAAACGGCCCGCCGCAGGACGGGCCGATCTGATCTGAGCTCGGATTGAATTCAGTGCCGGTATTGCTGAATGCGTGTGGTTCGCAATCCCGCAAGACCGTATTCGTCAATCGACGCCTGCCATGACAGGAACTCTTCGACCGTAAGCTTGTATCGGTTGCAGGCTTCTTCAAGGCTCAACAGACCACCTCGAACAGCAGCAACGACCTCAGCTTTTCGGCGAATGACCCAGCGTCGGGTATTTGTGGGAGGCAGATCGGCAATCGTCAGCGGACTGCCATCAGGGCCGATAACGTATTTTACTCGCGGTCTAACCAGATCGGTCATGATACTCTCTAAAAACTCACACAGATCCCACACACTCAGGATCTCAACAATACGACCCTACCGGCACAGCTTTAAAAAAAAGCTAAACTGCTCGTAACGCGACGGTAATGAAGCTGAATCAACCGTTAGCGTTTCCGTTAAGATTATCCTGATTGGTGAATACCGGCCCTTGACCTATATTGGTCATGTTGGCATTGGAGCCGCCGACCATTTTAAATATCGGCTAAATATGATGAACAGCCTGGATTTGAATTCCGCGCCTTCACAAACCCGCGTCGTTGTTGCGATGTCGGGCGGTGTTGATTCGTCCGTGGTTGCCGGGCTGATGAAGCGGCAGGGTTATGATGTCGTTGGTATCACCCTTCAGCTTTATGACCACGGCGCAGCGGTTCATCGCGCCGGCGCCTGTTGTGCCGGTCAGGATATCGACGATGCCCGGCGCGTGGCCGAAACATTGGGCATTCCGCATTACGTACTGAACTATGAAAACCGGTTTCGCGAGGCGGTAATCAACCCGTTTGCCGAGAGTTATGTTGCCGGAGAAACGCCGATACCCTGTGTAGCCTGCAATCAGACGGTCAAGTTTGCCGATCTGCTGGCGACGGCGCGCGAGCTCGGGGCTGATGCGCTGGCCACCGGACATTATATACGCAGCCGGCCGAACGGCGCTCACCGTGCGCTTTATCGCCCTGTCGATGCAGAGCGGGACCAGAGTTACTTCCTGTTCGCGACAACACAGGAGCAGATTGACTATCTGCGGTTTCCGCTCGGTGATTTGCCAAAGTCGGAGGTTCGGGCGCTGGCTGAAGAGATGGGTCTTGCCATCGCTGACAAGGCCGACAGCCAGGACATCTGTTTCGTCCCGCAGGGCCGGTACTCGGATATTATTTCAAAGCTGAAGCCCGACTCGGCAACTCCGGGCGATATTGTCCACGTGGATGGCCGGGTGCTCGGCCGGCATGACGGTATTTTGCGCTACACAATCGGTCAGCGGCGCGGGATTGGAGTCGCGACGGGTGATCCGCTTTACGTCGTCCATCTTGACGCGGACAGATCACGCGTCATCGTCGGCCCGCATGAGGCGCTGAATACCGCGCGGATTTATCTGCGTGACATGAACTGGCTCGGCGATGAGCGCTTGACCGATTTGCCCAGTCAGGGTCTGGAAATGTATGCGCGCGTGCGCTCGACCCGGCCGCCTCGCCCGGCATTGCTTCGCTTTGTTGACGGAACAGCGGTCGTGGAACTTGCCGAGGCTGAATCAGGTGTCGCACCCGGTCAGGCTTGCGTTCTTTACTCCGATGGCAATAGCGATGCGCGCATCTATGGCGGCGGCTTCATCGACCGGACCGAACACACCGCGGAAACAGAAGCAATGCTGCGGCGGCTCGACCACGACGAACTGGTAGTTCCGCAATAGGGCCTCATATTGCGTCGGTCGCGCGGTCTGCGATTGATCTGGATATGATATCAGCCAACACTCTGTCCCGCTGATCAATCGGCATGTCTTGCAACACGGCAATTCGTCCCGAGTTCATCAAACTGGCCAGGCCATGCACCATTGCCCAGGCTGCAACCACATCGGTCATGGCAGAAATATCCTCTCGCGGATCTCGCCCGACAATATCCTTCGTTTGGGAAACCAGTTTGTCGAAAGCTGCAGCGGCGGCATTACAAAGCTCGTCTTCGTCGCGATCTGTTCGCTCCGAGGTGAACATCAAATTGAACAATGCCGGATTTGAAAGGGCAAAGTCGACATAACCCAGGCCTGATGCAACATGCCGGGAAACCGGATCGTTTTGCGCATCGGCCTCGCGTTCTTCCTGCTTTGCAATGAAACGCCTGAACCCCTCCGCCGCCAACGCGGTCAGCAGTCCCTCGGTGTTGCCAAAGTGATGAGCGGGTGCTGCATGGCTCACATCCGCGCGCTTTGCGACCCCGCGTAGCGAAAAACCCTCCACACCCTTGTCGGTCAACTCCGCGTCAGCTGCCTTCAGCAAAGCCCTGCGTAGATCACCGTGGTGATAATCCCTGCGCTGTTCTGTTGCCGAAGCCGCCGGTTTTTCGTCCAATTCCATTCCCCATGAATAGAATTCAATGTTGACGTTGTCAAAATTGAACTTGACAGTGTCAACATACGCTCTATTCTTTTATCTTGACATTGAAAAGATGGGAGCCGTCGATGGCCGCTCAAATGTTCTCCGTTGCCAGCACACTCGCGCTGATTGGCTGGCTGGGCCTTCTGCTTTCTCCATTGAGGCCTGATTGGGCTTACCGGTTTTCCGGGTGGTTCATCCCGATCACACTCAGCATCGGATATTCTGCATTGGTGCTGGTCTATTGGAGCGGCAGTTCAGGCGGTTTTGATTCCCTGGCGTCGGTAATGGAACTGTTTACCCAACCCGAAATTGTGCTTGCGGGTTGGGTTCATTACCTGGCTTTCGATCTTTGGATCGGTGCGTGGGAGTGCCGGACCGCCAGATCAGAGAAAATTCCGTTCTGGTTCGTTATTCCGTGCCTGGCGCTGACCTTCATGTTCGGACCGGTCGGATTATTGCTGTTCCTGTCAATCAGGCTGGTTTTCCGGTCTCGAAACGCCGCACTTAGCCCGGCGGCTTGAGGGGGACGTCCAATGGCAATCGCCGACGAAATCACCTCTTCCGGCACCCGGTTTCACTCGCCTTTCGCGGAGTTCTTCAGGCGAGATCCTGTATTAGCCGGCGGTGCGATGTTCATGGCTTTGCTGATCATCCCGACTTTCAGCGCCATGTTGATCGAAACCCGCGAGCTATCAGGCCGCAATGTTTGGGCAAAACCGCTGAAATTTGAGCTCGCTCTGGCAGTTTATCTGGCGACACTGGCCTGGTTTGCCGCGTGGCTGCCTGAAAAATTCCGTACCGGCAGATGGTTTCGAATTTACATATGGATCATTGTCGCGTGCTGCGTTGTGGAAATGGTCTGGATTGGGGGAGCAGCGGCGGCCGGGACGGCATCTCACTTCAACAATACCAACACCTTCATGGCCGCCGTTTATCCGGTCATGGGCGTTTTGGCCGTGACGCTGACCAGCGCCTCCGTGGTTTTCGCCATACACATTCATCCCAACAAAACAAGCGGATTGGCTCCGGCCTTCAAGCTTTCCGTCGTGCTTGGCCTGATTTTGACATTTGTACTGACCGTGCTTGTCGCGGGCTACATCGCCAGCCAGCCGGGGCATGCCATCGGCGTCGTCGAATCCGAGCGGGACGGCTTCCCGATATTCGGTTGGCTTCGCAGCGGCGGAGATCTGCGTGTTGCGCACTTCTTCTCCACCCACGCACTCCATTTCCTGCCCGTGGTCGGCTTCATGGCGTCAAGCATGCGATCTCAAACCAAATCGATGTATGCGGTCTGGTTGGCAGCGCTTCTGTATCTGGTTTTTGTCGCTTACACCTTCGTGCAGGCAATAATGGCACAGCCATTTGCCGGCTTCATCGCTTAGGACTGCTCAAGCGCCGTGATTATTCGGCGTTTGCAGAGTGACACATCAATGTCGGTTCACTCCGCCGCCTCGCGCCCGTTCGACATCACATATTGCCGGATGCAGTCGATGATCACGTCCTGATCGTTTTCGGACAGATAGGGATGCATCGGCAGACAAAGGATCCTACCTGGCAGTGATTCGGTTACCGGCAAACCATCCGGAGCGACCGGATACATGTCATAGGCCACCTGCTGGTGCAGGGGTTTGGTGTAGTAGATCACCGAAGGGATGTCGTTGGACTGCAAATGACCCTTCAAGCCATCCCGGTCATCCGTCTCGATTGCATATTGTGCCCATGCGGAGCGGCAGCCTGGGACAATTTCCGCTGCTTTGACCACATCGCGCAACCCACCAGCATACCGTGCTGCGACCCTCTGGCGCGCCTCCATTTCCCCTTCGAGAATCGCCAGCTTTTCAATCAGGATTGCCGCCTGGATCGTGTCCAGCCTGGAATTGATGCCAACCCGAACATTGTCATATTGCCCGTCGCCCTTGCCGTGGAAATTCAGCGACCGCAGCACTTCGGCGAGGTCATCGTCATCAGTGAACATCGCCCCGCCATCGCCGTAGCAACCGAGCGGCTTGGCCGGATAGAAACTGGTCGAGGCAACTTCGCCGAAACTGCCGCACATTTTATCACCGAGCTTGCCGCCGGCTGACTGCGCGGCATCTTCGATCACAATCAATCCTTCGCGCTTGGCGAGAGCCTCGATGGCATTGTAATCAGCCGCCAATCCGAAGAGGTCGACTGGAATAATCGCCTTTGGCTGCAGGCGGCCCTCTCGCCTGACCATCGCAATTGCCGCTTCAAGGCTTGCCACATCCATATTGTATGTGTCGGCCTCGACATCGACGAAAACCGGCTCAGCGCGCCTGAGCGCCACCACTTCGGCCGTTGCGGCAAAGGTGAAGCTTGGACAAAAGACTGCATCGCCCGGTCCGATGTCATGCGCCATCAGCGGCAGCAGCAGCGCATCGGTTCCATTGGCGCATCCGATCGCATGTTTGACGCCGACATATTCGGCCAATTGGTCTTCGAACTCGGTGACTTCCGGACCGAGAATGTAGCGGCCGGATTTGACCACCCGTTCGATTGCCGAGTTGATTTTATGCTCGATTTGCGCCCGCTGCGCAGCGAGATCAATGAATTGCATCTGGTTTGCCCCCAAACATCAGTGCCGCCCTGGCCGGTTACCCTTCCCCGCGGCTGAATTAGGCCCGTTTGGCGAAAAGCGCCAGTGGCCTGGCTTCAATCAGTAACGCAGACTGTAATGTCTGGTGAAGGTGATCTTGCTAGTCAACCGGGCATCGAATCGTGTTTGACGGTTCCTGCAGTCAGGATACGCAACACGCCGATCGCTTCTTCCCCGCCAGTGCGCGGGCTTTCTCGCGTCTCAATGCAATGAATAAAATGCTCCAGCTCCCGCGTCAGCGGCATACCCTGCTGGATCGCCACATAGGTGGGTTCATTGGTGGTGAATGCCCATTGTCCGCTGTCCTGCCAGACCGCGTGGCGGTAGACGGCAAGTTTCTTCTCCCAACCCTCGACATCATCAAACACCGCCATCGCCTTGGTGCCGACAACGGTCAGCCGGCGCTCGCGATATGGATTGAGCCTCGAGGCGAACAAATGGCTCCGCACGCCGCTTTTGAACAGCATGTGCAAATGGGCAAAATCGCTCAAATGGTCCAGCAGTGCCGCACCCTCGCCACGCACTTTGACCGGCGCCTCTTTGGTGATCGCCAGGATCATCGACAGATCATGCGGCGCCAGGTCCCAGAGCGCGTCATTTTCCGTATGAAATTTTCCCAGTCCGAGCCGGTGCGAGTGAATGTACTTGACCTCACCCAACTCACCCTCGGCGATCAACCGCTCAAGGGTCTCGAAAGCCGGGTGAAAACGCAGCACATGACCGACCATGAACACACGTTCATTGGCTTCGGCTGCCGCAACTGCAGCTTCGGCATCGGGAACCGTCAGCGCAATCGGCTTTTCGACAAGAACATCCTTGCCGGCTTCAACCGCCTTAATGGCAAAGTCAGCGTGAAACTGTGGCGGCAACGCCATGACAATCGCATCGACATCGTCACGCCCGACGAGCTCGTCAGGTGCAATCGCCAAACATTCCTGTTCAGACGCAAACCCCTCCGCGCGCGCGGCGTTGGCGTCGGATACCGCATGCAGCGCTCCGAGCGACTTTAATGTGCGAATGTGGTTGCTGCCCCAGTAGCCACACCCAAGTACTGCGATACGCGGCGACATATATCCCTTGCCAAAATGGATCGCGGCGACACTTATCGGTCCGTTTGAGCGAACTCAACCCTTCTTTGGTCTCAGCGCAGCTTTACTGCAATCTTGCGACTGCCATGCGGACCGCCGGAACTGTGAATCCGACATGGTGTGAACGACTGTCGCTTACAGTGGAGAGACCGCCGGAAACACTGTCCGCTCGAGTCACGATCCGGTTTTGTCCCTGCCAACCCTGCAAAAGCAGGATCATTGGCCCGCAAGCTGCTTGACAGCGTAATGCGGGCCACACTATATCCCGCGCGTTCAAGCAGAAATGAAATCCATTCTGCAGTTGGCATTGGTGCATTTCCCGACCAGGGACCTTCCTTCTTCGAAACGGTCCAGCACCTTGCCGGAAATGAACGTATTTGGTACGGCGGGGTAGCTCAGTCGGTTAGAGCAGCGGAATCATAATCCGCGTGTCGGGGGTTCAAGTCCCTCCCCCGCTACCAGTAATTTGGTAGTGTTTTCAGATGAAAACCTAAATCGGCAGTAACAAGGCAGCTACTTTCGTGAAGCGCCATCTTGCAAACTTTTACCATTGATTTCAATCAGTTCTCAGATTTTGACGGCGAATCCACGCGACATCAAAGAGACACAATTGGCAAACCAACTTGCTTCCCCAGTTTCCTTTTGAGGCATGCGAGGATCCTTCACGAACACCTTCCTAAGCTTGCGCGAAATTTTCGCGGCGGCACATGCAGTAAAACGGCGAACTTCCGAACGCTTTTGCGTCTAGGCAGATGCAGTCAGACAAATGGAATGTTCCGGGCCTTACGGTGGATTAATTCATCGATCCCATACCTTAGTTATGGGATTTGCATTCGAATGCCGTCAGCACAGGCGCAGCGAAGTTCATTTTGCCGGCGCGGTGCTGCATTTTTCAGCGGCATACCACTGTGAATATCCACGTTTTCGGTGGAGGATTTGGTGCCTTCAACTTGTCGACCACAATAGAAGTCCCGGCAATAAGCCGGCCAATATTGGTGTCGCGCAGCAGGGAAACTGCTCAGGCACTGTCAAATTGACAAATATACAGTGCGTCGGTTGCAGCCACGGCGTTTGTGAATGTCGCTTAAACCGCTTCCGCTCGTCCTAATGTATCCCACAAGCGTTCCTCAAACTGCAGCCGGGGCAACGCTTTATCGAACAAATATCCCTGCACAACATCGACACCCTGATCGCGAACAGTTTGAAGTTGTGCTTCGGTTTCGACACCTTCGGCTATGGTGGTGAGACCAAGGCCGCGAGCGACCTTGACCGCCGTATTGAAAAACTCGACCGAGATCGGATCATGCTCCATCGCCTGAATGATCGACATATCAATCTTCAGTTTGGTAATCGGAAGTCGCCGCAGGAGGTCGAAATTGGAACTGCCTGTTCCAAAATCGTCGAGCGCTATTCCGTAACCCATCATGCGTAAGCGGGCGACCGTTTCGATCAGACGGCTTGAATCTTTAGGAAGTGCAATTTCGGTCAGTTCAATAGTCACATTTGCCGGCGAGATTCCGAACTCTTTGGCCAGTGCGTCAAATGCCGGTGCAATGTCCTGTTCGAGTATGGAGGCATCGAGGTTGATCGCAACGTCACAGTCGAGATTGGATAACTGCCAGGCCCGAATGTCCGCGAAAACTTTGCGTGCGACGGAAATGGCGATACGGCTGGCCTGCGGAGTGTGGCTGATCTCTTCAAAGTACCCACCGGGTGGAACCACCGCCCCATCTTGCGCAATTATCCTGCACAGGGCTTCAGCACCACAGATTGACAGGTCCTTGGCTCTGTACTGCGGTTGGTAATATGGAATGATCCGGTCACTTGTAACGCTTTTCGCATCGATGCGCGTACGCGACGCGCTGTGAGAAGTGACGGCCTTTTTGCAGCGTTTCAATACCCTGGATATTTCAACAGGGTTGATCGGCTTCGCAATCGAACCGATGACATTGAGGTCGAGCATTCGTGCAAGATTTTTCGCTGCTTCTACAATCGCACTGTCTTCGCCACTTGAAACAACTATCCGGCCACCATACCGGGAGACCGAGGCGGCACGAAGAAACGCCAATCCATCTATTTTGGGCATGTTCAGATCGAGGATGATCAGTTCGAACGGCTTATCGGCGCTTTCCAGTTCGATGATGGCTTCTTCGCCGTTTCGGGCAGTCAACACTGGCGAAAAACCCAGCGTGGTCATCACTTCGCGAGCGACTTCAATATAAATCGGATCGTCGTCAATTATGAGAATAGGTGATGAACACGCCATGTCGCGCCTCGCGTCATTATTCACCACCAGCCTCAATTTCGCAGACGTAGACTAACGAAGTCTAAATTCGTCGCGTTGTGGTTCTGCAACTGTCTCGAGCAAAAGGAATACCGGTTGAAACCCGGCGTCCGATCCGGTTCGGACAACGTTGCACATCGGCTCATCTACGATTTTCGTCGGGCTTTCAGCGCTGACAAATGACTGAAGAATTGCGCGGAAGCTGGCTTGAATTTGGCGATTGCCGTTACCCGGGTCTGCCTCTTTTTTCTCTCGCGGTTTGTTGGTCTGCGGCCGGTCTTCAGGCAATCAGGTTGGCGCAAGCTCCGGTTGCATAAATGACTTTACCAAGAGTTCGGGTTCGGTGAGATGATCTTCACCTCACTTGGATCAACCGAGCTTATCCTTCAAACTAACGGGGGTTGCGATGAATGCACTCCGGTTTGTCCTGGTGCAGGCACGGATCAAAATATTAAGTCTTCTTGCCGCGATTGCCGTCGTTGTGGTGCCGCATTCAGCTCATTCGCGGTGCCAGGAAAACATCGTCTACGCAACAGTCAAATCCGTACCTGCCGTTCTCAGCGATTCCGATGTGAATCTGCTTTTCGACGGTTCAAGGACCTATTCAGGTAATCCAGATCTTCGTTTCGACAATCCGGCATCGGCTGGGCAAAACGCATTGATCGTAAATCTGAACCAATCATTTGTCTCAGGCGCTACTTTGACCGTCTATTTCGAAGTGGATGACGCCGCCGGGCAGGATGTGGAAGACCTGGTTGAAGCGCTGGAAGACGCCGGATATGGGGCTTGGTACTGGGACCGAAACGGTGACGGGCAACTCGGCGAAAACGATTTCGACATCGATGGAGACGAGGAGATCGGCCCGGGGGACTACAGTCCTGTCGGATTTGTGGTTGAATTGTACCTTGGTGACCCAGGAGACCCGGTTGGCAGTGGTCCCGGAACCCTGGTGGACAGACAATTCTCACCGATTCAGGCAGCAGACCAGGTTGCGCACTCATTTACGATCAGTGCTCCAGCAGAATTCACCCATTTCACGATTGAATCGATCCCGGTCGATCTGGGAGCCGATCCACGGGTGATCGAAGTCGAGGTGAACGGCATCCCCAACAGTGGCGGCCAGCTGGTCGTTCTAAGACCATGGTGCTCCATGCAATGCAATTGCAGCTGATCAATGCCGGAATGCTTGCCTAATCAATGGCGGCCGACATTGGTATTGACGGTTGAATCCGCCAAAGTGTTCGTCGCAACAATGGATAAGATTGATTCCGTGCAAATTTGAGCCTGATACGCAACGCATGCCTTCGGATTTTTAACAAGACATCCTCTGATGATCTGCCTCTCGGCAGCGCCCGTATCCGCGATCGATTTTGGAAGGCACCTCAAATATGATCTTCATTCGCAGTGTCCGGCTGATCGTGCAGCCTGATGATATTTTCGTAGTCATCATGCAAAAGTTGCATTTCCCGGTCCAACGAGACCAATCCGGCGGTACGGACACAAATCAATTCTGACACGAACTCTATTCGCAAGCGCAGGTCTCGCTCACCCAGCGATTGAGCGGTCAATATTCGTTCCAGGTTTTCTGTCAGCTGAGTATCGAGTTCGGACAATTCAGTGTGAGATTCGTTTTCCAGAGAAGATACCAAAGCTTCCAACTTGCGAGACAATTCATGGTGCTTCGCAATCAGCTCGGACAAGCTATGCCCCATATGCCGCTCCAGCCTTACAGCAACCGGCTTGAAAACGGTGTCTTCAATCGGCCGGGTTGTTCATGTTGACCTATATCGCCGCACCGAGGTTCATATTCGAAAATTCTCCGAGGGCCAATGCCCTGGCCACAGCATGAGGGATGCTGTTGGCGTTTAGTCTCTCTTGGGCGTTCTTCAAGAGCGCGTTTATGACCAAATCTCCGCGGCCCGTTAGCCGTGAGATATCGTCCAGACTGGTGCCAATCGATATCAAGAACAAAATCTCGGCCTGTAACGTCGACAAGCATTTGGTCTCGAAGAGTTTCGTTATGTCGGGAAATCTCGTAATTATCGCAGCAAGCGACTGGCCAACTCTTGCAAACAGCTCGGCCTGGAGCTGAAGCGAAATCTCCCGCTCGCCTGTGCCGACCACTACATTTGCCAATCCCCTTCCAAAGGCCGCCGGCAAGACAAGTACGTGCCGATGTCCCAGTTTGGATAACTCGTCGAGGAATCTCTGCTCAAGAAACTCGCAGTAGACATTTCTGTTTAGGTTCAAAGCATCAAATGGCCGTCTGTCTTTTTTTGCCTCCCTGATAATGGGGCAAACGCCAAGAAGGTGAAATTGGTTGGAAAGAGTTGTTAGAGCCTCTGGCATATCCCGATAGGGACGGATCGAAGCATTTTCTCCCTCAAGGTTACAAAAGTTGACGCAAATCAGCTTTAGTTCGATGTGTTTCAGGTGACGTGCCAATATCTTGCAGGCGTCGTTCACATCACTCGCAGATGCAATCAATCGGATTACTTTGCGGATATTTCCATATCCCCAGTCAAACTGAATGGGTTGTGTCTTTTGTTTCATCGCCCAGCCCGCCGCATATGTAGAAGTGTTGCTTCAAACTCCTCCCACATTCAAAGGCTGCAAACATTGCGCTTGATCAATCTCGACCACGTCATCGAGTTGGGTTTCCTGATCGGACCGGTCCGGATTGCATGCTGGAGCGTGATCGGCCCTACTTGAGCAGGATGAAAATAATGTGATCCAAAGGAAAGTATCTCCCGTAACTGCCAAAGCTATGGAGGGTTGCGGGTTGATAAACCAAGGGCAGAATTATCAGTTTAAATGGAGCTATGGTGACCTGAAAATGGTCACGCGTTTGATCGCGTCAAGCAAGGATGTCAATAGCGCCTTTGAGATAATTGCACGTCACCTAAAGGAGCTTGAACTTTCGCTCATGAGCGTGGTTTTTTGCGATTTGGAAGGAGAGAATCCATCCATACGGCCGTATCGGGACATGCCGGGTGTCCTCGGGTCCTTAGCCAACGAATTTTATAAGATCGGCGGCTGTCCGATCATCAAAGAAGCCCGCCGCCTGCAGCAGCCTTTCGACGCGTTGAGCATCAACAAAAAGGACTATCCTTCCTTCTTGGAAAAGCGTTTCTTTAACGAACTGACAAAGCTTGGCCATCGTCGGATTTTGGTGATTCCCATCGCGCTTGGGCGTGGTCTCTGTAACCTGGTCATCGGAACTGGCAACAGGACCTTCACGCCAGAGTTCCAAACCGAACTTTTCAACAGCGTTGGTCAGACGTTTGCAGCCACACTCGGCAAGTTTCCAGAGGTGGCAAAGCTGTTTGAAACCAAAGTGTTATCCACGTATCAAGCGGAGATACTTTTCCTTGTTTCAATCGGAACGGACATCAAAGAGATTGGTCGGGTAATGAGCCTTGGGACAAACACAATCGATCAACTTGCCAAGGACGCCCAAAAGAAACTGGGTGCAAACAATTTGCCTCACGCGATCGCCAAGGCGATAGCCTTTGGCGAAATATCCAACGCGAATATCGGCCAGGCCGAACAACTTTGACCAACAAACAACGTTGTCATGCAGCATAGCTCCTCGTGTATTGCACCCGAACAGATCGAAAATGTGATTGCGGCCAATAATTCTGGACGTTGCCAAGGTGTTTCGAGAGTTTAATCCCACAATAATTCCAAGGACGAATCCACGCAGCGGAAGTGCTTCGCAAGGCGGAATATGTACGCACATGCGCAGAGACTCCCCTTCACAGCACTCAGAACGTCTCAGTTTCTCACGCGGATAATTCCCAAAGATTGGCTTTGAAGTGGAGATTACGAAATTAACCGGCAGCCGCTGAGTTGCGACGCGGGAAACTGAAAACAAAGTTGCACTCTTACTCAATAATTGCCGAGAAAATCTCGATCCAAAACACCGCACCGTCTCTGTCATTGGCCCTTTCGGCGGTCACAGCACGAAGGAGCGCCTCTTCTGCTGCGCGGTCCCGATAGACGGACTTCAGCACCAGTAGTGCTTCATGATGATTTGATTCGTGGTCATTTTGTGTGATATTCACCAGATTTGATATCTCCAAATTTCGAATTGTTATCGCCTATACTGACTAAGGGGCATTTATTTACTGCAGCTAAGCCCCGAGCAAAGTAAATACCCCCATATGGGGTAGGTCGCGAGGAGCAGAAATATGTCTACGGGGGCGATTAAACGTGATGAACTTCTTGATCAAATTCGCGAGTTGCCAAATGTAGAGCGGGCTGTAGTTGCTGTCAGAGATGCACTTGATGTACACGTCACATATCATCTTGCGCATACTGTATCCAGCGCGACCGACGATCCCTTTGTGCGGACAACTTATCCAGATCATTGGATCGCGCGATATTTGCTGGCTCAGTATGTGCGTGTCGATCCGGTCGTGCGCGAAGGCTTTCAACGTGTGCTTCCATTTGACTGGTCGGAACTGGAAGTTGGCGAAGATGCCCACGCCATGATGGCTGACTCGATTGCGCACGGGATCGGTATCTGGGGGTATTCCGTTCCGGTGGTCGATACCAGCAGCCGGCGGGCACTGTTTTCCATCAACGCCAATTTTAGCGAAACGGACTGGCATGAGTTCATATCCCGGTTTCGTGATCTCATTGTCGAAATTGCACAGATTGTTCACACGATCGCTATCACCGAAGTATTCGGTGACCAGGAGGTGCCCAATCTTTCCGCCCGTGAACGGGAGGTTTTGATATGGACGGCCCGAGGTAAGGACTACAAAGCGATTGCCATTATCCTCAATCTTTCGCACCACACCGTCAAAGCATATATGAAGTCCATCCGGCACAAATTGAATTCGACCACTATGACCCAATGCGTAGCCAAGGCGATTGCGGCCCGTCTGATTGATATCGATTAAGCGAATACCCCCATATGGGTGAGACCAGATGGGTGAATGGTCAAAGTCATGAAATTTGTCGAACCTTGTTGCGTGATATTTGCAACGAAGGGACGCAAAATGATCCTGCTGGTCCAAGCCTACAACTACGAGCGCCATACCAATCTGCTGAAGCAGATGTACCGGTTGAGGAAAAGAGTTTTCTCCGACCAGTTGGCATGGGACGTTCCCGTTCACGGAGACATGGAAAAGGACGGCTATGACGAGATGAAGCCTGCCTACCTGCTTTGGTGCAACGAAGACATGGACGTTCTTTATGGAGCAATCCGGCTACTCCCGACAACCGGACCGACACTGCTTTATGATGTTTTCCGCCGGACATTTCCCGAAAATATCGATCTGCGAGCGCCGGGAATTTGGGAGGGGACAAGAATGTGCATTGATGAGACGCGCATCGCAGATGACCATCCCGAAATTGCGCCTGGTGATGCGTTTTGCATGCTGTTGCTGGCGTTGTGCGAAGTGGCACTTGCGCACGGTATTCATACACTGATTTCGAACTATGAGCCGCATCTGAAGCGAATCTACAAAAAGTCTGGTGCGAAACTCGATGAGATCGGCCGTGCCGAGGGATATGGCAAACGCCCGGTTTGTTGCGGTGTTTTTGAAGTTTCAGAAGAAATTCGTGACACCATGCGGGAAAAGCTCGATATCAAATCGCCTCTCTACACCGCGTCGCGCCCAAAGCCGAAACATCGGTACGTCGCACCGGTCACCGAAAACGTTGGGGTGGCTGCTCTGTTTCACTAGTCGCTGGCATTCCAGCGCATTTCTTTCAACTCAGCCAAAGATGCCAAGCTTTGGGATAACAGGTGACCGTGTTGCGGTCCTGGTGAGGCAGTTGAGTCAAGATCAACTGCCTCGAATGGCGGTGTGGTAAATGATGAAGCTAACTGACGGATTTCTCCAGGCCATTTCGGCTCTCGTAAAAGACAATGGGGCAATTGATTATGCTGTGTTGACGCTTGAACCTGCTGGCATTGCGCGGGCTCAAACTGCCAGAGCAATCAAAAAGCCGCTGCTGTCACACACCGACCGGGCTATCGATCTCGACAAATTGGCCGATGCGATCAAAACTCTGGATACGCCACCTTCGAGCTGCTCGGTCCTGATCACCATGCTAACGGACGCAAAGCAAGACGTGCTTCTGAATGACGGATTGCCGGCCATTGAAAGCGGTTTCGCGGAAGAGAGCAATGAAGACGTTTCTTTTCAAGAACATGGCCGCGAGACATTCAAGGAAGCCTGCGTGCGGATGTGGAAGGCGGGGATGAATTTGGACGACATCGCTGCAGCAATGGGCGTATCAGCCCTGACCATCTCAATCGCCTTGCGAAACCAGCTGAAAGAAGCAGGATAATGATGCATCCGGAAAACGCGGCAGGTCTCCTGGAACCATAACAGTCTCAATTGGTGGCGTTATCGCTTGAATCCGACGGCTTGCAATCCTGAGCGACCGCGAGATCCTTGACCAGCGATCTGATTCTTTCAGCGGCAATTACCTTGGTTCCGTCGCGATCTGAAGCCGGTAATACAATCGTCAGCAAGAAATCGACCATCAAAACCAGGTCTGTTTCGTCTTCCGGTTTATGTGACAATATACTCTGCCAAACTTTTTCGATGTCACGATCGAGGATCGTGATTTGGGAACCATCATCGTCATTTATTGCCTTATTCAATGCGGAGAGTAACCGGTGATATTTGTGTATTTCGTCTTTGATCATGTCCGAATTCCAGCTGTCCCCTCTCACCGCTACAAACCGGAGGTATATTTTTTAATATACTCTACCGTATAAATTGCAAACGATTTGCTTTCGATCCAGGAAATGTTCGGGCCGGCTTTTGCCGCGGATCGCTCAATCATGACAACCGTTTATCTCCCAATTGAGTGTCGCTTGTTTGTATTCGGCAGGATTGTCAGGTGTTTCATAACAGACTGGTCATTAGTGAAGATCTTTGAAGGGGTGGTTAGATGGCTTGTCGAACAAATTTCTTGACGAATGGATCCGCTTGGTTGTTGCGCCCGAATCCGAGTGATCGGTAAAAATTTTATGTGGTGACAAGATGTCACCGCATAGATTTTCCGTAGGGACGGGAATGGATAATTATCCGGGTGAACAGGGATCTTTCCAAATCGCCCGAATTCAATGATGTGCAACAACATCAAACCCGGCCTTGGCGACCTATCCAATATTGCGTTTATCGGTAGGCGGGACTTGATGCCAGATACTGTCGAGATGGCTTACACCGAGGAAAGCAGGACGATTGGAAATGACTGCAACCTGTCAAACCCGAACAGGTGTGACTGGCGCAAGTTAGCAACCGCCGTTTCCGAGCAGCAGAGCTGTGGCGACTTCCACCGAACAAACCAGTTGCGCTTCTGCCTGGCACGCAAGTCTCAAACTCAGCTTGGCGCAAACTGGCCAGAGGTGCATTTCAAATTTGACAAAATGGAAGCACCGACTCGGATTTGGACAAAAATCTCGCCGCAATTGGTAGAATTTTAGGCCGGATTGGTATAAGGGCGGCTCAGTAAGGGGTATGTGACATGGGTGACCAAGTGTTCAGTCCGTTTGTCGATCAATACCTGTTACTGCATTCCGAGATAAATAAGGCAATAATGCACGACGACCAGCAAGCGATCACGGAGTTGGATCGCAGGATGGTTGAGTTGTTTGATCAAATTCTTCAACACCAACCCACCTCCAAGCTGGAGCTGATTGAACTCTGCAAGTTCCTGATGGCCGAGATGGTTCGATTTGATGAATCTTCTCCGAACAGAGAGAGGATTTGTGTCAGAATTGTCAGTCTCATCGATGCGTTTGTTCCCGATAACTCGCTTGAAACACGCGATGCGTAGGTGACCAACCGGCCAGCGGACACCTGATCGATAGCGACCCCGACTTCGAATAAATTGCACTTGCTTTTGGGGGCCGTTTTACCAATCGATAACAACAAAGTGCTAATGTTTGCAGTCAGAGGACTGCAACTATGACCGCGCTCAAAAATACAGCTGAAGATCGCCGTATCAAACGACATTCCGTAGATTGGAATGGCTCAATACTGGTTGGCGCTGATTTATCTGAGATCCGGTGTCTGATCAGGAATATTTCGACAATCGGTGTACGGTTGGTTGTACCGCCGAATGAAAACATCCCGAGTCAATTTCATCTCAAGATTCCCAATGGCGCCAAAACGTTCCGCTGTCGCCTGATTTGGCGAAAGAACAGCGAACTTGGAGCTGAATTCGTGGGCACAAGGCCCCGCTGGCGCCAATCGTGACTGCCTGATTTTAGGTGTTTAGGCCCGCCGCCTAGCGGGTTCAGGCGGCGGGCTTGCCTCCCAGAAATAGGGGGGCGAATCCGGGAGGCACCAATCAATATGCTTCCAGTCTTTCGTGAACCTTGTCGTACCGTGGGGAACGGTATTCAAGCTCAAGAGCTTCATCTTTGGGTGGCGCAATTTTTACTCGGATAGATCGCCTGCAATTTTGTCAAAACAACAAAAAAAGCGCTCCGCCAATAGACGGAGCGCAAGAGACCCCAAAGCGTGAAGGCTGCCATAGGGATTTCTGTCCTCAGTGAAGAGGAATTGTGCAAAATTCGCGCGCGGCAGTGCCAGCTGCGGAGACGGTAGTACGTGGAAAAAGGGATACACTCCGGGCGACCCGGGAAAGCGAAGCGCTTCATGCACAGGGATTGACCCTGTTTCGCTTGGTTTCGACACTAGCGTCTGCGGGTAAATATCTTATGAATCCAGTATTTGGAGCCGGGCAAAAAAATCCGCCAGGGGATTTGAGCCTGAGCCTGGCGGATCGTAGTTTGGGACCATTGCTGAAATGCGGCAATGACGACGCGAAGCTAAAAACCGAAACTTGCGCGAAGCTGGCGCCTGCATGAAAAAAATCAGATTTGACTTAGCCTGGCTTGGAAAAAGCCGGTCTTCGGTTTGTCTTCGCCAGCGCCCGTCAAGTTACAGATATAACTAACCGGTCTAGTGCCATGTTCACTGTGTCAGCGCGTGTTCGAGCGCAGACCCGTATGGTCCGTTACTGGAAAAGCGCCAGTATCGATTGGGCACTGCCGTTGGCGATCGACAGAGATTGTATCCCAAGTTGCTGTTGGACTTGCAGTGCCTGCAGGCGGGTTGATTCCTTGCTCATATCTGCGTCCACCAAGGTTCCGATTCCGCGGTCAATCGCATCGATCAAACTTGAAACGAAGTCCTGTTGCATTGAGACGCGTTTCTTCGCTGCTCCAATGTCAGAAGCGGCTGTGGTTATCGACAGAAGGGCGGTATCGACGTTGGAGATCATGTCATCGATATCGGTATCGTCAATTGTTGCGTCCGTTACGTCGAGCGTGAACACCGAGACGGTTACCGCCCCGGCTCCGGTGGTCGTAAAGGTCGAGTCCAAAATTCCCGACTGATCTGCTGCATCGAACAACTCTGTGGAAGCGGTATCTATGTCGATCGTTTGGACTGCCACGCCGCTAGCGCTGCGGGTAAATGAGGAAACGACAGATTTGATTTGAGCGTAGCCAGGAGCGCTGGAATCCACAGAAAGCCAGTTCTCACCGGAGAAGGAGGAGGACTCAGCGATAGCAAATAGCTGACTTTGCAGCTCGGTAATTTCCGCCTGGATTTTTGAGCGGTCAACTCCAGGTTCGCGCGCGGCGACAATCTTTACCTTGATTTCCCCGACAACATCCAATGTGGAAGTCAAACCCGTGTAGGTCGTATCGATCTTGGCAGCACCCAGACCCAGCGCATCCTGAACAGTACTCAGCGCCTTGTTGTCGGAACGCATGGTCGTTGCAATGGACCAATAGGCTGCGTTGTCGGCCGCGGTCTCCACTTCCAGACCGGTGGAAATCCGATTTTGTGTCGCCTGGAGTTCCTTATTCGTCGCCTGGAGTGATCTGAGCGCAATCATTGCCGACGGATTTGTCATAATACTGGTCATCGAATTTCCTCACCCAGATCGAAACTCTGTGAAATCAAACTCCGATCATCGGAGCGGGGAAGCATCATGCCCAGGTGAGTAACCTGCCCAGTATGGTTAATGTAGCGTAGAAGAACGTCGTTAAATCTCGGTTAATGGAAGCCTGCTCGCCAGCGCGTCTGCTCGCCCATCCCGGCAAGATTGGAAACAGCAAGATCGGGTGGCAGTAATTCTTCAGGTCATAGACCGGTTCGCTGATTAACGCGCTGTTAACCAACATATTGATAGGCTTTCTACATAGCGAAGGGCGCTGTCCCTGCATGAAGCAATTTCGCTATCCCGGATGGCCCGGAATGTCCTTGCCGCTTGTCGGGTATGTATTTTCAATCACCGCCAACACTGCCCGTGCAATCGGCTGCAAATTCTGCGACCGCTACCTGCTTGGTCGTCAAACAAAGCGTCCCGTTTTCGCGGGACGCTTTTTTGCAGGCTGGCCAACGCCTGCATTGCCGCCTATTCAGCGGGTCTGGAAACGATACTAGGACCCGGCTCTCCAGCTATTTCACCGCGAATCGTTGCACGACGCGCCGCACTGTTGGTGCGAACCTCGTTGCGCTTCAGGTGGTCGACTTGAGTGATAAATACAGAGTGAATCCGATCGAACCCGATCCGCTTGTTTACAAGGTTCCTGATCTCAAGCGAAATTTGGGTGACGTCAATTGCATCACCCAACTCCTCACCGAAAACAGAACTGGCGGAGACCAAGCTGTGAAATGAGTCCACAAATATGGATTCGACTGTGACGGCTGAGAATTCACTCGGAACCGGATTCAGCGCCACGACAAATCTCGCCAAAAAATATCCGGATATCTCGCCTTCCCGTAATCGATTTGCCGCCAACAGATCCGTCTCGATGATTTCCAGCGGGATTGTCGAGTGTTCGGACTGGCCATTGGCAACTGGTGCAGGATTTGATGCGTGTCTGGACAATTGCGCCCCGCCCATTGTCGCGGCACACGCGATCATCGCGCACAATAGAAGGCGAATCATATCGAGTACTGTTCGGCAAATTCCCCGGCGGTATAGGTGCCGTCGGTTTCGTCGCGCTCAATCGCGTCCTGAACAATCGATGCAACCTCGGAAACGGCCGAGATATGTGCTTTCAGCACGGATTCGTTTTCTGCCAACGCTTTGCGCAATTCTGCGAAATCTTCGCGGCATTGATCATCGAAGTCAGCCAGGTTCAAACCCTTGCCTGCCCGGCCAAGTTCATACAATAACCTGCTTTTGCGGCTGTTCAATTGTTTTGCGTCATATCGGGAGTCGGCTCGGATGGCTTGTGTTTCCATCTCCACACATTCGCGGATTCGTTTGATGATTGTTTGCAAGCTCGAGTTTTCGGCCACCACTGACGAGGCAATTTGACCGCTTGCATCCGTCGATACAGACTTGGCGTCGTACGTATAGTTCATTGCGTTCACGATCTCGCATCCTCGCCTTCATTGTTCAGTTGCCAGCCGCTGATCAGCTCGACAAATTTTCGCTGCTTGTTGTGAATCAATGCCGCGGCGTGATCTTCCGCGTGCGCCCCTTGAACAAGCAGATCCAAGTCGTTCGCACCGGCCACCGGTTCAATTCTGTCGCCGTTGATGACGTAGTCAGCGAGGATCCGATTGGCAATTCCAACCCCGCCGTGTTCGGCAACAACGTTAGCAATCTTTTCCGAAAGCATTGACCGCCACATTTCGCCAGCCAAGCCGCTTCCGAAGGCGGAATCCGTGTCTTTGGGCAAGATCGATTCAATGAATGTTTGAAGGACCATTCCTTCGAATTTGACCCTGACATCCTGTGAAGGCACTGTCTTTGGACCCGGTTTTTCAAGCACATTTACGATCTCGTCTACGACCTGTGGAAACGCACCGGTCTGGGTGCTTTCACCGACGGACCGGGAGGCATTTACAAGCCGGTCCCTGGCCTGCAATGCACTTGCGGGATCCACTGCATCAATGACGTCCAACACGATGTCTGAGGGTGGCGATATGGACAAGGCTGCATTCTCCAATTTGCCCGGTCACCATAGTTCAGGAGACTTGTGGGAAGCTGATCACTCCCCGTCTGAAGCGCGAGACAACCGCTCAAGAAAATCCAGTTCAAGGGCCTTGTTTTCTGATTCCGCAAGGCTTTTGGCCAACCGCTCCTGCAAGTGTTCGATCTTCAATTTTCCGGCATTGATTGTGTGGGTGAGCTGATCAATTTCAGCTGAGCTGTCGCTCTGAAGTCCAATTATCTTCTCCATTCGCTGAAACGCAATTTGCGGGTACAACCGCGTTGTCAAATTCTCGCCACCGATTATGTCATCGAGATACTCCCTCTCAGCCTCGAGCCGCTGGTGTTCATTGGTTCTTGAAATCAGCATTGAGCGGCTGGCCTGATTGAGTTGCGTTTGCAGCCGCATTAAACGAACAAGTCTCTTTGTGTTCTCCGTCATATCGTCACCGCACGATGACGAAGTCGGTGAATGTGCCGCCGAAAAGGCTTAGAATCACCGGTATGGCGAAGTAAAACAACGCCAAGCCACCGGCAATCACCGCTGGTAGCGAGACAAAATAGATTGGAATTTGAGGGGTGAGCTTGTTCAACAGACCGACCGCCAAATTTACGATCACCGCGTAGGCAATGAACGGGCTTCCCAAGCGGAGCACAACAAGAAATGCCTCGGCGAGCTTGTCGACCAGCACGACGAGTAACGACTGCAGTGACATGGCCGTTCCGACCGGGAAGACGTAGTAGGAACCGACCAGCGCCCTGATCATCTCATGATGGAATTCCAAGGTGAAAAGGATCATGACCGCAAATAGCGAGATCAGAGCGCTCAACGCCGCTTGAGGCTCGGATTCATCGATGACAACACCGCCAAGAGCGCCAAGGCCGATAGAGTTGGCGATTGCAGCACCGATGAAGCTCAAGGCAAGAAGATAAACTCTTGCGATGAGGCCGATGAACACGCCCTTCAGTATCTCAGTGGAAATCAGGAAAAGCAGGTCGGTAGGGTTGGCTGACACCTGTGGCAGGACCAATTCCCAGACATGGGCCGTCAGCGGAACGACAATGACGACAACCAGCAGCAACCTCACGCGAACCGGAAGGCGCGCACTGGAAAATCCCGGCATCACCATGAAACACCCGCCGATCCTGCAAAATGCCAGAAAAGCGGCGATCAGCGGATCAGGCAAATTCAACATCAAGAAATCGTCCCGAGGATCCTCAACTCCACACCTTTGGGGATTTCAACATGAGACAGGATTGGCAGGTTTGGAAACAGCCGCTCAATGATCATGCGGACATAGGGCCGGGTTTCAGGTGCGGTGACCACGGCAAAATTCTTCGCGGTCTCCAGATGCTGTTGAATGGCTTTCCTCGCCTGTTCGCCGAATTCCTCCAGCGCCCTGGGTTCGACATCAAACTCCCGAACATCACCATTGGCATCCCGTTTCAGGCTCTGATGGAACGCCATATCCCAGCGGTTGCCCAGCCGCAGAACGCGCAACACGCCATCTTCGGTAATGTCACCGCACAGTTGCTGTGAAATTCGCAAACGAACATGCTCGACAATCTGTTCTGTCCGCCTGATGTGAGGCGCCACTTCCGCAATCGCCTCGATGATCAGGTGCAAATTTCGAATGGATACCCTTTCCGCCAGCAACAGTTTCAAAACAGCTTGCAAGCCTGGATAGGAAAGGTGAGTCGTGCAAACTTCATCGATCAGCTTTCGATATTCCGGCTCCTGTCGATCTATGAGTGCCTTCATATCCTTGTAAGACAGAAGTTGAGGAAGGTTGTTTCGAATGACCTCACTGAGATGGGTCAGGAGCACCGACATGTTGTCTGCCGTTGGTATGCCTGCCTGTTTGAGGTCATCGGCAAACGCCTCAGGAACCGACAACGCATCCATGCCAAAGGCGGGTTCGCGGACTTTTTCGGACGGCATGTCCGGTAGTTCGTTTTCGCCGACAAGTGCAATCAATTCGCCGATACGAAGCTCATAGGAACTGGCAACCGTTCCATGGATCTTGATCTGATAACCCTTGTCGGGAATTGAGAAGTCATCTGACAGTCTGACTTCAGGTACGACAAACCCGTATTGCAGAGCGAATTTCTTACGCATTCGCGACATTCTGAACGCAAGTTCCTGGCGCTGCGGCAGCATGCGGGCCCCGACCTGCCTGCCGAACAAAAGCTCGATTTCATTTGCCTTGAGAGATGACCGTATTGAATCCCGGTCTTCTTCCTCCAGTTCCTGCTGTTCCCGGTCCCTCTTTGCTTGTTTCTCGCGCTCCCGCGTTTCAATGCGCCTGGGAATGATATAGGCGCAAGAAGCCATCAAGCCGGCGAGGAAAAGGAAGGGCAGGGCCGGCAAGCCAGGGGTGAGGGCCAATACAAGCAATAGCAGCGAGGCCACGTACAGCGCACGCGGATAGGCGCTCAACTGGCCAAAAACGGCCTGATCAGCAGAGCCTCTCGTACCACCTTTCGAAACCAGCAGACCAGCGGCGAGGGAAACGATAAGCGCTGGAACTTGCGACACCAGCCCGTCTCCAACCGCGAGTTTTATGAATATGTCGGCGGCATCTCCGAGCGACATTCCGTGTCTGGAATAACCGATGATCATTCCGCCGAGAATATTGATTGCGGTAATGATGAGGCCGGCAATGGCGTCGCCTCGAACAAACTTTGAAGCGCCGTCCATTGACCCGAAAAAGGAACTTTCCTCTTCCAACTCGCGGCGCTTGTCCTGCGCCTCCCGCTCGGTGATGATGCCGGCAGACAAATCAGCATCAATCGACATTTGTTTTCCGGGTATGGCATCGAGCGTGAAACGCGCGCCGACCTCGGCGATCCGTGTGGAGCCTTTTGTTATCACCACAAAATTGACAATGATCAGAATCAGAAAAACGACAAGGCCAATGACGAAGTCGCCGTTCATCACAAATCGTGAGAAACCGCCAATTACGTAACCCGCAGCGTTTACGCCTTCGTGCCCTTCGGAAAGAATGAGCCGGGTGGTGGCAATGTTCAAAGACAACCGCAACATGGTCGCGATGAGCAGAACCGTTGGAAATGCGGAGAAATCGAGTGGGCGGGCAATCCACAACGCGACCATCAGAATCAATACCGACAAAGCGACCGAAATCGCCAAGCCGAAGTCGATCAGCAGCGCCGGGATCGGCAGAAACAGTACCGCCAGGATAAAGATGATGCCAACCGCAAGCAGAACGTCCCTGCTGTGATTTCGCTGTTCATCTGCGATAGTGTCGATTGCGGTCATGGCGCCCGAAGTTCTGCCGAAGGATCAGGCGGCCAGTTTATGGATCGTGGCTTGCGCGGAACTCGCCGGTTAGAATCCGGCTTCGATACGGCTGAATGCTATCGTCGCCAAATAGCCGATTTGAGTGCCCATGAACGGTGCCGATATGGAAACAGCCAACAGAATCGCCAATATTTTTGGCACGAATGTCAGGGTGACTTCCTGCACCTGTGTGAGTGCCTGGAGCAGTGCTATTCCGACTCCAACCAGCATGGCCGCAATGATCGCCGGTGCCGAAGTGGTGAGTACGGTCCAGACTGATGCCTGCATTAGTTCCAGTGCGTCGGCTTGGTTCATCAGCTTATCTTCACGCCACCACCAACGATCAACTCTTCACCGGTGTCCAGGACAGCAATCAGTCCGTCATCGTAGACCTTCACTTCAACAACCGTGCCGGATACTTCGCCATCCGGAGATGTAATTTCCCGTCCGATCAGTGCATCGGCTTGCGAGATGTAGGATGCGCTGAGCAGCATATCGAGCTTGGAATTCAATTGAATATTCTGTTCGACGTTCGAAAAGCTCGCCAGCTGCGCAATATATTCAGTCGATTCCATCGGCTTGGTCGGATCCTGATTGCGCATTTCTGCGACCAGCAAACGCAGGAATGTCTGGTAGTCGACATTCGCAGCTGATGCCGCAGTCGGTGAACGTGTGGGCTGCGAAAGAGGTGCAATACTATCCATTTTCCTATCCTGCTGCGGCTCTGAGTTCTCGTGGGTTCTCACTGGAAACCGGAGGTACAGGTTTGTCGGCAACCAGGATTTCGTCTTCGATCGGGAACAAGGATCGAATTGTCTTCAGCGCTTCAAAAATACGCTTTTCGTTCACCAAACGATCGACGTTTTTCAGTTCAGCAGTGATTTGCGAATTCTCGAATGTTTCGAGCAGCGCCGCGATACTGACCCGGAATAGATCGCGGGCGTTGTCAGCATTGTTGGGCGCCATCACAATAATCTGAACGATGTAGTAGAGCTGTTTTAGCGGGGTCGTGGCGTCTGACGCCTGCAGGACATGGTTTTCCAGCAGAAAATCAACATCATTCAAAAACTCAAGCGATGTCTTGCGATCTACCCTGACAACAGCTCCGTTGATGAATATCCGCTCATTGGCTTTCAGTGAAACTTTGAAACCGCCCTTCATCGTATTCCGTCCCTTATGATTTCCGATATCTCAATCAGCCCGTCGAAATTGTCGGACTCTTGTTGCCGGATTGCTTCAGCTTCTTTGAGGATCCAGATCCCGATCGAGATCAGGCTCGCTCGCAATTGATCAGGAAGCTCGTTGTTGGATTGTCCGAGGTCTTCCAGAAACGAACTCCAGAGCCGGACAACGAACAGTATCGCCTCGGACGCTGCGAAGGAGTTGGTTCCGTCCTCGCGCGCAACAGCCATGAGATCGATTGAACGTTGAATAAGCATGCGCTCCCGTTCCTTGGCATCAGCAAGGGAGTCGTCCTCGATCTCGGCATAGCGAATTTGAAACAATCTCTACTCTCCTGGGGTCAACGCATAACTGTCACACCATGAAACGCATGAGGCTCAGCTGCTGGATTCTAGCTGTGAGCGCATATGATGTTTCGATCTGGGTCAGGAGCGAGGTCAGTCTTGTGGAGGCTTCGTATGGATCGATCGCTTCCAGCGAGTCGGCATATCCCTCCAGCAAGTCAGCCTGTGACTGCAACCTGCTATTCGCCCTGTCCAGTTGTTCCTCAACGAGCCCGGTCCGGCCCTGCAGTTCGGACAAGTCGGCAACCGCTTCCCCGGACAACTCCGTCGATTTATCCGCAACAGCGTTGAGAGCATTGGCGCTCAAATTGCCATCAAAGAGTTCTGACACGATGACCGTAGCCATCACGGTCTTGCGGAACCCACTCTCATTTGCGCTGACCGATGTCACTGCCGTTTGCGACAGGGTTATCCTCGACAGAATTCCCTCATCCGAAGCTGCGGAGATATTGGTGTTCCAACCTGCACCCAAAAATAGCGGTTCCACGACTGTGTCGAGAAACGTTCGCATTGTCGGCTCATCGATGAGCTCAGCTGCTGGGTCGTTTTTGGTAAACCCGAAGAAACCCAAAAATGCCGCGTCAAATGCCGCTTTTGCCGGTCCCGTTTCATAGTCGGCCACAGCCCTGCTGTCGCTGTTGATCCCGGAGAAAATGAAATCTCCGTGGAGGCTTGTATTGAGTACATTGAGCGTGTCGCCAAGCGCAGCTTTTGCCGACTGGACGACAATAGCCGGGTCCGTGTTCTGGCTCATGCCGGATGCCATGGATTCCAATATGTCTTGAGCACGTACAATCACCTGACCAATTGCATCCTGCGATGCACTCATCCGGGTTATGGCCATGTGATTCGTGTCAATGATGGCCAATATCCTGTTCTGATCTCCCCTCAGCGAAATGAGGCGCGACGAACCTGCCCCCAGAGCAAGACCTGAATCGTCCACACGGCCTGTCGCGACCATTTTTTGAGTGCTCGCCATCTCCGACTGCATCCGCGAGATCGAATGACGAAGCGATTGGGAAAGCGACAGGGTGGAAACGTGTGAGATCTTCATGGACTATCTCACCGCCGCCAGCAGGTCTTGCAGCATCTGGTCGACAGCCCTGATCAAACGAGCCGATGCTTCGAATGTGTTTTCGAGGTCGAGAAGTCTTGACATTTCCTCGTCAAGATTGACCCCCGACTCTGAAATCAATGCTTCGTTGAGTTGAACCGCCAGCGCCTGTTTGGTGATCGCCGCTTCATTGGCGGAAGCACGATAGCCTTCCAGCCAGCCAAGACTGTCAGCAGCAAATGCAACGAGTGATTTGGAGCTGCCTATGCCTGCAGTAGCATCAAACGCGATGGGCGCATCCAAAGCTTCATTGTACCGGATCAGGCGATCGGCGAACGAAGCTGCCCCGCTAGTGTTCTCGATATAGCCGGCGCCGTTCGCACCACCATCCCGCAGCAAGGCCGGATCGCCGCCTTGAGCTGGATCAAAAAGACTGTTGACGGAAATGGTCAGAGCCAGGCCTTGAACGACTGTGCCCGCAGCCGGCACGCCGGGTCCGCCGGGATAGGTGAACAGTCCGGCCAGAGCAGGAAGACCACCACCCGAAGGGTCGCGCTCGGCAAATGTGTCGATCAGACCGCGGGCAACCTCATCGAGCTGATTTTGCAGATCGACCGTGACCGTGTCACGAACTTGCAAGAGCGCTGCCAAAGAGCCTTTTGCTGTGGTGTTTGCTCCTGTGCCGGCGTCAACCGGAATACCGTCAATCCGAACCAAGTTCCCGACGGTCGATGGACCGTAGGCAGTCTGGGGAGTGAAAGTGACATCCCGGGGAGTTGTCTCAAACAGCGTTGCGCCATTGCTCATCAGTACGAGATCGTTGTTGGCACGCTGAATCGTGGATACGGGGACAATTTTGGAGATTTCCTTGATCAAGGTATCCCGCCGGTCGAGCGCATTGCTGACATCGGTTCCGGCAATCGTGCCCTTCGTGATCTCTTTGTTTGCCTCGTAGAAATCTGACAACAGACTATTGAGACGGTCGACATTTGCGCCAATTTCAGCATCGACAGATGTTCGCGTCGACTGGATTGCATTGGCGGCATCGTTGAGCCTGCGCACAAGATCCTTGGCGCTGTTGACCGCCGCTTCTCCAAGCAATCCGTCCGACGGTGATGCGGAGTAGACCTGCAGCGCATTGTGAAATGCAGTCAGATGACTTGATACGGACAACTCGCCGTTGGCTCCGATAATCGAAGATTTTAGCCCGTTGATGTGCGAGTGAAGTGTGTTCTGCGCCTCAAAGTTGGCACTCGACTGGATGCTGCTACGAAACAGTTCAACATCGGCATGCCGTCTGACCGAGACGAACCGGACACCTGGATTCATCGACTCGAGCGCCGCTGAACGTCGGACGTAGTTCTCGTTTCCCGCATTGGATATGTTGTTCGAAACAACGCTTGTCTGCCTGCTCAGATTGAACAGAGACGACTGCGCAATATTCAATGCGGTCGACAGGGACATATTTCACTAAGGGGGCTTACATGCCCCTCCCTTTGTTGCCTGCGGTTAAGCCAGTTCGCACGTGCCAAAGCTGTTCATGCTACCGCTTGAGATTTACGAGCACGTCCATGAGGTCGGACCCGGTCTGGAATACTTTTGAATTCGCGGTGTAACTTCGCTGAGACTGGATCATTGAAGTCAGTTCATCTGCGATATCGACATTTGATGCTTCCAATGCTCCGGACGCGATCCTTCCGCGATCTCCGTCATTGGCAAATCCGATCTGAATGTCCCCGGACTCAGTGCCTTGCGTATAGACATTACCCGAATGGCCCTCGAGTAAATCGGGGCTCATGACAGTCGCCAAAGGAATTCGATACAAGGGCTGAAGTGTACCGTCGTCGTAGCTCGCGTAGAGTATGCCATCATCCGCAATCGACACGGATTGTATGAACGCTGGTGAATTGCCGTTCACCTCGGTCGAGGTGACCATGAAATTCGTCGCCAACTGGGTCATCGAGGCCATGTCGATGGTCACCGGCTCACCGTCGGGCACGTTGAGCGTAATGCTGCTTGCGCTCGCCGCATCCAGGCGGCCATTGGCCGGGTCAAAGGCGAGTGTCTCGGTTACCATGGGACCGGAAGCGTAAGGAAAACTCGTATCGGGAGCAGCGTCAGCCTGGTCGTACACGGCTACTTCCCATGTGTTGTCGGCGGTTTTGGAAAAATAGATATCGAGAACAACCCGGCCGCCGAAGTTGTCGTACACTACGAGCGATGATTTCTCTGTGTATTCCGCGGTCGCCAAGTTGGTTGATGGCAAATTACCGGTAACGATATCAGCCGCCTCAGGGAGGTTCGCGACAAATTCGCCGAACGTGGTAGGTGTGGCGGCAAGGTCGGTATTGTCGATGCTGACGATCTCCAGGCCCTCGAAGCCATTTGCAACAGCGCTGGGAATACCGTTTGCGTAGCTGTAGCCGGTCAGGAAAAATCCGGCCGCATTGACCAACCGTCCCTCACTGTCGGGGACAAATGATCCCGCTCTGGTAAGATAAGGCGAACCGGATGAATCGTGCACGACGAAGAAACCGGAGCCGTCGATTGCGAGATCAGTGATCGATGCGGTGTAGGTCAATACCCCTTGCAGAGCGACCGCCTCGCGGACCGTCGTGACCACGCTGCCCGAATTGAATTGAGCTTTCGTTCCCGGCACAACCAAAGTCGAAAACGCGATACTCTTACGCTTGTATCCAACCGTATCCGAGTTGGCGATGTTCTCGGCAACCGTCGACAGTCTGTTGGCTTGGGCGTTCATGCCCGAAACGCTCGTGCGCATCAAATTGTACAAACTCATGGTCTGATCCCTCAGTATTGACCTTGGATCGGATTGTACGCCTGGAACCTTGTCTGAAACTCTCCAATCGACTGACGGTCCACGATTATCGCAGTGATATCAGGCAATTGAGCGCTACCTAGGCTGCCGAAACCAACCGGTATCCGAGAAATCTTTTCGAATCGATTGGATCCTGGCCAAGCGCTTTTCGAAGTTTCTTGCGAAGTTTGCTGATATGGCTTTCAACGACATTTTCCTCGACATCGGAGTCGAATATTCCGTAGATCGCGCTGAAGATTTGGGCCTTCGTTGCGCGCCGGCCGTCGATTGATGCCAGATATTCCAGTATCCGTTTTTCGCGCCTTGGCAGTGGAAAGACCTCTCCATCTATCTCGGGATCCCGGCCATCGAAGAAGATGCGGAGTCCGTCTATATATGCGGAGTTTTCCTTGCCCTGTGACCGGGCCCGGATAGCCGATATCCGTGCCAGAAGCTCTCGGACATGGATTGGTTTTCGGACAACATCGTCAACACCGCAGTCGAATAATTCAAGCGTGTTGGACAGCGAATTCTGTTCGAGCATCGAAATAATCGGTGCTCCGGTTTTCTTGCGTATGGATGATGGCGACAGCCGTTTCGTTTCTTCCTGACCGATCAGGCACGCGCCAATCGATTTCAGGTCTTCACCGGCGGCGCTGCCGATCCAGTCATGAAATTCATCGGTCTTGAAACCAGTGCTTGAGAAACCTTCGCGCCCGAATAGTGAGGCAAAACCTTGGGTTACCATTTCCCGTTCATCAACAATGACAATCATGTCATGTCCCCCGAATCAGATTCTCACCGCCAGGGAAATGGCTATCTGCATTGCGGAATCGGCCGCAATGGCTAGATTTCGCATATTAAATGTTGTGGTACTTTAACTTATTGATAACGATGAATATTTTTAGTTTGTTAACCAAAATTTTCATGTTTGTTCATGCTTTGTTTTATTAAGCAAAGGTTAATGCCGCCATCACTTTTGACAGAATGATTTAGCGGTCGGAGTCCACTTGCCGAACCCGGTTGCAACAAGATTGCTGATAACACGGCAAACATACTTTTTTTGCGCAGGATTGTTGTTGGGTCCGGCGTGATAACGTGCAACTGCCATTGTCCAAGACTGATGCCTCCTTTTCAGTTGCATCAGAAATTTCGCTGCGTATTCGACATTTTTCGAGGGATCGAGCATGTCATCAACACCGGAAAATTGCTGTGCGTGATAGTGATGATTTATCTGCATGCAGCCGAGGTCAATCAGTTTGATACCCTTGGATTTTGCCTGTTCAAACACAATCCGTGCTTTTTCCTTGGTCGGCGGAAAATATGCTTTGCCGGCCACATTGAGTGCGAAAGGTTGCAGGCTGCCCTTTCGTCCGGTTTCGGTCAGACCAACGGAATAGAGGATTCCGATTGGAACACCGTGGGTGCGCGCCGCAGAAATGATTTCCTTTTCACATGGGTTGGAATGCGCAGGCCCGGCGAACGCGCTAAATATAGAGGCCGTCAGTGTCAGACTCTTGAATAAGCTCGTTTGACGCCTGGTCATTTGCGTCACCCTCGCCTTGAAGCTGTTTTCTGACAGATCGTTCTCCATCTTCGGTTTCCTCTTGGGCTGCATTGCCGTTTGCAAATGCGCGTTCATTGGTACTGAGATCGTCCTGCTGAGACGTGCCCGTTATTGTCAGTTCATCGACGTGAAAGCCGGATGCACGCAAAGCATTGTGTATTGCCTGGCTGTCCCTCAGCAACGATCGAAGCGTCGAATCCTGTTCGACACTCAAATTCAGATGAAGCCTGTCACCCGAAATTCGCAATGTCGCATCCATTACTCCCAACTCGGCCGGATGCAATTGTATGCGCAGGGTCTGAGGCCCAACTCCATTCCGATCTTGTTTTGCAACTGTTGCGGTCGCCAATGCCTTCAGTTGGCTGGACCAATTGCTGTTTGCCTCGATCACGGCGAGAAGCGAGGTGGTCGCTTGTGAAGAAATCGTTGATCTGTAAATGCCACCTGGTTGATTGGCGCCAGCGAATTGGCTCTTGAGAATGTCTGTCGGATTTGGCGGCGCGCCGGAAATTTCGTCTGATTTCGCCGAAGAAACACGTAGACTATGTGTGTCAAATCTGGTGTTTAATTCCGCCTTTTCCGCAGTCGGCACAGTGACCTTCATATCTGAGTGCAGCCGCCCGTCCCGGATTGGACCAGGGTCCGGTGGGCGGTCCGGTTTAATCGGAACCGGCTCGGCGTTAAGCTTTCTTTCGCCACGCGGATCCAGGGGCACTGAAAGCTTGTCCGTCAAACCGAGCCCGCGAAGCCCGGCAGCGGCGCCCTGTTGAACATTCAGCTCACCATTCATCGACTTGCCGGTGCTGGCTTCGATTGCAGGTTTTTGAATATTCCACCTCTCACGCGGTTCGCCGGTTCGATCTGCGGGTTCGCTCCGTGCGACGTTGCGCCTATTCAACCCGTGCAGTTCCTCGGCTGTCTGTCCGGCATTTCCGATTGGGAGTTTTGCCGTCCGATGAGGAGCTATCTGTTCGAAAGGTAGTCCGTTGGGTAGAACGACAGTGTTTTCCGGAATTGGAAGCTTGCCGTCTGTAGCTGCGGAAATCACGGGTCCTGGTTTGCCGAAAAATTTGTGCAGACCTGCATCAATCTTTGAAGGCAAGTCGCGCGGCTGTTCTGCCGCTGCATCTATCTTGTGTTCCGTCAGATTACCTGAGAAATCCACGTTCGGGTGCGCAACACCGGCATGCGATCGCCAACTGGAACGCACGTCGATGATTCCGGATTTGAGATCAGCAATCGACTCCAGCTGTTTCTCACTATCACCGTTGTTGTCCGCCAAAGCTTCCTGCTCGAAGATTTTGTTGGCATCCGCTGAATATCTTGATTTTGCAGTCTGACCTTTTGTTGCTTGCGACAGGGAAACCTTGGTTTCATGAAGGTTTGACATTTTCTCCTCAACGGAGTGCTTGCCCTTTGAGACCAGGCCTTCAAATTTGAGTTGGGTCTTGTCGTCTTTGTTGTTGCCCTTTGTTGGAACGTCGATGTTTCGGAACGCCCCGAAGACAATCTGATCGCTACTCATCGGGACTCCTTCTCAATTACCTGATCGATTTGGTCGAGCTTCTGCTTGATGTCGGAAATCAATGTTTCGGCCATATTTAAGGCTCCAAGTTCCGCTTGCGCTGCAGCAGCGTTTTCCGGCAATTCACCAGCATCACCTGCATCACCAGCGCTTTCGTTCAGGCGCTCAGACAACGCTGAATCATCGTCAAGTTCTTCAATTGGCTCTGAAATTGCATCAGCCACCGCAAGTGCTGCAGACAGTAGTTTGCGATCTTCAGCCGGCAGTCTATCGATGTTGGCCGCCCGCAATGCATTGAGTTGGTCAGAATTTCCCGATTGACGCAAAACTGATATGCCGGTGTAAAGCCGGGCACGCAATTCGGTGGTTTCGCCGTTTTCCGCAACTGCAGTGTCATCTGAGTGGAGCTGTTCAGCCGAGTTCATCGCGCCAGCTTCCGGGTCAACGAAAGATGAGGCTTGCGCGGACAAATCGCCCTGACCTTTTACTGCCGCCAACCTTGCTATGCGGAGGTACACTGCATTTCGATGCGCGGGTGGCAGGCTATCGGCTACCTGGCGTATCTGCCAGTCTGTCATCTGTTCCGGGAAGCCGACTGTGCCGACCACCAACATGTCGGCAAATTGGTTTGCATAAGGCGATCGGTAAAAACGCCGGGCATACCTTTCGGAAGCCCGGATAAATTCAACGATATTCTCAGAGCGAAGATAGAGCGCGATAAGGCGCCGCAGTGCGGCTTCCTCGACGAGCGTTCCGGGCGCAAGAAGTATGGCCGATTTCAATTTTGATATCGCGCCCTCCGGCTCCTCCTTGGCTTTGGCCGACCCGATGGCCAATGCAACCGAAGCTCCGATATCGTTGTCAAAATCGGAGGCATCAATTTTCTCAAACGCTTTCTGGGCGCGCTGACGTTCGCCGCGAACGTAGTGAGATACTGCATCGACCAGCCCATGATGAGGGTCGGTCTCCGGGACTAATGGAAGAAGGCTGAGAACCGTTCTCGGATTACCACCGGTAAGGCCGTAGATCATAAGAGATTTGACATTGGCCGGCTCGCTCAACTTCTCGTGCGACAGACTGTTGAACCCCTTGTCAGCAATCGCAAGCAACTTGCTCTGCATCGGTAACGCGGCGTGTTCCCCTGTTGCTATGCGGTCCTGCACCAACTGGAGTGATCTCACTATTTGGTGCGGCTCCAACTGGGGCAGCTCGGACGAATGTCCGGTCTCTGACACACACAATGCGGCGAGGAGCGCAAAGCGCTTTACCGTTTTCAATTCGGCACCTCGAGCAGAATTTCGATGCGGCGGTTGACTGCTGCCAACGGGTTATCAGTCAATTTCAATTGCCGGTCAGCAAATCCCGTGATCTGTGAGATGCGTCTGCCATCAAATCCAGCGCGAACGAGCATGTGGTAAGCCGTCTGTGCGCGCGTGGCCGACAGCCTCCAATTGCCGAAACTGTCGCCGGCAAACTGGCGTCCATCTGTGTGCCCGCGAAGCCTGACATTGCCATTTTGCTCGGCAAGAACACGCGCAATCTTTTCCATTGCCAAGACGAGATCGCGACGTGGAACGGCAGAACCGATTTTGAACATCGACCATTCAAGTCGGTCAGTGATGGAAATCAGTGCACCCTCTTCCACCTCTTCGACTGTCAAGCCCGCAAATATCGGATCGTTTTCTCCAAACGCCTGATCAATCGCCTTCTTGATTTCATCGACAATTTGTTCGGAATTCGATGGAGTCTCTTTGTTGACGTCGGCTTCCTCCTCTCCATCGATATCATCTTTGTCCAAGGCGGCTTGCGCATCTGCCGGCGCAGGTTCATCTGGTGATCGATCATCCATCTTTTCAACGGATTCAGCAGACAATCTTCCAGTTGCTTCGCTATCTTCTTTTGCCGGTTGATTTGGTCTGGATTGCCCGGCTGAAACGCTTTCAATGCTGTCAAGCGCGGCCGTCTTTGTGTCGATATCCGGCTGCAGCGCATCTTCACCATCCAATTCTGCGGCCAATTGCCCGGCCTCCTTGTTCCAGAAGTCCGGTGCAAACGGGTCCTGATACTGGATGTCAGTAGCGCTCGATGACTGCCCAGTGTCACCTTCAAGGCCGTCGTCCGCTCCTTCGGCTATTTCCGCTAGAACCTTGTAAGGATCCTCGCGAAGGTCGGCGTCGGTGTGTGCTTGTTCGACGTCCTCTTGTTGATGCGTTTCTGGTTCAACCGCTTCAATCGATTCCTCGCTTTCTTCGCTTGATTCAACCGGGCCGCCGCTCATTTCGTTGAGGCCCTTGGTACTTCGGTTTCGGTCGACCAGCTTCACGGGATTGAAGTAGCTGGCGACTGACTTTTTGGTCTCTTCGTTGGCCGCATTGACCAGCCATAGTACGAGGAACAGCGCCATCATTGCTGTCATGAAGTCAGCGAAAGCGATTTTCCATGCGCCGCCATGGTGGCCGTCGCCATGATCGCCACCGCGCTTTATGATGATGATTTCTTGTTTTTCGTCTTCGCCGTTCACCGCAGGCAGCCTTCGACCATTTTTTTCCATTCGCCCAGTCGAGTGGAAAGGACTTCGCCATCAACATCGATCTGAATGTCGGGTGAATCTTTTTCCGTTATCCTGTACTTATCGGTACCGTCGCCGAGCATTCGCATGAGCTTGAGATTCAGCTCTGTCGGCCCCGAGATTTCGACTTGCAGTAATCCTGGCTGCTCGATTCGGGCCTTGAGCCATTTGCAGACCATGGTGAGGCTTTCCTCGGCAATTCGTTCGCCGAGGAGGTCCGCCAGTGTTTTAGCGACACCCGTTTCAAGCTGCCTTAACAGGCGGGCTTCTGCTTCTGCAAAGCGCTCGGCAAATTCAGCCAGCTGCTGGTCGGCGCACTCCTGTCTGACCTGCTCCAATTCCGCGGCATGTTCCTCGCGAATACGCGCTATCTCCTGTTCCGCATGATTGGACGTTATGTCCGGTTGATCATCTGTCTCTTTTGATGGCTCAAGCTGCTCGGTAGCACTCGTTTCAGCCAGAACGGCAGATTGATCAGAGTAGACTTCCGCCATGTTGGGACGAGGTGTCTGATGTCCGTCATCCTGCGCCAGCGTGTCAAAGAGCTCGTCCGATTGAAGCTCATTTTGGTTTACCGCCGCGACTGGCCACTGAACGAACTCAGCAGGATCCGGCTCTGCATCGGAATTTTTCAATGGTATGAATTTTGTGTCCGGTCCGTCTGAAGAAGATTCCGCGTTACCGGCGAAATCAGACAATACTTCTGCCAGAGCGCGCGAAGTCATTACGCTGCGGCCTCAAATGCCCAGTTTCGCAACACTTGTGCGCTGCGTTCTTCGTCCAGATCAACAATTGCCTCCAACCGTTCCTGCGGCATCTGTTTCATGCGCGACAGGAGATCATCAGTCTCCTCTTCAATTCCGGGTGGCAACCTCAAAGGTGCCGACGGGTCGTCCGAAGCGATTTCCGAAAGGTCCGCATCGGCCTCGAGCTGGTCCATTGCCGCTGTGTTTTCACTCGTTTGGGTGGCTGCGGGAGGGGGAATTTCACCAATCGCGCGGATCAGCGGTTTGATACCGAGAAACAAAACAAGTAGTGCCACGGCGATAAAAGCGAGTGCATTTATCGCGGTACCGACATGTTTTCCGGCGTCAGCGAAGATACTCGTGGCTGCAGCCGGCTGCAGGTCTTCAGGCGCCAGAAACTCAACCGCAGTGATATTGATCGCGTCGCCCCGCGCTTCGTCAAACCCGGCAGTTGTTGCGACGACGTTTCTGATCTCGGAAATTCTCTCGGCAATCTGAGCTGCCGTAGCATTTGCTCCGAGTACTTCGGTTAAGCGGGCGCGGTTTATCACCACCGCAATCGACATTTTCTCGACTGTGTATCCACTGCTGACGGTTGCGATCTTTTTCGAACTGAGTTCGTAGTTGGTCGTCTCCTCGCGGCGCTCCCGGTTCTCCGTGGATTGCGGTCCTGACCCGGTTTCTTCGGTTTCTCCCGGGAGTGCCTGCTCAACCGTTACCGGTTCTGCACCACTCTCCTGGCTTGCGCTTTCTTCAGTTTTTACGACCTGTACCGATCGCTCAATGCGCGAATCCGGATCAAAAATCGTCTCTTCGATCTGCTTGCGATCCGTATTGATATCGGTGCGGATACTTGTGCGGAAATTGTCAGCGCCGAGATAGGGAGTAAGCGCCCTGCGGATGTTCTCGGAGATCTGTTTTTCAATCATGTGCTCTATGCTCATGTTACTTGTGAGCATATTGCTTAGCGGATCCTCACCGGCAGCCATCAACCGGCCACTTGCATCGAGGACCGTCACATTCTCAGACGAAAGACCCGGAACAGCCGCGGCGACAAGATGTCGGATCGAATATGCAATGCGATTGTCCCTGGAGCCGTTGGTGCGGACGATCACGGAAGCTGTCGGTTTCCGTTCCTGACGGCGAAAATTTCCAGACTCCGACATCACTATGTGAACTCTTGCAGCCTTCACGCCATTGATTGTCTGAATTGATCGCGCAATTTCGCCTTCAAGGGCTCTCACACGGGTGACCTCCTGCATGAATGAGGTCAATCCAAGCGATCCCAAATTGTCGAAGAGTTCGTATCCCGCGCCTGAACTGGTCGGTAGCCCCTTTTCGGCGAGAATCATCCGCGCCGAACTGGAACTGCCGACAGGTACGAGAATCGATGTGCCGCTACTGTCGACATCGTAAGAAACGCCGGCTTCACCAAGCACGATTCCAATTCTGCTGACGTCGCCGCGTTCAAGGCCAACATAAAGCGTCTCATATGCCGGTCGGTTTAAATAGTAGGCCCCGCCACCAACAAGCAACAGAACGGCAAGAGCGGCTCCGGCAAGCGCCAACAAGCGCCTGGCTCCCAGAGAGACAATGTTTGAGTACACCAACTGCAACTGGTCTGGCACGCGATCGACTCCTACAAATTGACGACTGCCAAAGTAGAGGTCCAAGCTTGTGTGAAATTGTCGCTAGGCGTTTCAAAAGTGTAAACAAAACGGGCCGCCAAATTGGCGGCCCGCAATCAGAAATGCGCCTTGTCGATTACCTGAACAGCGACAGGATCGACTGTGCTCCGGAATTGGCGATCGAGAGAGCCTGGATACCCAATTGCTGTTGCACCTGAAGTGCCTGCAGGCGGGTCGACTCTTCATTCATGTCGGCATCGACCAGCTGGCCAACACCACGATCGATCGCATCCATGAGATTCGAGACAAAGTCAGACTGAAGCGAAATACGCTTGCTTGCTGCACCAAGATCCGACGCGGCGGTCGTCATCGAGGAATAGGCAGTATCGACATTTGAGATCATGTCATCGATATCGGTATCATCGATATTCGCGGCAGTGATGTCGAGGTTGGAAACGGATACGGTAACTGCACCAGCACCAGTCGTGGTGAATGTACTGTCCAGAATGCCTGACTGATCGTTGGCGTCAAACAACTCTGTCGATGTGATATCGATGCTGATAGTACCGACCGAGACCGAGCCGTCAGAAGCGCGCGTGAACGACGCAACGATTGATTTCGTGGCGGAGTATCCGGCGGCGCTTGAATCGACTGACAGCCAGTTTTCACCGCTGAAGCTTGCCGATGTTGCGATGCTGGTAAGCTGCGCTTGCAACTCTGTGATTTCGCTCTGGATCTTCGAGCGGTCAACGCCAGGTTCGCGAGCCGCAACCAGTTTGGCCTTGATCTCGTCGACGACCTCAATCGAGCTGTTGATCGCGGTGTACGCCACGTCGACCTTGGCAGATCCCAGTCCGAGAGCGTCCTGAACCGTTGACAAGGCATTGTTGTCAGACCGCATCGTCGTGGCGATCGACCAATAGGCTGCGTTGTCTTTTGCCTCGGATACACGAAGGCCGGTTGAAATTCTTTGCTGGGTTGTTTCCAGTGCACGATTGGTGGCCTGGAGAGATTTCAGTGCGGTCATTGCCGACACGTTTGTCATGATACTGGACATTGACGTCCCCTTGTACGCTACACAAATATTAGGGACATACCGGTTCGTCCGGTACGGCAGCTCGGCATCATGCCATTCGTCGAAAGTGACAACCCACCGTCGGCATGACTTATCGCCGATGAAGCCTAATTTATTATGAAAGCACACCCCGCCTGTTTCCAAACAGGGTTAGCAAATCCTTACCATGCAACAAGGCCGTATCTGGCGTCTTATAGAAACGATCGGATCATACTACCGACCAGCAGGTTCCAGCCGTCGATCAGAATAAAGAACAAAATCTTGAAAGGCAGTGCAATCACTGTTGGGGGAAGCATCATCATGCCCATCGCCATTGTCACTGTAGCGACGATAAGATCTATGATGAGAAACGGCAGGACAACCAGAAACCCGATTTCAAACCCACGCCGAATTTCGGATATCATGAAAGCTGGAACAAGAATGTGAAACGCTACCACTTCTTGTTCAGTAGCTTCGTTCCCCCGGTCCTTGGCGAGATCAGAGAACAGCTGCAGATCCTTTTCACGTACATTGTTCAGCATAAAACCGCGAAACGGTTCCGCTATCCTTTCCAGTGCAACCTCCTGATTGATCTCCTCATTCATCAGAGGTTTCATGCCATCGTCCCAGGCTCTCTCAAATACGGGAGCCATCACGTAGAAGGTCATAAACAAGGCGAGACTGATCAAGATGAGATTGGCCGGTGTGGTCTGAAGTCCTATGCCCGTTCGCAAGATGGAGAATGCCACGATAAATCGGGTGAAACTGGTCACAGTGATCAGAAGACCTGGTGCGATCGCCAACACAGTCAAAAGGCCAAATAGCTGGATTATGTAGCCAGCTGTTTGTCCATCGGCGCCGGGCACGATATTGTTCAGGTCAATCTCTTGCGGAAAGGCACCGACCGAAGACGCAAGCAGGAAAACCGTTGTCAGAAAATATCTCATTCAAATAGCAGCGCACGGATCAGGATATCCTGCGCTTCTCCCCCGCTTCGTGTTTTTGCCAACTCGCGCAAATCAGATCTCAAATGCAGATAACCGCTGGGTCCGTCGATCTGGTGCAGTTTTACCGTTTTGATGTAGGCGAGTGTGTCCTGATGAATGGCCTGCGCGATCTCCAGATTTGGTGCCGCGGCAAACAGAACCGACATTTCAAGCCGAACCCAAGTATCAGCGGGTGCCGCGAGATTGGCAATGATGGGTTCGAGAGGCATGGCATTTCCGGGACCGATCTGGTCCACGCCGGTTTCGCTGGTGGTACCTTCATCAGCCGCCGCTTCAGCAACATGTTCATCAGAGCCATTGGGCAATTCGCCGGACTGATCGGTATTCGCGATATTTCCCCCCAGCGATGATTCAGCCGAAAGGGTTGCACCTTTTTCCAGGAAAAATTTCCCATAGCCCCAACCACCACCAAATGCGAATAGAGTGACAAGTCCAAGAACCACAATTTGCGATATCATGCTCGGCGTTGCCGGTTTGTTGGGTTGAGTATCGTCCATTCGCTCGCACCAGCCAGTTAGAAAGGTAGAAATTTATCCAGGATCTGCTGCCCATATGGAGGTTCCTGGACTTCGGATATTCGCCCTCTGCCCCCGTATGAGATGCGTGCTTCCGCAATCCGTTCATAGGAAACGGTGTTGTCAGGTCCAATGTCGGTTGGACGGACGATCCCGGCGATATTCAGTATTCGCAGTTCGGAATTAACCCGGACTTCCTGGGATCCACGGATGATAAGGTTTCCATTTGGCAAAACTGCTGTGACCATTGCCGCTACAGAGAGGCTTATCGTCTCGGAGCGAATCGTCGAACCGGAGCCCTCGAAATCCGTACTGGAGTCGCCAGACGCAAATGCTGATCCGGCGTTGGCACCAATGCCGGAGATGTCGTACTCAGCTGAAAGACCAATGCTTTTGCTTGCATCGCGTGAACGGTCCGACTGGTTGCGGAGCCGGGCTTTGTCCTGGATTTCAATCAATACCGTCAGGATGTCTCCATCTGCGAGGGCCCGCCGGTCGGTGAACAGGTTGCTTCTTTTATCGTCCCAAAGCGAGTACCGGTGGACAGGCTTTGGCGGCGGTTTAGGGAAGAAGTCTGGCCCAAGCCCTTCTGAACCCGCGCTGCTGTCAATATCGGAGAAACTTGGCGGCCGGCCAATCTCTGTCACTGGCGTACTACACCCGTGCAGCAGCAAAAGCCCGGCAATCGATACCAGAGCACGTTTCATGCCGGGTCCCGCTTCTGTCCGGCTGCAGAAATGATCCCGGTTACGAGTGCCGCTTTCTTAGCATCCATTTCGTTGAGGATCACGCCAGCCTGGCGTGGTGAAAGCTTCATCAATATCACAGCTGCCAAATCAGAGCCGAGAATCTCCAAGCGTGCTGCGGCAGCGTCCGGTCTCATCTTGGCGTAGATTTCGACCAGACTATCCTGAGCCTTGCGCTGAAATTCGTTTCGCCTTGCAATCCATGCTTCAAATTCGCGATTTTTCTCTTCCAGAATTGTAATCCGTTCCTCGACTTCACTCTGCAGAGCCCGCAGCTCGGAAGCTCTTTTGGCATATCTGAGATCCTTGGCGTCGTCTGCTATATTGGTGCAAAACTCGCGGATCTCATTGGCGCTTCGCGGCGCCGTCATGTCTTGTTTGCCGTCGATTGTTGACTGGCCGTGGGCGACCGACTGCGCAAGGATCATCGGCAATACGCATATACAGAGAGTTAGTTTTCGACTCTGCCGCGACAGGGTTCTGTCCAATTTCATTGCAGCACCAACTCCGCCTGCAGCGCACCTGCTGATTTGATTGCCTGCAGTATTGAAATGATGTCGGTCGGTTTAACCCCAAGTCGGTTCAGTCCCTCGACGAGCGACTGAAGACTTGAGCCTTCAATCAACGAAACCTGGCCGCCTTCCTGTTCGCTTGTAATCACGGTGGTGTCCTGTATTTCAGTTTCACCACGTGAGAAGGGCAACGGCTGAATTACCTCGGGAAGCTCGGTCACGCGAACAGTGAGTGTTCCGTGGCTGATCGCCACTGTGGAAATCCTCACGTCCTGGCCGATGACAACCGTTCCGGAGCGTTCGTCCATGACCACCCGTGCGACCATGTCGGTTTCAACCAGCAATCGTTCGATTTCGGCAAAGAACCGCGCTGCAGAAACGTTTTTTGGTTTGGCCAAGTTGATCGATCGCGAATCCTGCTCAGCTGCAACACGGATCCCGTAGCGGTTTTGGGCGTAGTTGTTGATTGCATCAGTCACCGCAATCGAAGTTGAGAAATCCGGATTGCGCAGTTGCAATACAAACCGGTCCTGTTCGCTTAGCCCTGCTTCGACTTCGCGTTCGACAATCGCGCCTCCGGGAATTCGGCCTGCGGTTGGAACACCTTGCGTCAGCGTTTCCGCCGCGCCTTGAGCATAAAAACCGGAAACGGAGACCGCACCCTGTCCAACCGCGTAAATATCACCATCTGGTCCTCGCAGAGGCGTCATCACGAGTGTGCCGCCTGCCAGGGAAGTCGCATCTCCCAGCGATGAGACGTTGATATCAATCCTCGCACCGGCTTTGACAAACGGTGGCAGATTGGCAGTGACTATGACAGCAGCGACATTCTTGGAACGTGTAGTTCCATCGCTGGCGATTCCGAGGCTCTCAAGCATCGCCCTGACCGACTGTTCGGTGAAAGCCGAGTTTCTCAGGCTGTCGCCCGTCCCTTGCAGACCAATAACCAGACCGTATCCGAGCAATTGATTGTCTCGCACGCTTTGCAGAGTGGCAATGTCCTTCACCCGCGAAGCAGCCAGTGCCTGGGTCAGACCGATGACGAAGAGGAGCAGAAATAACGAAATTCGCATCACAGAGGATCCACGATGACAGTACCGTTCTGGCTGACGGTACCGGTTACAATTCGACCACTGTCGGGATTTCGGACCCTGATTGAACTGCCCGATGACCCGGAAACCAGGGCAACTCCGGTCATGGCAATCCTCAGTCCGCCATTTTGGTAGACAATTCGAACCGGTTCACCGGCTTCGACCAAGTATGCGTCGCGAACAGCGGAAACAGGAATTGCGCGGCGCGGCAGGATTGTGCGCTGAGCGACCTTTCCAACCACGCTGGCCAAATGCTGCACGACTTGGCCGCGAGTGCGAAGCGGTCTGCCAAGCGTAACCTCTTTGATCATATCAGCTGTAATCTCTTGGCCGGGATAAATCACACCAGATACGATGACGATTTTCTCACCCTTTTCGAGCGCTCTGCCGCTGCCCGCGATGACGAGCACCACCGAGGCAGAGATGAGCAGTATTCGAAGCAGGCGCCGCATCATCTTATGTTCTTGGAAACTACAGCGGCCATCTCATCTGCCGCCTGAATGACTTTCGAGTTCATCTCGTAACCGCGCTGAGCGGAAATCATGTCAGTGATTTCCTTGACCGGATCGACGTTCGAGGCTTCCAGATAACCTTGTCGAACTGTCGCAAATCCGGGATCGCCGGGAACGCCGACATTGGCCGGACCGGAAGCTGCCGTTGCAGCAAACAGATTTCCTCCTTGTGGATCCAAACCGGCATCATTGGCAAATGTTGCCAGCGTCAATTGGCCAAGCTCTTGCAGATCTGTCTGCCCGGATATGCGGGCAAAGACCTGACCGGATTCGGAAATAATGACTTCCAGCGCATTCTCGGGAACAGTGATCCCGGGTTGGACGGTAAATCCGTCAACCGTCACAATTTGTCCGGTCGCATTTGTGTTAAACGCGCCTGCTCTTGTGTAGAGGGTTTCTCCGTTGGCTCCATCGATCTGAAACCAGCCCTGGCCGACCAACGCCAGATCGAACCGGTTCCCGGTAGTCGACAATGTACCCTGCATGTGGACATTGCGTATCGCGGCGGTGCGAACGCCCAATCCGATGTGGGCGCCTTCCGGAACGATGTTTTGATTGGCCCGGCTTGGAACACCCTGCAGCCTTTCGGTCTGATAAAGCAGATCCGAAAATTCGGCGCGGGCTCGCTTGAAGCCTGTCGTGTTGATGTTGGCGATGTTATTGGCAATTACCTCAAGATTTGTTTGCTGGGCGTTCATGCCAGTGGCGGCAATGGCTAGCGCTTTCATAGCGATACTCCTCAAATCGACATTCGACTAATCTCAAGATACGCGGTCACGATTTTGTCCCGGATCGCAATGGCGGTCTGAAGCGAACGCTCCGCACTCATCACGGCATCAACGACCTCGCGCGCGCTGGCTTCGCCCTGGAGCGCCTGAAGCGACAGGCTTTCGGCCGAGCGAATGCTTCCCGCTGCATCATTGGAAATGTCTGCAACCATATCGGCGAAACCCGGTGTTGCAGACACCGCTTCGCGTGTCGAAGAAATAGGGCTGGGGTCGGTGGTTCTTACGATACCAGAAAGCAATACAGGGTCGATCATGAGCCTGCCCTCAACAAATCAATCGTCATTGAAATCAGTTTTCGCGCCTGCTTGACCACCTGAAGGTTCGCTTCGTAGGAGCGGTTTGCTTCACGCATATCAGCCATTTCGACGAGCATGTTCACATTGGGAAGCTTGACGTAACCACTCGCGTCGGCGGCCCGGTTTCCCGGATCAAATTCCACCGGAAAGGCTGTCCTGTCCCGAAAAACACCATTGACCCGGACTGGGTTTGCGCCGGATGCGCGATCCAGTTCGCCGGCAAATGAAATGATTTTTCGCTGATATGGATCACCACCAGATACTGTCGAAGTGGATTGCGCATTGGCCATATTCTCGGAAACAACGAGCAGACGTTTGGACTGAGCGTCCAAACCTGAGGCGGCTACTTTAAGTGCGACTGATAGTGGGTCCATGTCTATGTCTTTACTGTCATCATCACCATTCGGTGGAACGCTTTGACGATTGCGGTGTTCAATTCGTAGGCGTGTGCAACCTCGCCCGACTTGACCAGCTCATTTTCCAGCTTGACGGTGGAGGACGAAGTGCTTGCTGGCGATCCGTCGGTTTCAATTCTCGTCACCGCAGAGCTGAACCCGGCAGCGCGAATATGCGATGGATGGGTAACCGACTGCACCATCGCCGAATTTTCCAGAATTTGGCGGAATGGTTGAACATCGACTGCGCGATATCCAGGTGTATTCGCGTTGGCGATATTGTTGGCGACCGCAGTCTGCCTCACTGAAAGCCAGCGCGCCTGTTGTGACGCCATGTCAAATAAATGAACAGTGTCCATACTTCTCCGCTCCTGTGTAAATGACTACAACGCCACCCTTGCGTGGCGCTGACCTGCGCGTATTGCGGCGAGGAGCGGGTTTCTCTTCAGCGTGAATTTGCTCAATGCCAGATCGGTATCACTGACTGAGTATCCGGTAGCCTTCAGACGTAGTGACTTCCCAGACACCATTGTTCCCGGAGATTGAGTCGACCCGGCTGCCATCGGGAAGAGTAGACCCCTTGCGGACTATGAACAGGCTGTCTGCGTCTCTGACCAGTGCCAGACCGTTGGCAGTGTGAAGAACAATATAGTCGGTTCGGATTTTGACCCCTGCAACTTCAGTCAATTCCGCTTCATCGGTTTCCGACAGTTCTTCGCTTGTGACCGATCCTGTGATGACCGGATCGATCAATTGACCGGATACCGGTGAGACAAAACCGGCCTGTCCCGGCACAATTCTGTCCTCCGCTTCACCGTAGAGATCACCCTGGCCGGAAAACTGCAATCGAGGCAGTATCACTGCATCTTCGTTGTGATAGACGTGCCACGGAAAATAGAGGCTTCCCGCCGCGAGCAGGAGGCCGATAACGAGCAGGAACGAGTCGGTCACCCGTCGCCGCAATTTTTCCCTTCGCGATTTCAACATAATGTTCATTAGCCCGTTGTGTCTGTACTCCCAGAGCTGGCATCAACTTCACTGCCTGTTTCAGGATCGGGACCCTTCAGCGCACTGGCTAGTTCTGCGAATGCATTTGTAGATGCCGGTTCCTGCACACTCTGTGTCAGGGCCTGATAAATCAGCGGAACGATCTCAACCGCACGGTCAACGGCTGGATCGGATCCCTTTTGCCAGGCTCCCATCAGGCGAAGATCGCGTGTTTCTTCAAATTGCGAGATCATCGATCGCAGTTGAAGCACCAGGCCGCGCTGCTCTTCCGTCCAGATCTTGCCGGATAGTCGCGAAATAGAGGCTAGCGGATCAATCGGCGGATATCTGCCCTGATCCGCTATGGCGCGATTCATCACCAGATGGCCATCAAGCATGCCACGTACAGCATCTGCGACCGGATCATTGTGGTCGTCACCATCGACAAGTACCGACATGATTGCCGTGATTGATCCGCCATTGGCTCCGCCCGGACCCGCTCGCTCAAGCAGTTTCGGCAGGTTCGCAAATACCGAAGACGGATAGCCCCGGGCGACGGGAGGTTCGTCGACAGCGATTGCTGTTTCACGCAATGCATGAGCGTAACGCGTCAGGGAGTCTAGCAGCAAAAGAACCTTCTTTCCGGAATGTCGAAATCGTTCGGCAATCTGCATTCCGCATTCTGGCGCCCGGCGGCGCATGAGTGCGCTTTCGTCACCGGTCGCCACGACAAGAACGCATTTGGACAGATTTTCGTAACCTATGGTTTCGGAGACAAACTCTCGGACTTCGCGGCTTCTCTCGCCGACGAGCACAACGACGACAACATCGAAATCATCAGTTTTGGTCAGCATCGCAAGTAGTGTTGACTTGCCGACGCCTGATCCTGCGAAGATGCCAAAGCGCTGCCCGTAGCAAAGCGGTGTGAAAATATCGATCGCCCTGACCCCGGTGCGAAATGGCTGGTTGACCATCTCTCGGCCCAAAACATTTACATCCGGTGGCGCTTGCTCAACGCCAGGCGATTGCGAGAACAAGGGACCCTTACCATCAATCGGCTCGCCGAGAGCGTCTACAATCCTTCCAAGCCAGGAGTCATCCGGACGGCAGGCGAGGGGTCCGTGGGTGAAGACTGCATCACCTACACGCAAATTTTGGGCATTTCGAAACGGAGCGGCCGTAACGGTTTGGCGGTCGATGCGGATAATTTCGCCCCGCCGGCCGGCTTCGCCATGCTTGGTCGACACGACATCACCAAGTGCGACAGCGTGCGAGATCCCCCTTATCTGGTAGCAGTGCGGAGAGATTGCGCTGATCCTGCCGCCCTGCCGGACAAAAGTGCCCTCAGATATGAATTGGTCGTGGCACGAAACGATGTTTTCCAGCGCACCCATAATAATCAGGAGCCGAATGCTTTGATGGTTTCTTCATAAGCATTTTCGGAATCTCGAACGAGAGATGTCACGTTGTCGAATGTCCGCTGCACCATGATCAGTTTGGTCAGCTCCTTGAGCGGATTGACATTCGATTGCTCAACGAAACCTTGGAGAACTCCAACATCAGGCCTGTCGACAACCGGCTGAAGCGGCCCATTGGCCAAAATGCCGGAATCAGCGTGCCGCCGGGCATCTGGCCCGGGCTGAAACTCAAACAAGCCGATAGCCGCCACCTGATTGCCATTCTGGCTCAAGAATCCATCACGGCCCGCCAGGGGCGCACCACCCGCTGGATTGAGATTGATTGCCGAGCCTCCGGGGTCGAGAACAGGATTGCCGGAAAGGGTCACAAGTTCCCCGGTCTCCAGCATCTTGAACCGGCCATCGCGGGTCAGCGTCGGACCTGCGTCGGTCTCAATGGCAAACCAGACATCCCCTTGAATTGCAAAGTCCAGTTTGTTTCCGGTCGACTTTAATGCTCCGGACTGTGTGTGAAGATACGATTGTCCGCTGGACACAAAGGTGGGCGCATCCGAACGAAGGCTGCTTAACACTTCCTCGAACCGGATTCCGGTTGCCCTGAATCCGACCGTGTTCGTGTTGGCCACGTTATCGGCGATTGTCGAAAGCCGTCGCTCAAGAGCGATCTGGGATGACAATGCAACATAGAGACCTTCCTGCACAGAACTGACTCCTAATCTTGTGTTTGGATCGAGAAGTTACCCGCTCCCGATCGCTGTTTCCGCTACTTCAATTGCTGAATTGTGAGCATCAGTTCGGTAGAGATTCCAAACTGCTCCGACTGGCCAAAAAGCAGACCTGCGGTCTGTGCTTGGTTGGTGGATGGGTTCGCCAGTTCCCACAAATTCGTAAATCGCTTGAGAAACTCGTCTAGTTTGGCAGGATCCTGAAAGTCGGAGAGAGTCAGTTTCTCTCCGATGAGTTCAACCTGCTTGTCGATATCCAGCAAAGCGGTGGTTTCCGGCAGCCCAAGAGCGGTCCGCACCACAACACCCAGCGCACGATCGGCCAGGATGGAATAGATGGATTCGAGGTTCGGTGCCTTGCGTTCGAAGTAGAGCGCCAATCGAATGCCCTCATTGCTTGCCCCGGCATCTTCTTCAAGGGTCTGGCGTAAATATTTATCGACGACACCTTCGCGCGCGCGGCCGAAAGTGGTGGCGGAACTGCCATAGCGGAAGAAGTCAAACGTCTCGGCAAATTCTCGATATCTGCTGTCTGCCAACGTATTGGCAAAGCTGTCTTCGCTGTCTCTGCCTTCTTCCAGCACTTTGACCATGAATGCCTTGGCGTAGGCCATATCGCTCAGCCCATGCGCGCGCATGGCGTAAGTGAATAATCGCGTGTCCTCAACCAGCTGCTCGATCGTGTCGACCTGTCCGATGTTCTCCAGATAATACTCGGTCTCACGTTGAACCGGCGGCTGTTGACGAACCTGGCTCAAAGACCGGGTCAGATCGTTTGCAATGTTTGAATAGCCGGCAAAAGTGCTGATCATTGACGAGACGTCTCCCGAACTCCTGACCGAATAGTGTGGGATATTTCTTGCGCGAGGCTTTCCAGTCCGGGTGACACAGCTTCACGCAAGTCTCGTATTCTAGCATTTGGCCAAGATCAGATTTGTACCGGGATTCCTATGACAATTATTATTGGACTTGTGGTGACGATGGGTTGCGTGATCGGCAGTTTCATGGCGATGGGTGGCCATGTAGGCGTGCTGGGGCAACCGTTCGAATATGTGATTATCTGCGGCGCTGCGTTGGGCACGTTTCTGGTTGCTAACCCTTTGGCCGTTGTGAAAGACTCCGGTCGCGGTATCTTCGAGGCGCTGAAGAACTCCGTTCCTCACGAGAAAGAATACCTGCAGCTGCTGGGTCTGCTTCACGCATTGCTCCGCGAGCTCAAGACGAAGCCGAAAAACGAGGTCGAGGCTTGTATAGACAATCCGGATGAGGCTGCCATTTTTCAGGCCTACCCGACAATTCTCAAAGATAGCGCTCTGACCAATTTCATTTGCGACTACTGCCGCTTGATCCTTGTGGGCAACGCGAGGCCGCACGAAGTGGAAGCGCTCATGGAAGAGGAAATTGGAACCATCCGGCATGACAAGCTGAAAGCCTATAATGCACTGAGCGATGTTGGCGATGGTTTGCCGGCATTGGGCATCGTCGCAGCGGTACTGGGTGTGGTCAAAGCGATGGGACACATTGATGAATCGCCAGAGGTACTCGGCGGTTACATCGCCGCTGCACTTGTGGGTACGTTTGTCGGAATTCTGTTGTCCTATGCGGTGGTTGGGCCGATTGCCGCCAAGGTCAAGATTGTCCGCGAAAAGCAATTGCGCTTGTATTTCGTATCCAAGCAGACGCTCATTGCCTATATGAACGGCTCATTGCCTCAGGTGGCACTTGAATTCGGTCGAAAAGCAATCTCTGCCTATGATCGGCCATCAATCGATACAGTTGAAGAACAAGCGATGTCCGTCGCGCCCCAGGCAGCTTGATGTCGGGAGTTCCTTCCAGCCCGGCGGAGATGCAGGCATTCATAATCGAACGCCTGAAAGATCGGAGCGACGATGATTCTGATCTTGGGATGCTGTGCGACATCGTCTTCAAGAAGCTTGCAACTTCGCTGAGTGAACATGTTCCCCAATTGCTGAGTGACACAGTTGAGGTCGAGGCAGTTGACTGGAATGCAGGTGAATTAGCCGATGTGTCGGAGAATTTCAGCGAAACCGATCTTCTGCTGGTGATGGGCGCAGAGGAGGGTGAACCGGCGGGATATGCGACGATTGATTCCGCCGCTACCTCGATATTGTTTGGAGTAACGCTTGGCGCTGACCGCTCCAGCGAGATCATGTCGATAACCAGCCCGCTTTCACCAATGGAAGCCGGCATTCTAAAAATCTCCGGACATCCATTCGCCCTGGCGTTCAAGGATGCCCAGCTTGCAAACTCGCAATTCGACATCATCGACGTCAAAGGCCAGGTCGATGTCGAGAACATGAGCGAACTGACCGGTGAAGTGGTCGTTTTCAAGTTCAGGCTGACCTTTGGGCAGCTGTCCGGTGAAATCGCTCTCTTCGCGTTTCGCAAACTTCTGACGCCGAACGAAGATTCCGTCACCGCAGAGAACGACAATTTGAGCAAATGGAATACCGATTTGCGCGATGGCATTCTTCAGATGAATGTCGGGGTCAAGGCAATCATCTCCCTTGAGCCGGCAACGCTTGGTGATCTTGGCAGATTACGGGTCGGCGATATCATCGATTTTCCTGCTGACAACCCACTCCAAGCGGTGCTCAGCGCCCGCAATAAAACTTTGTTTGTTGGCCAGTTCGGACGTGTGGGTAACCGGTATTCGGTTCGCGTTGAGCGCCCAAATCAGCACCGGTCCGATTTGGTCGAACACATTATGTCGACCATGTGAATTCGCGCTCATGATTGGAAAGTACAATGACTAATCAAAGTGTTCCCCAGGACGGCGACCAACCCGATACCGATCTTGATCCGCTTTCTCAATCGGAGCGCGAACTGGATATGGCTATCAACGAACTGAAGGGAGAAACGGCTTCCCAATTGGGCGCGTCTGGCAAAGAACCGATGTCCGATACCGGCGATGAAGCAAAGGCGCCCGATCGTCCAATGCGTCGCGAAACCGACAACAGCGTAATAATGAGCATACCGGTTTCCATTGATGTTGTTCTTGGAACAACCGAAATGCCGGTTCATCAGCTCATGGCCCTTAAGAGAGGAACGACCGTCACGCTGGATCGGCGAATTGGCGAACCTGTCGATGTTGTGGTCAGTGGTCGCCGAATCGCCCGTGGCGAAATCGTTGTTCTGGAGGATGACCCCACCCGCTTCGGGATCAAACTGACAGAGGTGGTCGAGACTTAGTGCTTGTCTGCGAGCACCGCTTCAGTCGAGCAAAATCCGGGAAGATTGTTTATGTCAAAGATATTCCATTCCGAGTGCTCCCCGCGCGGACCTGGTGTCCTTTGTGAGTTGAGCGATACCCCAGACTTCACCGGGAGATGAGTCCGTTGGCAGAAAATGCTGAACTGAATCCTGTTGAGAAAGCAGCGGCTATTCTAGTCGCAATGGGCAAAGACCGAGCTGCCAGATTGCTCAAATATTTCAAGGGTGGCGAACTCAAGCGGCTCGTCGATGCAGCACATTCGCTTGAATCAATCTCTCAATCTGATCTTGAGGATCTTGTAAATGAGTTTGAAAACGAATTCGCACGGGGTGGCGGTCTTCTCGACTCAGCAGAAGCGATTGATTCAATCATCAGCGAAGCCTTCAGCCCGGAGGAATTCAAGCAGCTTTTGGAACCTGCAATTGTCGAAAGCAGCGAGCCAGATGGTCCTTCGATTTGGAAAATAATGGATGACTTGGACGTGCAGGAGTTGGCGGAATTCTTGAAGGATGAGCATCCGGTAGTCTGCGCTCTGATTTTGTCCAAGCTCTCACCGAGAAATGCAGCGGATATCGTTGCAACATTCGATCGCGAGAACAGAAAGTTCATACTCAAACATATGCTATCTTTGGGTGACCCCTCCACAACTGTGCTGAAATTCATCGAGTCCAGCTTGCGCGAAAGGTTTGGAGGCCCGACAGGCGATACAGCAATTCAGGTTGGAAGAATCCGGGTGGCGAATGTCTTGAACGAGCTTGACAAACCCAATATGGAGGAAGTGTTTGACGATCTCTCAAACGACTCCGATCCGGACAACATTGCTGCAGTCAAATCATTGCTGTTCCGTTTCGAAGACATAATCCATCTGGATCAAACGGCGCGAAGCATTCTGTTCGATGGGATCGACACGGAAGTGGCGACGCTGGCCTTGCAAGGTGCCGAATCCGAGCTGACAGAAGCTGTGCTCAGTTCTGTCGGCCAGAGAACCAGACGGATGATGGAATCTGAACTTGCCGCTGACATGCCGGTGAATGAAGATGCCGTTTCGCAGGCGAGACGGAACATATCTTCCACCGCCATCCGGCTCGCAACCGAAGACCGCATTGTTTTGCCGTCTGCTCAGGACGAAGCCGCTTGAAGCGGCTGATGAATTGTTATGTCAACCGAAGCTGACAAAGACAGCAAAACCGAGGAACCGACCGAAAAGAAGATCAAGGACGCGATCGAAAAAGGGCAGTTGCCGGTTTCCAAGGAACTGCCCATTCTTGTCTCAATTCTTTCATTTCTGCTGGTTTTTGTTTTCTACGGACCCGAAAGCATCTTTCGGTTTTCCGCGCTCCTGGGAGAGCTTTTTGACCGTGCCGATGCCAGATTGTTTGAGACCACCCAAGACGTTGTCGAACTGGTTCAAACGGTATCCATCCTGGCAGGGTCGCTGCTTCTTCCTGTGTTTGCGGTGCTGATATTGGGTGGGCTGGTTTCATCATTCTCCCAGAATATGCCCCGTTTGGTTGGTGATCGGATCGCACCCAAACTATCGCGTATTTCATTGAAGAAGGGCTGGGAGCGCCAGTTTGGCGCCAAGGGTTTTGCAGAGTTTCTGAAATCGGTTGGCAAACTCGGATTTGCGACACTGTTTGTTGTGTTTGCCATGTGGAACGCGCCTGAAACGCTGCTGAAAGGCACTTTGCAGCAAACCACAGAATTCGCAAACGACATCAGTTCGTTGGTAATCAGTCTGTTGACATCCGTTTGCCTCGCAATGGCGATCATAGCAGGAGCCGATCTTCTATGGTCTCGCTACATGTGGCGTCAGGAATTGCGAATGACCAAACAAGAGGTCAAGGACGAGCTCAAGCAAGCTGAAGGCGATCCAATCGTCAAGGCGCGAGTAAGGTCGGTTGCCAAGGATCGTTCCCGGCAACGGATGATGAACGCTGTTCCGTCAGCTACGTTGGTCGTCGCCAATCCCACACATTATGCAATTGCCCTCAGATATGATGACCAAAAAGATACTGCACCCGTGGTTGTCGCGAAGGGGCAGGATCTAATTGCGCTCCGCATTCGGGAAATTGCGAGTGAAAATGATGTGCCTGTTTTCGAGGACAAGGCTCTCGCTCGCTCAATGTACAGCGAAGTTCAGGTCGATCAGCAGATTCCCGTGCAGTTCTTCAGAGCCGTCGCCGAGCTGATCAAAGTTCTGTACGCAAACCAATCTGTCGCCCAAACCCTCTAGGTATCTCCATGTTACGTCAGCAACACTCGTTGGAACGGGAAAAAATAATCGCAAACGGCCTGAGCGGCTTTGTGAACGAAATGCGCCTTTGCGATCCGCTAGATCTCGCGGCATTCCTTCGCCTGGATCTGGTCGCCAATCTCTCTGATATTGTCAATTCGGCAGCCGAACTGCATTTCGCTCCTGGTTTCGTCACCATGGGTCAAGGGGGAAGCGCCAGTGGCGGGTGGTCAGAACCCCTGGAGATCTGTTTAGATCTGGTCATGCAACCGGCTGGCGCAAAGGTGCACTTCACTCTCCGTTTGCAGGCGGAGAAGGCCGAAATCAGGTTGGCCTATATTTCCTTTGACGATCCTTCGGACAATCCTGCCGAAAATACACTGTTCTTGCGCAATGCAGTCGCGAAATACACAATCAGTTCGAAACGGATCATGCCCGGTAAAGATAGTAGTCCTTGCGCTTCATCGATGCATCCGATTGCTGATCGCGGTACATAGTCACGCGATTCCGCCCGTTGCGTTTTGATTGATAAAGGGCCTGATCCGCCTTCGAATAAAGGTCTTCACCAGAAACTGCCGGCGGTGCTGTGCACACACCAGCCGATATCGTCACATTACCCTTTTCCAGTTGCTGCTCATCGTTTGAGAATGAGGCTTCGCGGATACTCCGAACCAGTCGCTCGGCAAGTTTCTCTGAGAGTTCTGCTTCGACGCCGTCGAGGATTACGGCAAATTCCTCACCGCCAGTTCTGGCCACGAATACGTCGTTTCTGAGTTTCGATTGAACAATCTGTGCCGTGTCGCGGATGATCACGTCACCAAATGGATGCCCCCATCGATCATTGATTTGCTTGAAATGATCGATGTCCAACAGCAACAACGAAACCAGACCGGAACTCTTTGTCCCCACATTGGTCAGTCGATTATCAAATGCACGCCTGTTCCACACGCCGGTGAGCGGGTCGGTATCAACTAGCCGCTTGTACTCGGCGAGTTCCTGTTTCAGGGAATCAAGTTCAGCGGATTTGTCTACCATTGCGTCCAAGGCCTTCCGGCCCTCTTTCAATGTAGACCCTGTAGCGTTTGCCAGAACCTCGACAATCCGCAGGAACATCAGTGGGGACATATCGTTGTCGCCCTGCACCGAGCTGGCTGTTTTATCGAGAACCCGCCCATAGGCCGTCATCGATGATTGTTCCGCCTTGAGCAGTTTAATCGCGTCACCCACATGGTTCTCAAGTACATTCCGCGCTTTTTCAACTACGTCGTGCTCTTCTTTGGAACCGTAGAACTCCTTGTAGAGCTCATCGAGCATTTCCTGATTGGGGGCTCTGCCCAAAGCCCAAAATTTGGAATTCAATTTTTCGTTGGTTCCGGTCAGTGCGTCGTAGAAGATTTCATAATTTCGGGGTAGGCCGTATACCCCAAGTTTGTGCATTGCATTGGCGATGCGCAGACCGATCGGCACAGGCCGGTTGGGTGAGTTTGCGACTTCATTGGCTAAGTTTGGCATTTTTCACCGTCACTCAAATTTGCGAGTGCAGCAATCCAAGGCCTGCTAACTTGGATGCTACGGGATTTTGCCAACGTGTAAGGACTACATCGTAAGTCAAAAAAAAATGTTAACGACGGATGAAATCTTGGTTTCAGATCAAGGTAATATCGAAACCGATATACTCGGCCGTAAGCCGGCGCAGGTACGAAATATTCCTGCCTAGATCAGTCCTGCCCGCAAGGCTTTGACGACAGCTTCAGTTCTGTTGAAAGTATTCAGCTTTCTGGTCGCCGCAAGCAAGTAGTGATTGACTGTGTGCTCGGACAGGCTGACAATTTTGGCGATCTCGTTGCTTGTCTTGCCTTCGGATACCCATGCGAGGCACTCAATTTCCCGTCGCGTCAGACGATAAGTTGCCAGTTCAGCGTAATGTAACTGAGTAAGGAACTTTTCCATCAGCTCCAATGTGTCTTGCAGCAGTTCAGGAAAGCTGATTCTGGTACAATCATGCGGACTGCCATAAACAACGACAAAAGACTGTCCATGCACCCCTCTTACCGGAACGGCGTATCCACCGCCGAATCCGTATTCATCCAACAGCGATGTTATGGCTATTCGACAATCGTTCTCGGTTTGACCAGGCGCTGGTTCTATCAAATCGACGATGTCACGGGCGCCCCATCCGAACGGTGATAGTGCGTATCGCGCTCGCTTCAAAATAGGGCATTGATCCGCCCGGAAAGTCTGATGAAACCGGTAAAAAAAACTGTTGTCCAAGCTCGTGGCGGCAATCTGATTTAACGGATTAGGCACATCCGTCTTGCTCATGTCCGCGACAATTACCTCGTGAAATTTGTAATCCGCAGACGCGCTCAAAAGGTTTTGGACAATGTTTCTATTGCCGTCGCCCGGACCAGTTTTTCTCAGTTGGTCCGGATAGGACTCGTCGAATGAATTTAAATTCTGCCCAAGCGAATTCATTTCCGAATCAGTCACCCCTTCAAGATTTACACTACATATTATGTTCGCAAATTCAAATACAATTGGTCAAAAATTCAAAACTATTTTGTCGACCTTTTTACATTAAAGCGATTACTAATATTTGTACTGTTCATGCAGCTATTGCATCATTGTTGCCAGACCTTGCGCGAAACTGTCATCAGGATCACCGGATATTCGGCAGAATTGCTGTCTCAATGGCTGAATCGACCATCAATGGGGCCGCTAAACTAGCTTTTTGCCCTTAGCAGGAAATCAGCATCGACCACTCCTATGCGGGTGAATGCATTTTCGAACAGTTGCTTTGCAAGGTTCTCCTCGACCGCTTTGGCAAGAACCTCCATATCCGGCTTGTCCAGCGATTGAAAATCCGTCGATGACATCTGATGGACTGCGGAGTGAAGTGCGTGCCGAAGAAAAGCATCGGCTGGGACACCCCGCAACCACGCTTCGTCGACAAGTGCGTACTGCAACCGGGCGAGAAAATAACCGACGACTTTTTGATCCCGCAAGACCGGAACAGCGATCATTTTGGTGGTAATTTGATCGCGCACATCGGTCGCGACACTATCGCTTGTCAAATCCAGCCCTTTTCCCGATCCGGCAATGTACATTCCGCCAACAGTCGAGAGACAAACAATCAGTGCGAGTACGATATTTTTAATCATTGAATCGGCAGCGCCTTCACTAATGGGATATCGAGACTCCGCTCCGAATACTCATTGATCTTTCTTGCTCGTAGCTGACCTCCAGGTTTGGGCAGTCGACCATTTGTTAATTCGTTTTGGTAAATCATACCGTCCGGACATCTTCGAAACTGCTGCGAGCGCCAAAAGAGAGACCCTTGCGTCCCAAATTTTTTTCATTGCTTCAGACGGCCCCAGTCCGTCAAAAATGGAAGTGCAGCCAGTTCACCTCCACGGGGCACATCACAACGGGTCTGCAAATCCCGTTCCCACACCTGTATTCAGTGCACAACTCCACCACTGCCGATCGTGACAAGGCTTGCAATAGTGAGCAGCCAGGAACAGCCCAGCAGACAGCGAAGCTACCGACCAAACAGGAACTCAGCGCCGCGAGCGAAGCGCAACTCGCCAATCTCAGGCGGCAGTTTGCATTGCAAAATCATCCAGACCGCGTTTCGGGTAACAATCGCGATGCAGCCACCGAGATGATGGCAAATTTGAACAGATTGATCGACGACGAACTGAACGGCCGTAAAGCAAGGTAGTTGCAGAGTTTCACCGTCTCAGAACGATTTGACCTGAGTTCTGTCGGATCGCGCACTCTTTTCACATTGATCAACTACGATTAGATGGTGCCGCTTGTCAGACTTGAACTGACGACCCCATCATTACGAATGATGTGCTCTACCGACTGAGCTAAAGCGGCACGGACCGCTGTCTTCGGTCAGCGGCAGCCGCGTGATACTCCCAATGCCGCACCATTTCAAGCAGACTTTCCGCGCAAAACCCGATCACAATACGGTTGGAATTGCAGCTCATTTGCCGGTTTGCATCCGGTCGTTGTCACAACGGTTCACCGGTTCCAGATACCGAATGAGCGCCCGCCATCCGACTGGCCGCATACACCATTAGTCTAACGCGGGCGATTCAGGCCAAATTTCGTTCCTGCTCGTCTGGACTATTCTCGCCGCCGGGCTATTGTTTCTGCTTCGGCAAATGCTCCGTCCGGTAAAGGGGGGCAGCAGGAACAAAGACGCCGATGGAGGAGGTTAAATGTCTGACATTTCAATGGTCGTGAATGGCCGCAATGTTTCCGGTTCGGTGGAAGACCGTACCTTGCTCGTGCATTTTCTGCGCGAAGGGCTCGGGCTCACCGGCACCCACGTTGGATGCGATACGTCGCAATGCGGCGCTTGTGTTGTGCACGTTGACGGAAAGGCCGTGAAATCTTGCACCATGCTCGCTGCCCAGGCTGATGGCGCCGACGTAGTAACGATCGAGGGTCTTGCCGATGGCGATGATCTGCATCCCGTACAGGCGGCGTTCAAGGAACATCACGGACTTCAGTGCGGTTTTTGCACGCCGGGCATGATCATGGCTGCAACCGACATGATCAATCGCCACCCCGAGGGATTGGATGAGGCGACGGTCCGTGCGGAGCTGGAAGGCAACATTTGCCGCTGCACCGGCTACCACAATATCGTCAAGGCGATCCTCGCCGCTTCAAAGAAGATGAACAAAAAGGGCAAGGCGAAAAAGGCTGCCTGACAGGGCAGATGATTTCCGGCGCTGAGCCAAAGCGACGGAACCGCCAGCAAGCTCTCAAACGTTTCTCGGAGGAATTCCCAAATGGGTATGGAAGGCATTGGCGCCAGAGTGGCGCGCAAGGAAGACAAGAGATTTATTACCGGCGGCGGCCGCTACACCGACGATATGGTTGTGCCGGGCATGAAGCACGCCGTATTTGTGCGCAGCCCACACGCACATGCTTCGATCAGGAAGATAAACACCAAGGCTGCCGAAGCCATGCCGGGTGTTATCGGCGTGTTGAACGGCAAGCAGTTGAAGGCCGACGGTATCGGCAACCTGATCTGCGGATGGGCGATTACGTCGAAAGACGGATCGCCAATGAATATGGGCGCTTGGGAGCCGATGGCGACATCGACCGCTCGTTTTGTTGGCGAGGCAGTGGCCATCGTCGTAGCCGACACACAAGCACAGGCGCGCGATGCGGCAGAAGCCGTCGAAGTCACCTACAAGGAAAAGAAAGCGGTCACGGAACCGGTCGCCGCACTCAAGAAAGGCGCCCCCCAGCTTCACCCGGAGGCCGAAGGCAATCTGATTTACGACTGGGAGATCGGCGATCAGGCAGCCGCGGACAAGGCAATTGCCGATGCGGCCCACGTTACCCGGATGGAAATCACCAACAACCGTCTCGTGCCCAATGCCATGGAACCCCGGGCAGCACTCGGTCACTATGACAAGGCGGAGGATCACTACACCTGCTGGACGACAAGCCAAAACCCACATGTGGCCCGGCTGGTCATGAGCGCATTCTACAACGTCGCGCCGGAGAACAAGTTCCGCGTCATCGCACCCGACGTTGGAGGCGGTTTCGGATCCAAGATCTTTATCTATCCCGAAGAGATTATTTGCCTCTGGGCATCCAAGCGCACCGGCGTGCCGGTCAAATGGGTGGCGGATCGCACTGAAAGCTTCATGACAGACGCACACGGACGCGATCACGTCTCGACGATCGAAATCGCATTCGACAAGGACAACAAGATCACGGCGCTGAAGGCGGACACTGTCGCAAATCTCGGCGCTTACATGTCGTTGTTCTCATCTTCTGTCCCAACCTATCTTTATGCGACGCTGCTATCGGGTCAGTACAACATTCCCGCAATCCACTGTAACGTGCGCACCTGCTACACCAATACGGCGCCTGTCGATGCCTATCGCGGCGCTGGCCGGCCGGAGGCGTGCTATCTGGTTGAACGGACCATGGAGACTGCGGCGCGTGAGCTTGGCGTCAGCCCGGCGGAACTTCGCTCCAAGAACTTCATCACCGAGTTTCCGCACCAGACGCCGGTGATCATGGCGTATGATGCAGGTGACTTTCAGGCTTCGCTCGATGCGGCCATGAAAGCATCAAAATATGACAGTTTCGAAAGACGCCGCAAAGCCGCTGCCAAGAATGGCAAACTGCGCGGCATCGGTATGAGCTGTTATATTGAAGCCTGCGGCATCGCACCATCGGCCGCGGTCGGCTCGCTGGGCGCCGGCGTCGGCCTTTGGGAATCGGCGGAAGTTCGCGTCAACGCGGTTGGCTCAATTGAAATCCTCACCGGCTCGCACAGCCATGGCCAGGGCCACGAGACCACATTCGCGCAACTTGCCTCCGACCGTTTCGGCGTTCCGATCGACTCTGTATCAATCGTACATGGCGATACCGACAAGGTGCAGATGGGCATGGGCACCTATGGCTCGCGCTCGGGCGCTGTCGGCATGTCGGCAATCGAGAAGGCACTCGACAAGGTCGAAGCGAAGGCCAAGAAGGTCGCTGCCCATTTGCTTGAGGCCGACGATAAGGACATCGTCATCGAAAACGGCGAAGTGAAGGTCGCCGGCACCGACAAGAAGCTGCAATGGTTCGAAGTCTGCCTGTCGGCCTACACGGCACACAATATTCCTGAAGGCATGGAACCCGGTCTGAAGGAAAGTGCGTTTTACGATCCGACCAACTTCACCTTCCCGGCCGGCTGCTACATCTGCGAGGTCGAGGTTGATCCGGAAACCGGCGATACCGAGATCATCCAGTTCGTGGCTGCTGACGATTTCGGCAAGATCATCAATCCGATGATCGTCGAAGGACAAGTCCATGGCGGTATCGCGCAGGGTATCGGACAAGCATTGCTTGAATGTGCGCATTACGATTCCGGCGGTGAATTGCTGACCGCGAGTTACATGGACTACGCCATGCCTCGTGCGGACAATCTGCCGTCGTTTGCAGTATCGACAACCGAAACAGCATGCCCATCCAATCCGCTGGGCATCAAAGGTTGCGGTGAAGCAGGTGCCATCGGTTCACCGCCTGCGGTCATCAATGCAATCACCGATGCCATCGGAAACAACAATATTGCCATGCCCGCCACATCGCAGGCGGTATGGGCAGCGATCCAGGCAGCCAAGTAAGCGGAGGACAAACTAATGTATTCAGTCAACTATTCACGGGCTGCCTCCGTTGCGGATGCGGTCAAGACAGCAAAGAAAGCCGATGACGCCAAATTCCTTTCAGGCGGACAAACGCTCATTCCCGCCATGAAAGCCAGGCTCGCTGCTCCAAGCGACCTGATTGATCTCAGTCACATTGGCGACATGAAGGGCATCAAGGTCTCGGGCAAGAATGTCACCATAGGCGCAGGTGCGACCCACGCCGAAGTGGCGGCCAACGCCAAGCTGGCCAAGGCTTGCCCGGCTATTTGCCACTTGGCGGCGCATATCGGCGACCCGCATGTGCGCCATATGGGCACGATCGGCGGATCAGTCGCAAACAACGACCCGGCGGCTGATTATCCGGCAGCGATGGTTGCACTCGGTGCAACAATCAAGACCAACAAGCGGGAAATTTCGGCCGACAAATTCTTCAAGGGCCTGTTTGAAACCGCCCTGAAGGATGACGAGGTCATAACGTCGGTTTCATTCACCGCACCAGCCAAGGCAGGCTATGCGAAATTCCCCAATCCGGCTTCGCGCTATGCGATGACAGGCGTTTTCGTAACCAAAGGCAAGGATGGCGTTCGCGCCGCTGTCACCGGTGCAGGCGATGATGGCGTGTTCCGGTCAAAACTCATTGAAGCGGCGCTCTCGAAAAGTTTTGATGCGTCCGCCTTGGAAGGTGTGTCCGTTTCCTCCGATGATCTGATGGAAGATATTCATGCGTCGGCTGACTATCGTGCCAATCTGATCGCCGTGATGGCGAAAAGAGCAGTTGCATCGGCAAACGCTTGACGCCTTGGAACATACCGGCTACCGCAAACGCCCGGGTGCCACCCGGGCGTTCTTTTTAACAATATTGAACGGTATGTGACGAAGCGCACTGGATCAGTGCGTTCCGGCGTGCGACAATCACGTTTTGGTTCGGATCGTTACCTGTCTCGGGAACTAGCGGTGGTACAATCAACCCTGTTTTTGTTGCTTGGCTTTTTGTCTGCCATTTTACTGGCGTTGATGCTCGCGCCGGTGGTTTGGCGGCGCGCTGTGGCAATGACCGAGCGGCGAATCGAGGCAACCGTTCCCCTGTCTTCGGGAGAATTGCGGGCGGAAAAGGACCAGGTGCGCGCTGAAGCCGCGATGTCCATCCGGCGCCTGGAAACAAAGTTCAGGGTGCAAAACGAGAACTTGACCGCAAAAAAAGCGGAATTGAGCGGACGGCTGGAGGAGATCCGGCAGCTGAACGAAGAAAACAATGACCAGGCGGAAGTGATTGAAGGTCTGGAAGCAGATATCAGGGAACTCAATTCAAAAATTGAATCGCTGGAAAAGGAAGGCGCATCGCTTTCAGGCGAACTTTCAAGCGCGTGTGACCAGATCGAGCAGCACATCGCCGAAAACGAGCGCATCGCCCGGCTTTACGACGAAGCCTCGCTCGTTTCCAGCAACCGCCAGATCGAACTGGTCGCCCGGGACGCGAAAATCGAAAAACTTTCTGGAGAGATCGATGCCTTGAAGCAGGTGCGCGACGAGGTGCAGGCTGAAGCCCGCGAACACTCTGCCACGCGTAAAGTCGCCGAAAGGGAGTTGGCGGCAAAGGCAAAGAAAATTGATGTGCTCGAAACGAAGATCGAGCAAATGATTTCAGCGATGACCGATGCGGAAGAGAAACTTGACCGGCGGGAAAAGGAACTTGCGCGATTGAAGGACAGGATCAAGCAAGGCACTGGCGCTGACAGGGAAATCCGCCTTCAACTGGAAGAATCCGAAAAACAGCGAATCAAACTGGAAGCTCAATTGGAGCGCGGAACCAAGGAGACCAAGCCTGTGCCCACCAACGATGCAGCGCTCGAAAAAAAGGTTTTCCAGCTGGAAGAGGACCGGTCACGGCTTGAAAACAGGCTGAAAAAGGTTGTCGCGGAGAACAGGCGTTTGAAATCCGGAAACGGAACGCCGGCGATCGTCAGTGACCTTGATTCCGATGCTGCAGAGAGCGAAAACGCAGAGTTGAGGGTTCAGATAAATCACCTGGCGGCCGAAATCGTCAACCTGACTGCGATGCTAGATGGACCGGATTCGGAAATCTCCAAGATAATCCGCAATGGCAAGAGCCAAAAAGGCTTGGCCGACAAATCGTCGAGCATAGCAGACCGGGTTCGCGCACTACGCGAAGCAGCGCTGTCAGCCGGGCAAACCGAAGTCAAGTGACTTTCCGGCTGCCCGGTGGGCAAATTCTCTGCGAGATGCTTACCGAACCCAGCTAAGTCGTCAGAGCACCGCGAAACATATGCAATGCGATTGCTGATGTTGCGCCGACATTCAGACTGTCAATTCCCTCCATCATTGCGATACGGACGCTTTGCACACGGTTGAGGATTTCCTCCGGCAAACCTGGCCCTTCGCTGCCGAACATGATTGCGGATCGCCGCGAAGGGTTGAGCGCTTCCAATTCGACGCCTCCGGAAGGAGACATCGCGTAGGTTTCAATTTGCCGGTCTGCCAAAAGTTCCATCAATTCGTTTGCACTTCGGCCCCTGAAGAAGGGAACCTTTAGCACAGAGCCAACGGAAACCCTGAGCGCCTTCCGGTAAAGCGGATCGCAACACGTTTCATCCAGCAACACCGCATCAGCGCCAAATGCAGCCGCGTTGCGAAATATTGATCCGACATTGTCATGGTTGGAAATTCCGACACAGATGACCAGCAAGCATGGTTGGTCAGGTTGCGATACCAGAACTTCCGGCTCAGCCGCATCCACCCTTTTACCGATGGCCAAAATTCCCCGGTGTAATGCAAAGCCGGCGATCTTTTCCAAGATCGCACTCGGCGCGACATAGACCGGCGTCCCAGAGGAGACACCGACCAGTACCTCAGCAAGACCATTGATCTTGTTCTCCGATATCAGGATCGATTCGGCCTCGAACCGTGAACTCTCCAGCAGTGCCCGAAGAACGACCTTTCCTTCTGCAACAAATCTGCCGCGGCGGCCAACAAGGTCACGTTCACGGATGTCCCGGTAGGCTGAAACCCGCAGGTCATCCGGGTCGCAAATTTGAACGAGTTCGGTCAAAGGGCGCATTCCGTCACGTGTCCCCAATTGATTTTGGGAACACACGACGGAGGATGGCGCCGCACCGCGACCTTGGTCAAGCCGCGGGCCGGTCTGTTGTTCTAAGCCTTTGGACTGGCTTCCAACATGTGGTTGAGCGCATTTACGATACTACCCGCTCTGGAACTGTTGGATGTGTAGTAAATTGTCTACCCGTCACGCCGGGTTTGAACAAGGTTCAACGCCCTCAATTTCGCCAGATGTTGTGACAATGCAGATTGGCTCAGCTTTACCAAGTCGGCTATCTTTCCCACCGAGTATTCGCCACCCAGCAGGTGGCACATGATCAGCAGACGCCGCTCATTTCCAAGCGCAGACAAAATTTCAGCACAATAAGTGTGCTCTTTGGTTACGTTTTCGTACATATGGAAGGCCCCATTTCACCTTGGTTGCTACTCACAAAATTGAACATGGGGGAATTCAATTTGTGTTTGCGGTATGCCAGCTTAGTGCATTTCGACCAGCATCCGCTGAAATACTGATACTATATATGTTAATAAATTCAACCAGCATTCGATAATTTTTTATCAAAAACTGCATTCGTGATCGTTATCAGGCGTTTTTGGCTGATCGCGACAATGTGATAAACGCATCGCGGAAATCTTCAGGCGCCTCCAACATATCAGGAAACACACCCCGGCGCGTAGAATCGCCGTGGGCAAGATCAAAGCCTTCCGGATCCACCCCCGTCAATTTCCACTTCTTGTGTGTTGCCTCACCCGCGCGTTCCGCTAGCCGGCCGACCGCATCGGCATGGTCAGTGTTCATGTGGTCAAGCACGGATTGTTCGGCTTCGGCGAACTGGGCAATCGCCGCATGGTTCAACAAAAGCTGATCGGAACCCAACACATAAGCACGCGCAAATCCGCCATTCAGACTGGCGGAAATCACCTCCAGGCGGAAAAAGGAAAAATCGGCGAAGTCCGCATATAGGGAAGCTTTGGAATGACGGTTAAGATATCGGCGCCTTGCGTGTCTGCCGGTAACGTGGTCCCGGTCAAGTTTTCGGGCATGACAATGCAGCGTCATGCGCGGATGTGCCAGCGGATCACCCTTGCCGGGTTCCCCGACCATCAGCGAACATCGTGTGTCCGCGATCATTGAAGCAGTGTGTGGAGCAAGCGCTGAAACAAGAATGAGTGGCGCACCATCCACGTCGGTTGCCGTTGCTACACGGCTGGCTACAGGGCTTGCCGTTTCAGGATCAAGCGTTGCCAGCGCACCGTAACGTGCGGTCCGCAAAAGGTTGCGCGCCAGTGCAATAGCCTCATTATCAACTGGCTGGAGAATTTCCTTTTTTCTATCAGCAGGTGCCATGGTCAAACAGCAATTGCGCCAGCTGCCAACAGGTCGCGGGTCGTCGAAGCGCTGATGCCAAACCGCGTTAAGAGTGCGGCGATCGATGCCTTGTCGTTGGCAGGCACTTGCGCACTCGCCGATGGTGTACGGGAGAACCGTGGCGCCGGCGCTGGCCTTGCGTCAACGAAAGTGCCCCTTGATTTGTTGTGCGGATGTTCAGGTGCTTCAGACATGCTCAAAACAGGCGCGACACAAGCGTCCGTCGATTCAAACAGCTCTGCCCATTCGTCTCTGGATTTCGTTGAAATCCTTCGCTCTATCTCGGCGCGCATTTCCGGCCATTTTCTGCGGTCATATTGCGCTTTCGCCAGTTCTTCCGGCAGATCGATTATCGCCGCAAACTCGGCAAAGAACTGCGGCTCAAGGCAGGCAACCGCAACATGACGGCCATCGCCAGTCTGATAAGTATCATAAAACGGCGCACCGGAATCGAGCAGGTTTGTACCACGTTGATCCTGCCACATTCCGTTCGAACTCAGCGCAAAGAACAGAGAAGCCAAATTGGAGACGCCGTCAATCATTGCCGCATCAACAACCTGACCACGTCCGGAATGCGACCGCTCCAAAAGTGCTGCCAGCACTCCGGTGATCAGAAACATGGTTCCGCCGCCGTAGTCGGCAACGAGATTAAGTGGCGGAACCGGCTTGCCCCCTTCAGGTCCGATAGCGCTCAGCACGCCGGACAAAGAGAGATACGTCAGGTCGTGGCCGGCCCGGTCAGCCAACGGACCATCCTGGCCAAACCCGGTCATGCGGCCGTAGACGAGCCCCGGGTTGGCGCCGAGGCATTCCTCCGGTCCAAGTCCCAGCCGCTCCATGACGCCAGGGCGAAATCCTTCCAGCAAAACATCAGCATTTGCACAAAGCTCCAGCAGAAATCCTTTGCCCTGGTCTGATTTCAGATCAACCTTGACGCCCGGGCGTCCAAGCCGGTCAATATCTGCCTCTGCTGGCAACCGCAGAAAAGAACTCGCCGACTTGATCCGGTCGATGCGCACCACATCCGCCCCAAGTTCACTCAGAAACAAACCCGCCAGGGGAACCGGGCCCAATCCGGCCATCTCGATTATTCGTAAACCGGCTAACGGGCCGGATTTTCTGGCATGGTTTGTGTCGGCCACGGCGATCGGCCCTATCCTATCTCGGCGCCATGCGAATTGCGCCGTCAAGGCGAATGGTCTCACCATTCAGCATCTGGTTTTCGGCGATGTGGACAGCAAGTGCCGCATATTCGGAAGGGTCTCCAAGCCTTGGGGGAAACGGAACCTGTTGCCCCAGAGAAACCTGCGCCTCCTCGGGTAATCCGGCAAGCAACGGTGTCTTGAACAGTCCCGGCGCAATCGTGACGACACGAATTCCCGAACGGGCGAGGTCGCGGGCGATCGGCAAAGTCATACCTACGATGCCGCCCTTGGACGCCGAATAGGCCGCCTGACCGATCTGACCGTCATATGCGGCAACCGAGGCCGTGTTGATAAACACGCCGCGTTCATTGCCCTCAAGCGGATCGAGATTCTGGGTAATATTGGCAACAAGCCGGATCATGTTGAACGAACCCGACAGGTTGACCTGAATGACTTTGTTAAAAAGGTCGAATGGGTGCACGCCGTCCTTGGACACGGTCTTCATTGCCAGGCCAATACCGGCACAGTTTACAAGAATCCGTGGCTCTCCGAGCCGTTCAACAACTGCGTTTATTGCCGTTTCGGCCGCCTCGGAACTTGAAACGTCACAATGAACGGCATGACCGCCAATCTCATCGGCGACTGCTTCAGCATTCTTCATTGCAACATCGAGTACCGCGACCGAAGCGCCTTTTTCAGCTAGCGCGCGGGCTGTCGCTGCGCCCAGACCTGAACCTCCGCCTGTTACCACGGCGACCTGACCATTGATTATCATGGAAATCCTCAACTTACGTATACGTCAATTCACAGGCAACTTAAGCACTCGGCGCGGTCGAGCGCAATCAGCATTTGGCATTAGCACCGCCACCAACCATCACTCTGCTTACCGGTTTTCGAGTTTCGACCGCAGCAGATCGAGCGCATCGCTCCAGACGGAAATGGCTCCTGCGCTGCGAAGATGCTCCAGGCCCAGTTTGGTGAATGTGCCTTCCGTCGCGATACCGGCAGAAATGTCGGCAAGCGATGACGAGGGATTGGCGAGCGCATAGGTGGTCGCGCCACGAATGTGGCGGAGCGCCATGTCTCGCGCCAAATCGGCAGGCCAACCCGCGGATGTAAACCACTCGGTGAGCTCATCGGCAATGTCATAGACCCATGCATAGGCACAGGAAGCGATCATCGCCAACTCGAATTGTGCCTCAGTATCAAAGGTTACGACGGACCCCAAAGCGCCAAGCAGTTCTTCGAGCACCTCGTTTTTTGGGAACAACGGAAATATGGCGTCACCGGCTTCGATGAAGCTTGAAGGCATGAACCGCACGATCGTTTGCGGAAGATTGGAATACGCCTTCAAATCATCGAGACGGGTCGCCGCAACTGCCGAGAGCACAATCTGGTCATCAGGGAATCTCAGGCCTTCAACCAGTGCAGCCAATTGCTGCGGGCGGACTGACAAGACAACAATACCGGCTCTGTCCACCACGTCCTGGTTTGAGTTCATGACCTCACAGACATGATCCCGCGAAAGCCGTTCAGCGACCGCCGCATTTCTTGGCGACAGAATAATATCCCCGGCATGGCCACCATTGCGCAATGCCGCAATTGTGTAGGACGCCAGGTGGCCGGTCCCCAGAAATCCGATCGTCTTGGTCACCGCGCAGTTTTCCCTTTTCTGGACAAGACAAAGTGCCGTCCGGAAATCCTATCACGCAACCGCTGGCAGCGGCGGAGAAATTGTCAGATCGCATTCACGCCGTTTTATTTGAAGATGAAGATCAAATCTTGGTCAAATCGTCGGTTGCTGAGCGCGTTCCAGGCAATTGTTCCGAGTATTACGCTGTTTTTTAAAGATGAATTGTTAGACCGGAACAATAATGGTAATATCGATTGGGCGCGACACTACTTCACGCGTAAAGTAGTACCACAGAATTATCCATGGGAGTTGCGTCATGAACTGGTCGACAATTATTGCTTCCGTCGTCGGTTTGCTTAGCGGCCTGCTATCCGGCGGATTGACGGCCTATACCCAGCTCAACGAAGCCCAGGAAAAATACCTCATCGCCAAGGTCGATAAGTTTGAGAAACTTTTCAAATCGCTTGGAAAGCCCGAGGAGGCGCGTTTTGCACTTCTCAATCTGTGGCAGTTATATCCGGACAAGGAAGACGAGAAGATCATCGTCACGGTCGCGATTGAGACAGACCAGTCCGATTTGATTGAAATGATCGTGGAATCCGATCAGGACCTTGCCCAGTACAAGGACATTCTGAAGGCCAAGGTCAACAAGGATACCAAGGAAAACATCAGCGAACTGACCGCAAATCCCGCCATGCAGGTGCTTGTCCGGGTTGCGCCGGAAAGTGCCGTCAAACTGATGTTCGAAACGCTGGACAAGGCAGACAGCGATTTCTGGAACAGCTTTGCCGACAATGAAAATGTCGATGTCATGACGGATTTGATCCGCAACAGCGATGCGGCGGCGGAGATCATCCGCAAGGAATTCGTTTTGCGCGACGAAATCCCGCTTCTCATCGATTACATGTTCTACCGGGCTGGCAAAAGCTCCAACTTTATCGAGCGCATTGCCAAAGCATACCAGGAAAACAAGGATATACCTTCAGCGAAGCCATTTCTTACGCTGGGGCGGTTTCACGAAGAAGACACAGAAGGCATTGTCCGGCATGTTCAGACCTTCATCACTGACGGACTGACCGGACGTACGGTGGATATGTATGATATCGCCGACGCATTCTCCGCGCTTAGAAATGGCGCGTTCAGCAGCGCCATACAACGAATATCTGATGACAGTTTCGAGCAGGCATTAAAAGCGGCAATTCTCGACAACAGCCAACCGGATTTGATCCGGCAGTTGTCGATGGAGTTTTCCTCACAATATTTTCCGCACTCCGCTTTGATCGCCATGGCACAGGTGCTGCAGGCACCAAACGGTGTCAACAACGCCAACCAGCTTGGCAAGGAGTTTGAAGAGCAACTGAACAATCTGATTAACCAGGCAGGCAGCGGTTCGCTCAATTTGCCTCCGCTAACCCACTGCATGAACATCCCAGCCACCCAATGCCTGAGTGATCGGGCAGCCTGGAAAGATTGGCTGATCGAGCAGGAGGCAGGAGGATGAACGGCATTGGCACAAGACTGCGCAGGTTCATGTTGGTTGCTGTCGGTGTGGCGATCAGCGCGGCAACACTGTCGTTCGTGCAACAGCCGGCGAACGCCGGGAGCGCGGTGGATGAGTTGCAATTCCGCTATCGTTGCTCCGTCGACAAGCGCTGGATGGAAATGGATACTGGAATATCGCGGTATCGCGTGACCGTTGAGCTTGCCTCCGGGCCCAAAAGATCAATGCGGCTAATCGCCGATGAATCCATTATCCGTGAACATGCTTTTGAAGTCGTCGCTTTTGAGTATTTTTCTGCTTGCGAGTTGGCCACATTGGTCAGCCATTCCGGCTCATGGCGGGCTTTGGCAAATGGCGGGCCGCTGCGAGCCGAGCTCGTTGAGGCAGCCGACTGCCTTTCGATCAGGCGCATGGCCAAGGAAGGCCTGCTGCGCGGTTACCGGGAATTCGACTCCATATTGAAGGTTTTCGAGTTTCAGCGCGCGAAGCGGGAATATTATGGCGTAAGCTTCGAAAGACGGGCAAGCCATTTGCGTCGCAACTGTCCGCCATAAATAACGATGGCCTGCCAAGTGGATCCTTGCTGAAACCCCTGGCAGGCCACTATCTCTCCAAACGGAATTCTAGAAGGGATTCCAGGTCGGTTTGGGCGTAACTTTCAGATATCCGATGTTCACACCAAGCCGCGCTCCGACGCCGGTTCTGACCGGCACCAGCAGCACATTGCGGTTTTTCAAAACATTGAAACCGAGACCGGCAACGACATAAGCCGATCCGGCAACACCGCCAAAGCGTTTGTAAAGCGAATTAACCTGATCGAGATTGTAGACCAGGATCATCAGGCGAGAACCGTTTGCCCCGAAATCCCAGCCGACCGACGGACCTTGCCAGAAGACTTTGTGATCACCGGCATTCTTGGTGTAGAGGGTGCCTTCGCCATAGGTCAGGCCGCCAACAATGGCGCCCGCACCTTCCTCACCAAGCACATAGCCGTTCGGAAGACCATATTTCGAGAAAATCGTTTCGATAACCGAGGCAAGCCCCCCGGATGTCGCGCCAAAGAACTGATGACCGGAATCGACGATTTCCTGGGCGGTGTACCCCTGGGAGGCACGGCTGTCCGACACACCGCCTAATATCAGGCCGGCGGACAGTACCGCAGCAGCCAGAACAACCGGAATGCGGCGAAGCAAAAATTTAATAGACATGAGGATGTTCTCCAAGCCTGAACAAGCACCACAAACCCGCCTTTTAACGTCTTTGAGGCGATCGGCGGGTCTGTCAACAATATGATAACGCTACCGCGTAATCCTTTTTCAACCATTAATGTTCGTATTTACGCAGGCCAAAATAGTGGCGTCATGGTGGTAATTTGACGGCAATCTTGGGATTGGGGCGCAAAACGGCCATGATCCTTGCTGTTCAAGTAGCATCTATGTATCGCTGTGGACCAGTTTGGGTGCGTGATTCGGCTGTGTATCAACGACAGAAAACAATATGTAGGAGCCATTGATGGGCGAGATATTGACACTTGGTGCACCTGAACTGGCGGCGCTCCTGTGCAGCCGTGTATGCCATGACATCATTTCCCCGGTGGGTGCCATCAACAATGGTCTGGAATTGCTGGACGAAGGTGGTGCGGATGACGACGCGATGGCCCTGATACGCGCCAGCGCTCGCAACGCTTCGGCCAGGTTGCAGTATGCGAGAATTGCATTTGGCGCTGCCGGATCAGCGGGAATGCAAATCGATACCGGCGATGCCGAAGCAGTAGCAAGTGCTTATATGGCCAACGAAAAACCGGATTTCACCTGGTCCGGCACCAGGGCTTTGCTGCCGAAAAATCAGGTTAAATTGTTGCTCAATCTGCTGCTCGTCGCCAATGCTGCCATCCCCCGCGGAGGTGAGATCAGCGTTTCGCTTGAAACCGGCAGCGACAAGCCCGAATTTACCTTGCGCGCAACGGGTCCGATGATGCGTGTACCGCCAAAATTCCTTGAACTGCATTCCGGGCAACCGCCCGAAGAGGCGATCGATGCGCATGCGGTACAGCCATATTACACGTTGCTGCTTGCCCGCGAGGCGGAAATGACAATCGATATTCGGGTAAATCCCGACGAAATCGTATTGAAAGCGTCCTGACCACCGCACTCTGTTAAGCGATCCGCGAGGGTACTGTCTCCTCGGCGAGGCCTTTCCGCTGCCGTTAAGATTCAGGCTGCCCTGCGGCGCGCTGTGATTAAAATTGTGCAAATTGTCTGTAAACCGCTCCTTAAGCCTGTTTACCAGCGAATACTTTACCGTGTCTCTTTTCCCTGTGTTTACCCGCATGCCCTAACATCCAGCCTATAACAGGGGCGCAACCGGAAGAGCGGAAGCGCTGGCGTACAAAGGAAAAGAGCCATGAAACGCTGCATGATCGTTGATGATTCGAGTGTCATCCGCAAAGTCGCAAAGCGAATTCTGGCCGGCCCGCAAATGCTGGTGGTCGAAGCTTCGAGCGGCGAGGAAGCCATTGGGATGTGCTCGGCAGAAATGCCGGATGTGATTATTGTTGACGGGGTCCTTCCCGACATGGAGGTCACCGACTTTATCGAACAGGTGAAACAAATCGGTGGGGCCACCAAATCGCCCAACATTGCCATTTGCATTCCGGAAATGGATATCGGTGCGATCATGCGTTCCAAACGTGCTGGAGCGGCAGGGTATATCATGAAGCCGTTTGACCGGCCCCTGTTGATGGACCGCTTCCGCCATTTGCAGGCCGCCGCCTAGTCAAGTTCATCGAGAAAACACGAAAAACCCGGCCAAAAGCCGGGTTTTTGCATGCGGGATTTGACCTTAGTGGAGATAGTGCGAGTAGCAGTATTTCGGGCCGGTCGTCGACATGTACATGTTGGTGGCAGGATTGTAGGTTTGCCACTTTCCTGAACAGTAAGCGATGTGCAGCTTCAAGGCATTATTCTTCTTTTTCTTGTTGATGGCGCCCGAAAGCAGCAAGCCGCCAACGACACCAGCAGCAGCGCCCCAACCGGCAGCCTGCTTTTGCTTGGTCGTCCAGCCAACCGTCTGGACTTGGGACGAGTTCGCGGATTTCAAAGTGTCAACGTCCAGCGGCAAGGCAGCTGAAGTCTGTACGGAAGCACCGAGAACTGCGGAAGCGGCAACGGCGGCAATCAAAGTGTTCTTAAACATGGTTCTCTCTCCTGTTCATGGCTGCCGCCCGATTGCGGCGCTCGAGAAAACCCTACTGCCGATGGTGTGACGCAGCTGTGTCCAACGTCACACCGCCGAAAAGGCTGTTCGTGCATGATTGATGCATGAATAATGTAAGCCCTCTATTTTTGCCTACTGTCACCGCCGTGCAACGATCACAGTCGCAACCGGTCTTGACCGCTCATGCTGCTTTGCTGCAAGAAACTGGTACTTATGGGCGGTTTTGTTCCGGGGCAAGCGAGGAAGTAGTGCAAATGCGCAAGTCGGTCTTCGCTTTGACGATGGTTTTACTGGCAGGTGGCGTCATCGCTCCTGCCAGCGCCCAATCGTTCGAGTCAAAATACCAGGAAGCATTTGCCAGGCGCGTCGGCAATCCCGGTAACACTTCTGCACTGTCCGATTTTGTTCGGGTTGCAGTCGAGGCCGGGCAATACGATCAGGCCTTGTCGACCATCGAAGAACATTTGATCAACTTTCCGCTGGATGCGAAGGCTCATTTGATTGCAGCCAGGCTGTATCACAATGTCGGTTCGCGCGAGCTCGCAGCGCGCCATGTGGAGATTGCGCTCGATGTCGGTACGCTTGATGCCGGCGACGAAAGATCTGCCCTCCGGCTTCAGGCGAGTATAGAGCGGTCGCTGGCCGGCATTTCCGGTTTCCTCGACCTCACAACGGGTGTTCGCAGTGAATCAATAGATTTTCAGCCAACCGCTCCCTGGACGGACCGGACCGACATCAACCCGTTCTTTGTTGCAACAGCGCAAGTCCGGTTTGATCTTGAAACATCGACGAATAATGCGATTCTGGCATTTGGCCAGTTTACTGCGCAGCGCAGGTTCGGCGATTTCAGTTTCTCTGGCATAGGTGGTGTTTATTATGCACCCCAAGGCCGGGCGGGGGTGACGCTTGATGTTGGACTGCCCACGGAGCTGATCCCGACACTCAGGGCCCAACTTACCGGCTATGCAGACTACGAAACCTTTGACTTTGGGCTCTATCGCAGTGCCTACGGAGGAACAGCCAGGCTTACCGCTGCGCCGACGGCGAATACATTCGTCTACGCGGAAGGCGGCTACGCATGGCTCGGTGCCTCAGATGCACTACTGTTCGAAGATGAGCGCTACACCTTTGAAGCGGGTCTCACATGGCGGGTATTCAACAGCCACACATTCGGTTTTGCAGGCCGCGGATATATCGATCGCGTCCAGGGATTTGGCGAGGTTGCACATCTTTACGAAGCGGAACTGAGCTATGCAGGCCAGGTGAAAGCATTTGAAAACGGCGCTGTATGGACCCAAAGCGCAGGCATTGCGGTCGCCGACATTCAAGTCACCAACTTCTTTCTTGGACCGGCATTTCCATATTTCGGCGGCTACTGGCGGACCTATTGGGCCCACAGCCTGCAGATTGACGACATCAGCCGGATCGATCTCGACCTAAGCTACCGGGAGACCGACTACACCAATTTACCTTCGCGCGATCAGTCGAAATTCGACGTGTCGCTGAGCTACACGATTTCACTGTTTTGAGGAGACCGGAGATGAAACGCATTTTGATCGCTTCACTGCTGGTTGCTTCGGCAACGATGGTCTCCGGTCAGCAAGCGCTGGCGCAGCAGGTTGGCAAAATGACCGCTTTTCAGACCGTCGTCTCCCGGACAAACGGGCCAAAACTCGGCGTTGGAGCCGACATCTTCCTGAACGACCGGTTGAAGAGCAACGCAACCGGGCTTGGCATGATCGTGTTCGACGATGAATCCAGCGCAAAGATCGGGCCAAACGCCAGTCTGGTGATCGATGAATTTGTCTATAATCCCTCGACCAAACGCGGGCGCTCCACCCTTCGCGCAAATAGCGGTTTGATCAGGCTCTATGGCGGTCAGATATCCAAACGCGGCCGCATGAATGTGCGCACACCGCACATGGTGCTCGGTGTTCGTGGTGGGATCGTTGAGGTTTCGGTTCGCAAAGAACTGTCGGAAGGAATTTTGCGCGCCGGACAACTGACCTGCATTATGGGCGGGCGCAAGAGGATTATTACGAAACCCGGATTCTCGTGCATTTCCAACGGCAGTGAGCTCCAGGTTGGACCGGGCGGACGCAACAAGTTCGCAGTCCTCGACAGCACCGATCGCATTGCCGGAACCGGAGTTCCGGGGCGACAGGGAAGTGGAATCGATGCCGACATTGCCTGCGCCTCCAAGGCAGCGCGACGATTGAAACGCTGTGGATCGCGGGACGGATCATTGCCGAGAGGTGATCCCTACCGTCAGCCGAATTTCCACAACGATCCGCTCGGCCGGCAGTAGGGACCTGTAACTTGAAACGCGGGGCATGGCTCGGCGCCGCAGTTCTGTCGGTACTTCTGCTTGTTTTACACATCACGTTTGACAACGCCTTGTCGGCGTTCCGCGGCAAGACCTTTGACGTTTATCAGACGCTGCTTCCCGCACCCGCAATCTCCTCGCCGGTTGTCCTTGTCGCCATCGACGATGAAAGCCTTGAGGAATTCGGTCGCTGGCCATGGAACCGCGGACAGGTCGCACGATTGGTCGATGCCGTGCGCTTGTCCGGCGCGACCGCGATCGGATTGGATATACTGTTTCCGGAGCCTGACACGGCGTCTGGAGGCGCCGAAGGTGACAATCTTCTGGCCATGGCATTGGCCAGCGCACCCACGGTTCTGGCGGTGAGCACAAACAATGTCCCTGCGGCCAATCAGCTGGAACCGAAGGCGGGCTGGTCGCTGGTCGGCAACGTTCCAGACAGGCTTCCGTCATTTGAGGGCACCATTGGTTCGATGAGCCAGCTGAATGACGCCGCAGCCGGTCTTGGAATCATCAGGGCAATTCCGGACGGGGATGGCACATTGCGAAGACTGCCCCTCGTGTGGTTGCAATCCGATGCGGATGGCGTCCGGTTGTGGCCATCATTCGCCCTGGAACTCGTCAGGCTTCACATCGGAGAGACGGGGTTTGCGGCGAGAATGGAATCCGGCGGCTTTGATGCGCTCAAGCTTGGCAATAACATTGTTCCGCTCAACCCGGATGGATCGGTCCTGCTTCGCGAGCGCTTTGGCAGTGTTGCCGCAGTCTCGGCGGCACCACTCTTGCAAGGAGAAACATCGCCGGCGCTTGCCGGGGCCATCGCGGTTATTGCCGTCAATGCGGCGGGACTCGATCAGTATCACACAACGCCAGCGCAGGTCGCCAGGCTCGGGGCCGACATCCACGCGATGCTGATAGAACAGATCCTCACTGGCGAATATCCGGCAGAACCACCATCGGCGATATGGCTTGAGCGGGGCTGGTTTGCCGCCGGTTCGGTGCTGATCCTGATATTCGCCGGGATGATAAGTGTTCGGCCAGTGGTGTCAGTGACGGCCCTGTTGTTGATCATCACTTCGCCTTTCATCGGCGGATTGGCCGCGTTTGCCTTGCAACAGGAGCTGTATGAGGGTCTGCAACCGGCAGGCGGCCTGCTGCTGGTTGCCATGGCGTCCGGCTATGCCAATTTTCGCGTCGCCGACCAAAGGCGCAAAATTCTGGCTCGCCAGTTCTCGCAATTTCTGTCGCCGGCCATCGTTCGCCAGCTAGCCAAAAGCGACGCTGAGGCAATGATCGCCGTCGAAAAGCGCGAGGTGACCGTCCTGATCATGGATATTCGCGGATTCACTGCAATGACTCACACGCTCGCAGCAAGCGAAATCGTCACTGTTGTCAATCACTTCCTGGGAATTGCGACGGATGAAATCCTGAAACGTGACGGCACAATAGACAAATTCATGGGCGACGCAGTGCTGGCCATCTGGAATGCCCCGATTGAAGTCCCCGATCATGCCGACCGGGCGCTGTCCGCGGCCTTGGCGATCATAAATCGCGTTCAGGCTGAAAATGAAAGACTGGAAGCGCAAGGATTACCATCCTTGCGCGTCGGTGCCGGGTTGGAAACAGGTGTGTGCTCGGTTGGAAATTTTGGTTCGGCGCGCCGTATCGACTACACCGCCATCGGAGACACCGTGAACATGGCTTCCAGGCTTGAGGGCGCTACAAAGAAAGTCGGTGTACCGCTGCTGACAGGCCCCGGATTTTGCGCCTCGGTTTCCGCGCCGCTCAACCCTCTCGGTCCAGTCGAGCTTCAGGGATTTGAAGAGACAATCGAAACCTTCAGCACGTATGACCGCAGTTAAGCGGACTTTTTTTCGGTCACGAGGTGTCGTTCCAACCAGCTGAGATGCGCCGGGAAAGTTCCTGAACATCTTTCAGCACAACACCACCGCGAGCGCGCTCTATAACGTCCGCCCGATCCAGGGATGCCATCTCGCGTGAAACTGCCTCGCGACTGCAGCCAATCCGCTCAGCTAGCGCCTGCTGAACCGGTGGGGGCGAAACGATCCTCTGACCCTGATGGCCCATTCGGGGACGTGATAGTCGGAGCAGTTCACTGTAGAGACGGTACTTTGCTTTGAGGAATGAGCGCTCGGCGACCCGCATGTTGAGATCGCGAATCCGCGCGGAAAGGATTTTCAGAAGCTCGATGGCGACGTCGGGCGCATCACGCATGATATCGACAAACACAGTGCGCGGTACGGACAGGAGTTTTGTTGAAACCATCGCCGTGATGTTGGCCGATCGCGCCTGGCCGTCAATGGCCGCCTGCTCGCCAAAGAAATCCCCGTCGCCGAATTCGCCAAGAATCGCCTCTTGGCCGGTGGCAAATCGCAGAATCACCCTGACCCTGCCGCTGATGATGAAGCGAACATCATGGCTTTCGTCGAGAAAGTCGACGATGAGTTCGTGCTCACCATGTTCAGTGACATTGCAAAGCGAAGACCACTTCTGATCCTGGACATCGCTCAAAGAACTGAACAATGAAAATGTCTTGAGTGAAACCATCGTTGATCCTCGCACAATCAATAATATACGAACATAACACGCCTTTTACGTATCGGAAATTACATGGAAAACCGGCCTGCCGGGAGGCAGGCCGGTCGCAAGGAGGTCAGTTCAGCCGGACTTAGCGGCTGTTGTGGCCACACTCATAGTCCGTTGCGGCAACTTCACCAGCAATATGACAATGCTGCGGCTTCAGGCGAGGCTGGTAGGTAGGCGGAACGCGAACGACCCGAACAACAACAGGCTCTGCGCCATTGTCGCCTGCTGCGCCTTGGCCACCGTTTCCACCCTGTCCATTGGCGCCACGCGCAATCGCGGTGCCGGTGACTGCAAAGCTGGTGATAAGAGCAAGTGCGATAATCTTTTTCATTTTCATTCTCCGTGTTTGGGTTTGCTGTTGAACACGAAGCCAAGATGCCTCCGAACGATCATGAACGCTGTGCGCCGGGTCACAGGTATATTTACTTCTTGTTAAGCATCTGAATTCACTCAATATTATCTCAAAGAAAGCTGGCGCCAGAACGATTCAAGCGTTGTTCAGCGGCCAAGAAGCGCCATGCACGATTGTGTCCACTAATTGGACCAAAGATATTGTACCAAGCCATCGGCCATCATATAACCGGGCAGGTTTTTGGTTTCCGCGTATCGGGGCATTCCAATGGCGACACGTAATGATAACACAATGTGGTCGGGCCTGTTCTCGATCACGCCGAGTTCCGGCCAAACACTCCAGGCGCAAATCCGTCAGGCGATCGTCGCTGCGATACTGGATCGGCAGATATCGGTGAAAATGCCGCTGCCATCCTGCCGGGTCCTGGCAAAGAAACTCGGGGTCGCCCGCGGAACTGTTGTTCTCGCCTTTCAACAATTGGTGGACCAGGGGTTTCTTGTGGCCCGCGAGCGCCGTGGGCACTTCGTCAATCCAGACGTTCTGACGACACCGGACCAGCCGCAACCCGTTTCAGCTTCCGATCAAAAACAGGTCGACTGGCGTTCACGGACTGTAACCAGCGCGCGTGATCTTCCCAAACCCGACAAGCCTCAAAACTGGCAGAGTTCGGCCTACCCATTCATTTATGGGCAGTTCGACCCGTCCCTGTTCCCAACTGCAGAATGGCGCGAATGCAATCGCATGGCGCTGGCGGTGCTTGAGATCAACAACTGGGCGTCGGATATGTTTGAGCAGGACGACCCACTTCTGGTCGAGCAAATCCAGGCCAGAATGCTCCCCAAACGCGGAATTTTCGCCCGGCCGGAAGAGATCATGATCACGCTCGGTGCACAAAACGCGCTTTACATGCTGGCCGCGTTGCTGATGTCAAAGGGTACGCGAGTAGCGATGGAGAATCCCGGTTATCCCGATGCACGCAGCATATTCCGGCTCGCTGGCGCCAATGTGGTTCCCGTTGCCAACGACAATCAGGGGCTGATCGTCTCGCAGTTGCCAAAAAACTGCCAGTTCGCATTTACGACTCCAAGTCATCAATGCCCGACCATGGTCTCAATGACGGCGCCAAGACGCAAGGAGTTGCTCGAACAGGCGGCGCAAAACGACATGATCATCATAGAGGATGACTATGACAGCCAGTTGCTGGATGACGCACCCGAGCCGGCGCTCAAGAGCCTGGACCGGTCCGGCAGGGTAATCTATGTCGGCTCCCTGTCGAAAACATTGGCACCAGGATTGCGCGTTGGCTACATCGTTGCGTCTCCTGATTTGATCGCCGAACTAAGGGCTTTTCGCAGATTCGTATTGAGACACCCACCGGCAAATAACCAGCGATCCGTGGCGTTGTTTCTGTCTCTGGGCCACCACGATACACTGGTGAGAAAACTTGCCGCTGCCTTCGGTGAGCGCCGCGAACGCATCATTCAATCGGTCAAGGAACATTTGCCGGAATGGTCTGTTGGTCAGGCGAAGTCCGGCACCTCGCTTTGGCTGAAGGGGCCGGATTCAGTCGACACTGCTTTCTTGGCCGCATGCGCCGAGAAACGGGGAGTGCTAGTCGAACCCGGCGCAATCTTCTTTGCGGGAGACAACAAACCTGCGAATTTCATGCGGCTGGGCATATCATCAATCCCACTGCGCCGCATTGACAAAGGCGTTGTTGAATTGGCTGCGGCGGCCGCAGAAATACAAAACCAATGACCTGCTCGTGCCGCGCGTGGCGTTTTTGCGCCATCAGTGGTCGCATTTCTCATCGTCAATGAGCTTGTGCCCATGAAAAATCCGGAAAAAATTTCACGAAGTGGGTGAGCCAATGCAGCGACCGGAACGTGGGAATGATGGTGCATCCAGACGCTCCGGAGGGCGCGAGGCCAGGCGCGCCATGCGCGCCGCGCCGTTGGCAGACGAAGTCAAACCGGTTCGGGCCGGCTTGGAAGGTGGAACCTACAAACCATTATCCGCGAACGACCTGGACAGCATAAACGAGGCGGTACTGACCGTCCTGGAAACGGTCGGCTTTGCCGACGCAATTCCGTCATGCATCGAAGCATGTACACGCATCGGCGCAATCTATGGTGATGACGAGCGCCTGCGGTTTCCGCGTAATCTGGTTTTATCGACCGTCGAAAACGCAGCGCGCAATTTTGTCCTGCACGCTCAAAACCCAAAATATGACCTGCAGCCCGGCGGCAAACGTGTCCATTTTGGTACCGCCGGCGCGGCTGTTCATCTGGTTGATGTCGAGAATCGCGAATATCGTGAATCGACGCTCCGCGACATCTATGACGCCGCCAGAATCGTTGAGACGCTGGACAATGTGCATTTTTTCCAGCGGCCAATGGTGGCCCGCGACATGGCCGACCCAGCCGATCTTGATTTCAACACGCTCTATGCCGCCTTGTGTGGCACAACCAAACATGTCGGCACCAGTTTCACCGTGCGCGAAAATGTCGAAGCGGCACTAAAGCTCTGTTATATGATCGCCGGCGGCGAGGAGAATTTCCGCGCCCGTCCGTTTGTCTCAAACTCCAACTGTTTTGTTGTTCCACCAATGAAATTTGCCGAAGACGCCTGCGGCGTATTGGAGGCGTGTGTAAAAGGAGGAATGCCTGTGCTGCTTCTGTCAGCAGGCCAGGCGGGTGCCACAGCCCCGGCCGCAGTCGCTGGCGCTGTCGTACAGGCCGTCGCCGAGGTGTTGGCAGGGCTTGTCTATGTCAATGCGCTGAAACCTGGCCATCCGGCGATGTTTGGCACCTGGCCGTTCGTCTCTGATTTGAGAACAGGCGCCATGTCCGGAGGATCGGGTGAACAGGCGCTGTTGACAGCAGCATGCGGACAGATGGCGCAGTATTATGACCTGCCGGGCGGCTCTGCTTCCGGCATGGCCGACGCCAAGCTGCCGGATATCCAGGCCGGCTACGAAAAAGGCATCTCGAACGTCATGGCAGGCCTCTCCGGTCTCAATCTGGTCTACGAGTCGGCCGGCATGCACGGTTCGCTGATGGGATTTTGTCTTGAAAGCCTCATCATCGACGATGATTTGATTGGCCAGTGCCTGCGCTGCGTTCGCGGTATCGAGGTGACTGAGGAATCACTCTCCGTGGCGACGATTGCGGATGTCTGTCAAAACGGTCCGGGACATTATCTCGGCCATGAGCAGACGCTCAACCTGATGCAGACCGAATACATCTACCCGCAACTGGGCGACAGGCTCAGCCCCAAGGAATGGGTCGAAAAAGACAAACCGGATATTGTTGAAAAGGCAATCGCCGAGAAGAACCGGATATTGACCAATTCCTTCCCGCGGCACGTCTCCAGGGAACTGGACGACCAGATCCGACAAACATTCGACAATGTGCATTTGCCGCGCAATCAGATGGGCTGGTAGACCACTTGAGCGTGTCTTGCCCAGAACGCGAAAACATCAGTGATTGTTGCGCGGAATTCCTTTTGACTGCGCGACGCGCTGATATTTGACCGCGGGCTTGAGCACCATTCCCTCCGACAATTGGTCAACCATACCGCGCTGGATCTCCTGCCATGGCGTCTGGTGTTCGGGGTAATTGTAACCACCCGCCGATTCCAGCTCCTCCTTGCGAGAACTCAGTTCTTCGTCTGATATCAGTATGTTGGCTGTACAATTATTCAGGTCGATACGAACCCTGTCGCCACTCTTCAGTAGTGCAAGCCCCCCGCCGATAGCTGCTTCCGGCGACGCGTTGAGGATTGATGGCGAGCCTGAAGTTCCAGACTGCCGTCCGTCACCGATACACGGCAGAGACGTCACGCCCTGCTTGATGAGATAATCCGGCGGCTGCATGTTGACCACTTCTGCCGCGCCTGGATAGCCGACCGGACCGGCGCCCCGCATGAACAACATTGTGTTGGCGTCAAGTTTCAGCGACGGATCGTCGATCCTGTCGTGATAATCCTCCGGGCCATCGAAGACGATCGCCGTTCCTTCAAACGCCATCGGATCGTCGGGATTTGACAGATAGCGCTGGCGAAACTCCTCAGAGATCACACTGGTCTTCATGATCGCGCTGTCGAACAGATTGCCCTTCAGATTGATGAAACCGGCATTCTCGACAAGTGAATTGCCGATGGATCGGATGACGTCATCATTCGTCGAAACAGCTTCTGCACAGTTCTCACGCAAACTGCGTCCATTGGCGGTGACCGCATCCGGATGCGGCAGCAGATCGTTGCGTAAAAGTTCACCGATCACCGCCGGAACGCCTCCGGCACGACAATAATCCTCGCCGAGATATTCGCCGGCAGGCTGCAAATTGACCAGCAACGGCACTTCGTGGCCGATATTTTGCCAGTCGTCATTGTCGAGTGGCACACCGAGGTGCCGTGCCACCGCATTCATGTGAATCGGTGCATTGGTAGAACCGCCGATTGCCGAATTGACCACGATGGCGTTCTCAAACGCCTCCCGGGTCATGATGTCGGAAGGCTTCAGATCCTCGTGCACCATGCCGACAATGCGGTGGCCGGTCGCATAGGCTATCTGCCCGCGTTCACGATAGGGCGCCGGAATTGCCGCCGAGCCCGGTAGCTGCATTCCGAGCGCTTCAGCCAGCGAATTCATCGTGGTCGCCGTACCCATCGTATTGCAATAGCCGACTGAAGGAACGGAAGACGCCACGCGCGCCATGAACTCCGCATAGTCGATTTCACCTGCTGCAAGCAGTTCGCGAGATTTCCACACGATCGTGCCGGAACCCGCCCTCTTGCCGTCATGCCAGCCATTGAGCATCGGACCGACCGACAGCGCAATCGCCGGAATATTGACCGTTGCTGCCGCCATCAACAGCGCTGGTGTGGTCTTGTCGCAGCCGATCGTCAAAACAACACCGTCGATCGGATACCCGTAAAGTGCCTCGACCAGTCCAAGATAGGCGAGATTGCGATCCAACGAGGCAGTCGGCCGTTTGCCGGTTTCCTGGATCGGATGCACCGGAACCTCAAAGGCAATGCCCCCCGCAGCAACGATGCCCTCGCGCACTCTCTTGGCGAGTTCAACATGATGACGGTTGCAAGGCGACAGGTCTGATCCCGTCTGGGCAATGGCGATGATCGGCTTGCCCGATTGCAATTCCTCGCGGGTAATGCCGAAATTGAGGTAACGCTCGATATACATCGCCGTCATTCCCGGATCGTCCGGATTGTCGAACCACGCCTGCGATCTGAGTTTAAGCGGCTTTCCTTCAGCCATGTCGTCTCCATTCTGTTTTCCGTTGGTTATGCCATGCCACCTGTAACCGCAAGCGCAATAGACAGCGCGACAGCACTGTTGTAACCGGTAGCGATCAGAACTGTTGTTGCGAGGATTCCCGATGGCCGTAAACATGGAAGGCGAAGAGCGTATTGAAGCGCCGATTGATAAGGTCTGGGAAGCACTTAATGATCCCAAGGTCCTGAAAGACTGCATTCCCGGCTGTGAGACGCTCGAGATGAAATCGCCGACCGAAATGGAAGCAACGGTTTCGCTCAAGATAGGTCCGATCAAGGCCAAATTCACAGGCCAGGTCGAGCTCAAAAATCTCAAACCCCCGCACTCATATACCATTGCTGGTGAAGGCAAAGGCGGGGTCGCCGGCTTCGCCAAGGGCGGCGCTGACGTCAGCCTGACCGAAGATGGTCCTGATGCTACGGTTTTGAAATATGCTGCAAAGGCCGATGTGGGCGGCAAGATGGCCCAGCTTGGCAGCCGGTTGATTCAGTCGACGTCAAAAAAGCTCGCTGGGAAATTCTTCAGCAATTTCAATGACAAGGTCAGCGGGTAGAGCGGTTCACAGTTACTTCTTGCGAAAGTTCGCCGGCCGTTTCTCAAGAAAGGCCGTCACCCCTTCCTTGTAGTCGTCTGAAAAACCGGCTTCGCGTTGCAGGTTCCGTTCAAGCTGCAGTTGGTCTTCCAACGTATTGCCGGATGCGGCGTGAATAGCCTGCTTGGTCAAGGCGTATGAAGCTGAAGGTCCATTGGCAATCTGCTGGGCCAGTGCCTGTGCTTCCTCCATCAGCTTGTCATCATCGACTGCCCGCCAGATCAGCCCCCAATCCGCCGCATCTTCGGCAGGCAGCGGTTGAGCTGTAAAAGCAAGGCCTTTTGCACGCGCTTCGCCGAGCCGTCTTGTCAGCCAGAATGTCCCGCCGGCATCCGGGATGAGGCCTATTTTGGAAAACGCCTGAATGAATTTCGCTGATTTGGCGGCAAGCACGATATCGGTCGAAAATGCAATATTGGCGCCGGCACCTGCTGCAACGCCGTTGACAGCACCGATAATGACCTTGTCCATGTTGCGGATGCGCCTGATCAGCGGGTTGTAATATGTCTCAAGCGTCTTGCCGAGGTCCGGCCTTTCACCCAGCATCGCAGGATCGCGATCGGACAAATCCTGGCCGGCGCAAAATCCACGCCCGGCACCCGTAAGAATGATGGCCCGGCAGTCGTCATCGTTTTCGCATTCATCAAGTGCGGCGGCGAGCGCTTGGTGCAATTCCACGGTAAACGCGTTGAGCCGGTCTGGCCGGTTCAGCGTCAATACCGCGTAACCATCTTGTTTCTCGCTCAATAAAACCGGTTCGGACATCTGATTTTACCCTGCTGGAACTACTGTCGCGCAGGACATTTGCACGATGAGCGCCGGCTTTCAAACCCGGATTGTACCAGGGTCAGGACCGGCGATCAGAATTTGCCGATGAGATTGATGAATACGCCCTGATCGTCAAACGTCAGGTCCCGAAGGTCATCGGAGAACCGCCCGAAATTATAACCGACCCCGACTTTGAAGTTGTCGCCAAAGTGCCGGTAAATACCAACCAGTGCACCAAAATCGGTGGTGTCCTGACCGGGAATGTGCATGACGCGCGCTTCAAGCAATGCGTCCCAGTTTTTCACGACATGGAAATCTGCACGAACGATACCGAGATGAGCGATCGACTGTTCCCAGTTAATCCCACCGCGCACCCGGCTTTCACCGATCCGGACGCCATATTTTCCACCGATCGAAAGCCACGGGCGAACCTGGAATGTCGCATCCATTGAAAGGATGTGACTGCGCTGCGCCGGACCCAGCAGGTCGCCGGAAACATTGACCTGGTTGGGACCGGGCAGATCGTAGAGGTATGTGTATTTGAACAGCGCATTGAGGCGATCATTGTCGACCGGCCGGTAGGCGTAGCCGAGCGAAGCTTCCAGATAGTCGCCATCGCGGAACGATCCGCCACCATCAGAGACCACCGTGTCTATTTTGCCGATCAGACGCCAGTTTTCGCTGGTGCGCCATTCCAGTCCTGCCGCAAACAGCCAGGTGTTGCGGTCGCGAGACCCGTCCTGGGAGTCTTCAAACCGCGCCTCGCCGCGAACACGTCCGGATATTCCGCGCTCTTCGTCATTGTAGCCGACGGCCAGCGAAAATGCCTTGCGGTCAAAATCGCTGCGTTCCAACCCGGTGCCGGGATCAATGCTGGTATCGCTGATACGCGCCATTTCGATACCGCCATTGACCGTCCAGACCGCATCCGGCGTATAGACGACTCCGTAGGTCTGGGTCAGTGAACGCCGGCGGCCGAATATGTCGAAATTGTTCTCGGCATAGGCCGAAAGCGTCTCGTTGATCTTGCGCTTGGCCCCGACAACAAGCGTACCATTGTCGTCTCCGACCAGTGTGTAGGAACCGGCATCGTTCAGCGAACGGTCGGGATCGAGTTCGTAGCCGAGATAATAGTGGTCATCGGCTGTGGGGTCATAGGTGATTGCGGCCAGCGCACCGACGCCTGTTGAGCCGTACGAGACTTCGCCGGATACGCCGACTTTTTCCGTCAGCTTGAACTCCGCACCAACTCCAGCGCGGTCGTTGCGGCGAATATCGCCTGACTTGTCCAGCGTTCCCTGCCCGAAGACATAGAACATGCGATCGTCATCGGGCCGAAATTCAAGCCGTGCGCCCAGATCGGTACGCTCGCCATTGTATCCCGTTTTGGTCGTGCCAGGGGACGACAGGCGAGCGTGTTCAACACCAACCGCAAGTTTCCACCGGTCGTCAAATTTCATTGTGACTGTGGCAGAACCCAGCCGTTTTTGCTTGCCGGTCGCATCCCAAAAATCGTCGAATGCAATCTTCACCGAAGTCTTTTCGGTAAGATCGACTTCCGCATGCGCCCCCCAAATGCGCTGATCGACGGTCGCCTGCTCGGCAAGCGACGCAAATCCGGCTTCCTTTTCTTCGTAGTATCCACCGACAGAGCCGGTGATCAGATCGTTGGTCAGCTCTTCAAGCGCCGCATGGGCACGCAACCGCCACGCCTTTGCTGCAACGCCTCTTACGCCCGGAGTAACCGTATCACTGATCGACAATCCGCCATCAGTGGAGAATGCGGTCGAGAAACCGGGACCATCGGAAATGGCGATTTCAGCCTCAAAATAGGTATTGTCCGACATACGCAGCTGCAGATCGGCGCCGTAGGCGATCTGGTCCGCACTGCCGGTCTTCTCGCTCATGCCCGTGGCGCCGATACGCACATGCTCGCCCAGCCAGTGCTGTACGCGGGCCCCATACACATAGCCGTCAACATCGCCGGCAACCGGCGTAAACTCGTACTGCACGATCAGATACAGATCCTGGCCGTCAAGCGCACCGTCGCGCACCGGATCATCGCCTCCGGCGATCGACGACAATGGCTTGGCAAGAATGATGACGCCCTGAATGTAATCGAGTTCGTAATCCGTACCGTATTGCAGGCTCTTGCGCTCGATTATCGCGCCGGTGGTACTGTCTCGAACTTCAACGGTGACCGTTTCCGATCCGGCGGTGATGTCCTGATATTTCAGGAAGTAAGCAGAACCCCCGGTGCCGCGGAACACATCACGCTGCGGCAAGGTGCCCGGCTGCGCCGCATAGGCGGCAATTTCGGTGCGGCGCTCACCAAACGATGTGGAGCCTGGCGAACGGTAGACTGCATTGGCACCATAAAGAGCCCGGTCCGAGCGCATCAATTCGGTGTTTGAAATCACCGTCTTGTAATTGCCCCACATCACGTGGCTGTCGCCGCGTTCCAGTCTGACATAGAACTTGCCCCGGGTCGGGGCATCCTCAACGGTCGTCGAATCGTCGCCGTAAACCGGATAAAAGTCATCCGGATCCAGCCGTCGCAACAAATCCCGCGACGACTTTTCATCGAAGCCTTGGAAAAGGCTATCGATTTCCCCTTCGCCAGTATCCGCGGCAGCGGTCAGAAGGGTCTGACCCCTGATTTTTCCTTTCAGGTAAAACGCCAGTCTGCCTTTGGTGTAAACGTCACCGAATTCTCCCGGTCTCACCGTCTCGATGCCGGAATCGCCATCACGGTAACCGATCGTTACATCCGCCAGCGCGACGTAGAACCAGTCATTGGCCGGGATGTTGATCGCCCGTTCGAATTGAATACCGCCGGATTCACCCCCGTCGACTTCGACTTCGACGGCATGATCGCCCGCCGGCAGGATGCGCTGGATGACAAAAGCATTTTCACGATCGACCGGCACCAGTTCGCCCATGATGCGGACGTCGTATCCGGGAGGAACGTCACGGCCGTAAATGGTCACGGCGCCACCGCGGATCGGAATATTACGCTTTGACGTGCGGTCTTCTCCCAAGCCCGGAGCGATTGCCGCGCCCAGACGTTCATGGCCATCGGTAAATCGCACCGTGCGCGACAGGGTCAGCGGTGCGGTTTCATCGAACCTGCCTTCAACATCATAGACCCGTAGCACATAGGAATAGTCAGCCGGACCGTCCGCGGGCATGGTCCAGAATCCCGTTCCGTTGATGTCTACCGGAATAATAACCGCGGGCCGGCTGCGGTAGGTGTCATCGGCGGCGGTGATCCAAATCTCCGCGCGGTTAATAAAGGCCGGATAGTTGGCAGTTGCCAGGAAACTGATCTTCTCGCCCGCGCGGTAACTCTTGCGGATGGGAAGCGTGGAGATATTCAGGGCTGGCTCGACTTCCAATCCGTCGAACTTGACCTGAACATCCATCGCTTCAAGCGGCGTTCCTTCAATACCCGAAAGGTTGGGCCGCGCAGGCGTACCAGCCACATGTTCCCCATCGACACTGATCGAAAACATGATCTCCGGATCGACATTCGCCGCATCGGACGGCCGATCGGTGTGTCTACGTACTGCACCGGTAGTGATCCGGTCCGTCTTGACTGCGGCTCGCGATACGATCGTTTCCCGTCCGGAAACCACTGGAATGGATTGCGTTTCCTTCTCGGATACCACCACTTTCTTGACCAGCGAGGCCTTGCCGGTCCGCTTTGCGGCGTCCAGCTTGGGTCCGGCAATCGCGATTTGCGTCCTCTCGGCGGCGGCTTTGTTGACAACAGTCTTCACGCGCGCTTTCGCTGGCTGCTTCCTGAGCGGTCGGACCGATTCCGGACCGGCTCCGGAAATCTCGCTCACGGCAGAGCCGAACTCCCCGGCCGCATCCAACGCAGGCAGGATATGATACAGATAGGGCTGTGCAACCTCTGTGTACACGGGAACCCGTCCTGAAAGCCGACCGGAACCTTCGGGCAACTCAAATGGATCGGCTGTACCCTCCACTGCAGCACCAGGAACGATCTCCGCCTCCCCGGTGGGCGTCGAATCTTCGGTGATCGGTCCGTCACGCTGCTTTTCCGGCGGCAACAACCGGTCGGATTTTGATGCGGCTCCGCTTTCTACCGTTATCGAGAAAGCGGGGTGAGTGCCGGTTTTTGCGGCTTCACCGATATTGGTTGTAAGCAGAAGGAGCGAAAGGGATGTCGTGAGTAGCGCTTTACAAGCGCTTACAAATGGTCGGCCAGACAGAATCCCCCGGCCCGCGCGGGGGTGTCCCCTCGTTTTATTCGCCCACGACAAATTAGAACCCGCATATTCAAAACGAGTCCGAGTCTTTAATGTTTATGGTTAATGTCTAATTAATTTGAACATAAAGTTGTAAATTAGTTTCTGATTTCGCTTTCAATTTCAAGAGGATAACTCTCGCTAAACGAGTCCCAGCGCTTTCGTACTAGCGCGATGATTGTATTAACCCTTTCGCGGGCCAATGCGCCTTCGCCGCGGCCGGACTGATATACAAGCCGCAACACTGAGTGCTCGCGCCGCAATACATCAATCAGTTGATCGATGCCGGCAATCCAGCGTGGCTTGAGATCGGTCGAGCCATCTTCAAAGGCACCGCCATTGATATCGAGTCTCACGATCCGGCCGGCAGCCGCGCCGAAATTCATTTTCACGGTCTTGCCGGCGGTCAGGCGGACAACGCGTGGATTTTCCGTTGTCATGCGGTAACCCGTCGGAAGCGTCCGGGTATCCAGTTTCAGAATGAAATTGGACCCGATTGTCTTGTCTGGCAATTCAGCACAGGCCACATGGAATCGGCCGTGACGATCTGTAGTGATCAGCAAACCGTTGACAGTCGCCAGGCGAACCCCCGGCAGACCCGGTTCATCTTCGTCAATGTAGCCATTGCGGTTGCGGTCATCGAAAACCCGGCCGATGACATCCGAACAATCAAACACTGCCTCAAGCTGGATTTCGACCGTCGCCGTTGCTTCAGGGGCAACAAGTGTGTTGGCAACATCGAACAATCTCGCCCGATTGACATATTTGCCCGGTCCGGCGGTGCTCAAGGCATCAAGCAGCAGCCGTATCGTGATGGTTTGATTTGGTCCAAGATTGATACCAATAAAGTCAAGCCGTGCTCCGGTCTCGGTCGGGGTAGCCGGTGCGCCATCCACAGTTGCCGAGCCGGGAACAAATCTGAAGCCGGCCGGTATTACGTCAACCAGTGTCAGATTTGGGTGAACATTGGGATCTTGATTGATGATCTCTATCGTAAAACCAACACGCTCGCCGCGGCGAAGCACCCTGCGGTCTGCAGTTTTTGTCACGATAATATTGACCGCATTCGGCACAGGATCGACCGGTATGTGATTATGAATGAAATGCGGATCACCGGCCTCGAGCAGAATTGCCAAAGCGTATAGCGCCGGCGTACCTGCAGGCGGCGGATTGGGACTGGCTGAAGTCTGGCAGGCGCCACCGGGAACAGCATCAAAAGTACAGGCGGTAATTTCCGCATCACCGGCCATTGGCGGCAAAATGGTCGACACACCCGGCAGGAATGCAGCAGGCGGCGCAACCAAAATCTGATACCGGGTTTCACCCAGCGGACACGCAGGATCGGCGCCCGGGATGATGTCAAAGCGGTAACCTCCGTCCACACCGGTCACCTGACCCTGGCTTGCCGGATTTACGAGGCAAGCTGCTGGCAGTGGCGTTCCTGCACCATCGGTCATCGTTACCACCGCACCCGCCACAGGCGACCGCGTAAGGGCGTCATAGACCACGCCGGATGGATCTATCGGCAGATTCTGATCAATCAGGTTTTCGCCTGGCGCCAGCGTGATGTTCGAAATACCGCCAACGATGTTGTTGGATGGATCACGGAAGACCAGACGATATCCGGGACCGGCCGGAATTGACGGAATCAGGTAGGAGCCGTCGGGGTTGGTCGTGACGGAAGCAATCACGATGCCGCCAACAATCAGTTCGACTATATAGCCTCCCTGTGGAGGATCTGATCCGATGTCGAAGATTCCGTTGCCGTTTGCGTCCAGATAGACATATCCGGCGATGCTGGCCGGCACATCAACGACGACGGTTGCCGTGGCTGTATCGCAGACTGTCGGATTGACCACATCGCAAATCTGGTAATCAAGCGTATAGGTTCCCGCTGGCGTTCCCGGCGGCACGTCAATGGTTCCGTCCGGTTGCAGAACCAGGAAGCTACCCGGACCTTGAGCCAATTCCGTCAGCGTGACCGCAGCCGGCAGAAAGGCTGCGCCATTCAACGTGTCATTATCGAAAACGTTTAGATAATCCGGTGTTCCCGCCGCTCCGTCGGCAACAGTCGGGGATGAATCATCAACAGCGTCAATGACAGGAAGCGCGACAGTGACCGAGACCACCGCGGTATCACAGATTGCCGGATAAAGCGCGATGCAGATTTCATAGGTGATGGTGTGAACGCCTGCTGGCGTTCCAGGCGCAACATCGACCGAACCATCCGGATTAAGCGTCAACGGCCCTCCCGGCGTGAGATTGGTCAGATTGACATCCGCCGGAACAAACGGGTTGGAGTTGATCGTGTCATTGGTGAAGACATTGACGACACCGGTCGCACCGGCAAGGCCATCCACCCCGGTCGTACCGTCATCCACTGCGTCAATTACCGGCAGGCCCACCACCACCGACGCGTCTAGAATATCGCCGGTTGTCGTCGGATCGCCAATATCGGCGCTGACTGCAGCAGTTGTTGTATTTGTGATCGTATTGCCACCCTGGCCCGCATCAATCGTGGCTTCCAGCGTTAAAGTGGCATTCGCGCCATTTGCGATCGTGCCAACGGTCCAGATGCCCGATGGCTGGTCAAACGAGCCCTGGCTCGCAGTGGCGCCTGCACCTGAATAGGTCAGACCCGCCGGCAGAATGTCGGTAAGAGTGATATTCGTCGCATCATCCGGCCCGGCATTGGTGACGGCAATCTGGAACTGCACCGTATCGCCGTCGAACACCGCACCACCCGTCAGCAGTGTCTTTATTGTCACGAGATCGGCTGATGAGATGGTGATGCTCTCGGTCGGGTCATCGCCCGCCGGATTGGTATCGTTTTGATCAAGGCCGGTAACGGCGACAGTATTGATGATTGTTTGGCCGGCGGTTCCGACATCAACTGTAGCGCTGATTTCCAGCGAAACGGTCACGCCAACAGCGATCGCACCGACCGTCCAAACCCCTGTGCCGGAATTGTACAAGCCCCCTCCGGTGTCGCCTGCATAGGTGAGGCCTGCCGGGAGCAAATCGGTCAACTCTACTCCGGTTGCCGGCTCGGGACCGTTGTTGGTGACGTCGATCCGGAAGGTGACCGTAGCGCCTTCGCCTGGCGTCGGGTTCGCGGACGCAAGCGACTTCACCGTCACCAAGTCTGCTGCGGTCCGGAAAACGGTCTCGGTGTCTTGCTCCGGTCCGACAGGGTTCGAATCAGGGTCAATACCGCTTGCGGTAGCCGTATTGGTGATGAACCCGGCTGTTACGTCGGCAGGAATGACAATTGCGGTTGCGGAACAGGTTACTGTCTGCCCCGGCGCCAGTGTCGGGATTGTTGTTCCCCCGCCCGGACAGACCAGGGCATCGGCATCGGGATCGGCGACCGTAATCGATGTGATCGTTGCATTGCCGGTATTGATGACGTCAATTTCATAGGTCACGATATCGCCGGCGTTCACATAGGTCGGCGTGGTCGCCCGCTTGTCGACGCTGAGAGCCGGAGCCAGGTTCTCAACGTCGACGTCAACAGTAGCCGGATTCGAAACAACGGGATTGCCGTTGAAATTGCCGGTCGCCGTCACAGTATTCGTGATAGCGGCCAGCGCGTATTGAATTTGTGCCAGGGACAGCAATACGACGAGCAGTACCGTCCACGGAGACGTTCGTCTCCGGGGAGGCACTACTCGCCCAAACTGCCGCCAGCACATTGCCATCAAGCCGGTTCCACCTCCATGCAGGAGCCTCGCAGGAGGCGGATGGGAGGCATGCCGGACAGGTTCGGTCGCACGGACATCATCCACCCGCCTATTATTCGCGGGAGGAACACAGTCCGTTGCCTGCTGGCCAATTGGCCAGAGCCTCTGGCAGAAGCCAGACTACAGAAAAAATCCGGTAACATCGTTCGCCCTATTGGAGCGTATCGATGTCGGACTGGGTAACCGTGTAGGTCGCGGTCACCGTCAGGACGTCGCCTGGTGCCAACGTATCCCACTCGTTGTCGCCACCTGTCGGGTTGGTGGAGTCGCCAGCAGGCAGGTTGTCGGTCAGCGTTGCACTATCCGCATCTGGTGTTGGCGCCGGGCCGCTACCATTGTGGACATCACTCAGCGAGATGGCGGTAATCGGAACGTTACCCGTATTCGTGATCACATAGGTGTAGGTGATCAGCTGACCGAGCGTGACATCTGTGGTGTCATCGGCGGTCTTGGCAACGGTAAGCGTCGCCGCAATGTCCTCAAGATCGATCGAATAGGCAAGCGGCGGGCTGCTTGTCGGGCTGCCGCCATAATTACCGGTTGCTGTTGCAACGTTATCAAGATCATTGTCGCCGCCGCCGTTTGAGGTCACGTCGGCCTGTGTGATCGTATAGGTGGCTGTCATGGTCAACACATCAAGAGGCGCAAGTGTGTCCCAATCGTTGTCACCCGTGGTCGGGTTGGTGGAGTCACCTGCCGTACCGTTGTCGGTCAAAGTGGCAGTATCGGGGTTGGGAACCGGTGCCGGACCAGTACCATCATGGACATCAGCTAATGTGATGTCGGTCATGGTTACATTGCCCGAGTTGGTGATCGTGTAGGTATAGGTAATCAACTGACCAACCGTTACATCGGTATCGTCGTCAGCAACCTTGGTCACTGTCAGCGCCGGTGCTGAATCGACCACGTCGACATTCTCAGTGTCGTTGTCGGTCACATCATTGGTGCCGCTTGGTGACGAACCGGTCACGGTCACCGTATTGTCGATCGTCGCCCAAGCGGGCACGACCTGTCCGGCTGCCAAAATCAGCGCCAATGCCGCCGCGCGTAGTACACGCCAGCTCAACCTACCAGGGTCATGCAATTTCCCTCTTCTCTTTCGTCTTGTCACAACCAGGCTCCTTCTTGTTTTGGTGTGAGTGGATCTCGAATTTCTTTTCCGCATTTCATCGCCCCATTTCATTGTTTCGGTCCCGTAATTAGCGTTAGAATTGTTGGGGTTGTTACTGGAACAAGTATTGACTGCATCGCCAGGTGGCTTGTCGGGAAGCATCCCCGGCAGCGCTGCGGCTATGTCAGCCGCAACACGCACTTTTCGACCAAATAAACTCTCAAACGAAAACTTGCCCTTGAGCCGCCTGCCGGCCCTTTTTATGCGTTGAAATTTGCCAGCCATGTTGCTCATTGCAGTGTGTCCACGTCGTTTTGGGTTACGGTGTAAGTTGCGGTGAATGTCACGATGTCTCCGGGCGCCAGCGTGTCCCACGTTCCATCGGCGCCGCCATCGGTTGAATCGCCAAGTGGCAGACTGTCGGTCGTCAGCGTCTCCCCGCCCGGAACCGGCGCCGGCCCGGATCCGCCATGCGCATCCGACATCGAAATCGCAGTGATGGTCTGATTGCCTGTGTTCTCGACTTCGTAGGTGTAGGTAATCACCTGTCCGGCCACGACGTCGGTGGTGTCATCAGCGGTCTTGGTGACGGTGAGGTCAGGATTGGCCGTGATCGTCGTCGTCGCGCTGTCGTTGCGGCTGGTCGCACCCATTTCGGTGGTGGTAACCACGACGCTGTTGACGAGGTCGTTGGCATTGTCCATCTGCGCCTGGGTAACAACGTGGCTGCCCGTATAGGTCCAAACTTCACCGGCATCGATCGTGCCGATGGTTCCTCCGTCCCCACTCGGACCGGTCAGCGGGATAGCTGTGGGGGTACCGTCCTGAACAAGCGTATCGACCGGGGTGACCCCGGTCATGCCGGTATCGCCGGTATTGGTAACGGTGATCGTGTAATTCAGCGTTGTCGGCAAAGTGGTCACATTGCCGATATCGACCACTTTTGAAACCGTGAAATCATAGTCGGCTTCACCGTTGATGGTGATCGACAGCGTGGCGACGGAATCCGTTGCCGATCCGTCATTGTTCGAAAGCCCCTCGGCGTCCTGAACGATGTAGGTAAAGGTCTCGATCGTCGATTGGCCAAGCCCGAGCGACTCATACCCGCCGTTTGGATCGAAGGTGTAGGAACCGTCCTGCTGGACCGTCAGAATGCCGCCGCTGGCGGTGTTGATGACCAGACCGCCCACCGGCACCGGGTTTCCATCGACCGAAAGGACCGTCAGCGCCGAATTGGCATCCTGGTTGTCACTGTCGATGCCGGAACCATCATCGTCCGATATCATGTTGCCGCCGACGGATGTGCTTTCATTGGTGGTGTTGGAATTATCGGTGGCGTCCGGCGGCGTGTTGAACGTGATATCGTCGACAACAATAATCTGGTAAGCCGGATCGGAGCCGCTGGCGCCGGCCGCGATATGCTGAATGGTGATTGATGAAACCGGGCCTGCAAAAGTCGGTGTCAGCAGACAATTTGGCACATTACCGGCACCAGAGCTGCAATAAGCGCCTATCGCCTGTCCAAATCCTGTTCCCGCATTGTAGGTGACATTGGATCCGGTGGTCGCGGTAGGAAACGCGCCGGTATTGGATCCAAATTGAACTGCGTCGCGGAATGCCAGTGCCGGTCCACCATCCACGTCGATGACTGGAAAAGTCAGGTTGTAGACTGGTTCTGAGAAAGCAATCGTCGTCGTATTCGTGATAGATCCGTTATCAGTCGTTGCGTCAAATTCCGAGGAAATCAGACCGGTATAGCCATCATAATTGTAGGTTGGAAATAGATCGTGGAACTCTGAGGTTCGGGTACCAGTCTGAGTTCCCGATGTCGTTACGGTCACGTTATCGACGGTAACTACATCCGTACCACCAGTCAGGAAATCGGTGTAAGGCCGCGTGTCCCAGACCAGGGTCGTATTGGCCAGGATATACGGCCACGAATGCCGGGATTCCGATGAGACCAGCACATCGCTTTCGATTTCACCGGATTGGACCTCAAGCCTCCAATCGCCGCCGGCAGCAAGGTGACCGGTCGTGTTGTCGGACGCGGCGATGTCCGCTCCTGTCAATGCAGCAAGTTTCTCTACCAGCTGCGGACCGTGTGGTCCTCCGCCGACATCACAGCCGTAAAGCAGAATATCCGCGTCAGGCGTCAGCCGACGGGACAACTGCGCCAGCGCCGCACCGGTGTCAGATCGCAAACTTCGCGCGGTATACTTGGCACTACCGAGCTGCAGGCTGCCGCGTTCGCCATGCGAGATGACATGGATCTCACTGATATTGTCGTATCTGGCGGCAAACCGGTTGATCTGTTCAAAACCGTCTTCATCAGCAGCCAGATGATGAATGATGGCGCCTTGGGATATGCCCTCCGTCAGACGGGCCGAACCGCGTACGGCACTGTCGACAAAAACAATCACCGCACGTCCCTCCCGGACAGTACTGAACTGACCAATTCCCGAGGCGATAGCCAGGGACAGGATAACTGTGAATAGGACAGCAAATACGGAGAGATTTGGCGTAAAACGACCTCGCTCGCGCAACACCGTTTTGCCGTGCGCAAGTATCCGTTCCGGGTTGACTGCACGGTCACCCGGTCGAGAATTCGATATCCGCCCCGCTGCCAATACCTCCTTTTAGTATCCGTCTGCTGACAGGTTGTGACAGCAACGGAAATCACTTTACGTAGATTAGATAAATGCGCCAATGCTAAAGCATTGGATTTCCAAAGATTAGCTAACAGCCATCTGCGCCCCACTTCACACAGCAATGTATGATTTGCCTGCCTCATTGCAGTGTGTCCACGTCATTTTGGGTTACGGTGTAGGTTGCGGTGAAAGTCACGATGTCGCCGGGCGCCAGAGTGTCCCATGTGCCGTCGATCCCGCCGTCCGTTGAATCGCCCAGAGGAGCCACATCGGTGGTCAGCGTTTCGATTCCCGGAACCGGCACCGGCCCGGAACCACCGTGAGCATCGGAGGCCGAGATATTCGTGATTGTCTGGTTGCCGGTATTTTCCACCGCGTAGGTGTAGGTAATCACCTGCCCAACGATGACATCCGTTGTGTCATCGGCCGTTTTGGTGACGGTCAGCTCCGGATTGATGTTGAGTGTGACCGCCGCGCTGTCGTTTTCGTTGATTGCACCAGATCCCCCCGCACCGGTGCCAGTGACGGTCGCCGTGTTGTCGATATCGCCGTCACCGCCACCATTGTTGTCAAAATCAGCGACAACCGTTGTGTAGGTTCCAGTACAGGTTGCCACGGCGGCAGGCGCCATATCGTTCGGATTGGCGCCGGTACCCGGAACGCAGGAAATCCCAGCAAGCAAAGGGTCTGCGACCAGCAGGCCTGATATCGTCGTTGCGCCGGTGTTCGTCAGCGTAATCGTGTAGGTGATCACGTCGCCGACATTGCTGACACTGGCGACGTCCGGAACTTTGGCGATTGTCATTGCCGCAGTCGCGGTAATGGTGGTCGTCGCAGAATCGCTGCGGCTGGTCGCGCCCATCTCGGTGGTCGTGACGACGACGCCATTCACCAGGTCGTTGCCGTTATCGATCTGCGCCTGGGTGACCACATGACTGCCGGTGTAGGTCCAAACCTCGCCTACATCGATCGTGCCGATGGTTCCCCCATCGCCACTCGGGCCGGTAAGCGGAATTGCCGTAGGCGTTCCATCCTGGACAAGCGTGTCAACGGGATTGACGCCAGTCATTCCCGTATCCCCGGTATTGGTAACGGTGATCGTGTAATTGAGTGTTGCCGGCAGGCCGGTGACGTTTGCGGAATCGACAACCTTGGACACCGTAAAATCGTAATCCGGCACCGGTGTCACGGTGATCGGGATGACATCCGTATCGTTGATCGCGCCGGCAGTTGCTGTGAACGTAAGCGTAGACGCGCCATTGAAATCCGGCGTGGGAATGTAAGTAAGCGTGTTCATGGCCGCATTCACCGCGGCCGGCGTTCCGTTAAACGTCACTGTGGGAGAATTGTCGGCCCCGGCGGTAATGGTAATGCCGGCCGTCGTTGCCAGCTGAATGTCACCGTTGGTCACCGTCAGGGTCACGACGGTGTTGGTAGTGCCCATATTAGTCGGGACCGCCGTGGTCAGCGCCAGATTGACATCTTCAGGTGTTACTTGTGCGCTGGGAGACTGCGTCAATTCCTGAAAGGCGACATTGTCGTAGGTGGCTATTCCAGGACCGAAAATACTGTCCCGCGAGAATACACCGAACTGGATTGTGTGCGCTGCCACCGGAAGCAGCGTGAAATAGGTAATCGGCCCCGCGCCCGAGTTCGAATTGTCGATTCCGCTTCCCGGCGCCACCAATGTACCGGCGAGCGACAGGCTGAATTGCGTCCCATTCAGGCGAAATTCCGGGCGGTCCCAATTGCCGACATCGGTTGATGTGTAACTGACCAACGTGAAATCAAGCGCGCCGGCTTCCGTCAGGTTTATGACCTGTGATGCGCCCGTGTAGGTGTTGGTTCCGCCATTATCGTCACCAACGACGCGAGCAGTATTGGGATAAGTTATTGCCCCGTTGGGGCTGATGATGTTTGTCCAGCCGGTACCGCCAGCGCTGAAGTCGCCGTTTGTCACCTGCGCGTACAGACTGGTGGAGAATGCCACAACAAGCATTGCTGCGGCCACCAGCCGGTACAAAGCAAATGACAAATTCATGCCACTAGCCTGTTGTATTTATGAGGAAAATCATTTTCCTCCGCTTTCCGCGATCCTGAACCTCAAGGTCTGACCGGAGCGTGGAAACCGCAAAAAACTGGAAAGTGGAAACTGCTAGCCGCTACACTGATTGGCGGCCTCAGCTACACCATTCGGCGTCGGATCCACCCAACCCAACAAGCTCCAATTCTGCGCCCCGCTTGTCAGTCCTCCTGTTCCTGACCGCAACAGCCGATCATCCGGCTACATTCATCTTCAGCGAATCCATCCCAGCACCCGACACGGATTTCACCGCGTTGAAGCCGTAAACACCCACAAACTCAGACAAAATTACTGATTCGCTCGAGCACAGTTCTGAATCAGAAAACACCGGTTGTCACGGGTGCAGAGCAAAGTTGTTTGCGTGATTACCGGATCAGGATCGCGCGCAGATCGTTGACATTGGTTCCGGTCGGTCCGGGTGCAAAAATATCACCGATCGCATCGAATGCGGTCCAGGCGTCGTTGTTGTTGAGAAAAACGGCCGGGTCCAAACCCTTGTCCCGCATTCTGCCGGCCGATCCTGCATCGGCAAATGCGCCGGCATTGTCTTCCGAACCATCAATTCCGTCGGTGTCGGCCGACAATGCGTGGATCCCTTCAACACCATCAATGTCCATCGCCAGCGAAAGCAGGAACTCTGTGTTGCGGCCTCCTTTACCGTCGCCGCGTACCGTGACCGTGGTTTCCCCTCCCGACAATAATACGACCGGCTTTGCAAACGGCCGTCCCCGGTTGGCTATCTCCCGCGCGATGGCAGCATGTACCTTTGCCGCCTCGCGCGATTCACCCTCAATCGTATCGGACAGGATGATCGCTTCGATGCCCTGACTGCGCGCCTCGGTCTGCGCCGCCTCCAGGGAAACTGCAGCAGAAGCTATAACGTGGTGCTCATGGTTCGCAAACACCGGGTCAATCGGTTGCGGTGCCGCTGAAGCGGCGGACGAAATATGCGCCAGAACATTTTCCGGAACTTCAATCCCAAAGCGACGAATGGCGGCAAGGGCATCATCACGATCCCCTTCGCCCGCAACAGTGGGACCCGAAGCCACCTGGGCGGGATCGTCACCGGGAATATCCGAGACGATCAGGCTCAATACCCTTGCCGGATGCGCGGCAGCGGCAAGCCGCCCGCCCTTGATACGCGAAACATGTTTGCGGATCGTATTCATTGCCGAGATGGGCGCACCTGATGCGAGCAGCGTCCTGTTCAGCCCGATTTCGTCCTCAAGCGTCAGCCGGCCCGCAGGTGCGGGAAGCAGTGCCGAACCGCCACCCGAAATGAGCGCAATAACGAGATCATCGGAAGTGAGGCCGGATACGGCATCAAGCAGCCGCTGGGAGGCAAGAAGACCAGCTTGGTCTGGTACCGGGTGGGACGCTTCGATGATCTCGATTTGCTCGCAATCCACGCCAAAGCCGTAGCGCGTGACGACAACACCATCCAGCGGTCCGCCCCAACAGTTTTCAAGCGCACGAGCCATCTGCGCCGAGCCCTTGCCCGCTCCGATAACAACCGTCCGGCCCGCGGGAGGATCTGGCAGGAATTTCGGGATCGATAGTTCCGGGTTCGCCGCCGCAACAGCCGCGTCAAACAGCGAAACCAGAAAGTCGCGTGGATCGTTCATCTGCGTCTCCGCGTTGAGGCCGAAACGGACTTAATACACTAAAGCGCGTGTACTTCCGCTTCGACGCACGCAGATGGCAGCCGGGAGTTTCCTAGGCAAGACGATTTTCTGTCGCGGGATCAAAGAATACCGCCTTGGACAGATTGAAAGTCAGCTTGGTTTCCGTGCCCGCAGCAATCGCTGCATCGGCCCTCAATCGTGCGATGATTTCCTTGCCTCCCAGCCGGGTGACAGCAAATGTGTCCGAACCGGCAGGCTCAACCACCTCTATCAGGCATTTCGCATCGACCAGTGTTCCCGACGTTTTGTCGGCGCCGTCCGGGTCCGTCACGGCCTCCGGCCGGATGCCGAAGACAACCTGCTTGCCGATATGCTCCTTCAAACCCTTGTGCTCCGCACCGAGTTTCAGTTCGACGGGTTTGCCGGTTTCGCGTTCCAGCACGACCTTGACGGCACGAGACGATCCCTCAATGCGGGCAGGTATCAGGTTCATGGACGGCGATCCCATGAAATCAGCAACAAACATGTTGTTGGGATCGTTGTAGATTTCAGCTGGCGTTCCGAACTGCTGCAGATGACCGTCCTTCAGAACGGCAATCTTGGACGCCAGTGTCATTGCCTCGATCTGGTCATGGGTCACATAGACGATCGTCGTTCCCATGCGCTGATGCAGGCGCTTGATTTCGGTGCGCATGTCGACGCGCAGCTTCGCATCCAGGTTTGAGAGCGGCTCATCAAACAGGAACACTTGTGGATTGCGAACCAAGGCACGCCCCATCGCGACACGCTGGCGTTGGCCGCCCGAGAGCTGGCTGGGTTTCCTGTCGAGCAGGTGACCGATCTGCAGCATGTCGGCAACGGACGAAATCGCCTTGTCCCGTTCGGCTTGGGGAATGCCGCGAATTTCCATGCCGAATGCAATGTTCTTGGCGACAGTCATGTTCGGATAAAGCGCATAGGACTGGAACACCATGGCGATGTCGCGTTTGGACGGGTGCAGCCCCTCAACCGACTTTTCGTTGATGCGAATTTCGCCACTGGTGATCGATTCAAGGCCGGCAATCGTGTTGAGCAGGGTCGACTTGCCGCAGCCGGAAGGGCCAACCAGCACAAGAAACCCACCCTCTTCGATTTCCAGATTGATGCCTTTCAACACATCGACCGGACCGAACGACTTTTTCAGGTCTTTGATTTCGAGAAATGCCATTGTCTTAACCCTTGACCGCGCCGGCCATCAGCCCGCGCACGAAATAGCGGCCGGAGACCACATAGACGATAAGTGTCGGAAGCGCTGCCAGGATCGCCCCGGCAAAGTGCACATTGTATTCCTTCACGCCCGTCGAAGAACTGACGAGATTGTTGAGCGCTACCGTCATGGGAACGGAATCCACATCGGCAAACGAAGCGCCAAACAGAAAATCATTCCAGATATTGGTGAACTGCCAGATGACAGTAACCACGATAATCGGGCCCGACGACGGCAACAGGATGCGGAAGAATATCTGGAAAAAACTCGCACCGTCGATTTGCGCCGCCCGCACCAACTCGGTCGGAAATGCCGCATAGAAATTACGGAAGAACAGCGTGGTGAAGCCAAGTCCGTAGACGACATGCACCAGCACCAGACCGCTTGTCGTTCCGGCCAGTCCGAAGATGCCGAGAATTCGGGCCATCGGGATCAACACGATCTGGAACGGAATGAAGCAGGCCAGCAGCATCAGCCCGAAGACAAGGCCGGCGCCGCGAAAAGTCCATTTGGTCAGCACGTAGCCGTTGAGCGCTCCCAGTATCGTCGAGATCGTCACTGCCGGAACAACCATCAGGATTGAATTCATGAAGTAAGGCTTCAAACCGGTCGGCTGGACCCCGATCTGCGCTGTTGACCACGCGGTGAGCCAAGGTTCGATGGTCAGTGCGCTGGGTAGCGAAAGCATGTCCCCCTGGCGGATTTCGTCCAGCGGCTTCAGTGAATTGACCAGCATCACATAGAGCGGCAACAGATAGTAGATCGCAAACACGATCAGCGCTGCATAGATTACTGCGCGGGTCACGCGCCCTGTTGTTGCGGCATTGTCGGCGGAAGCATGGCTCATGATTTCGGCCCTCCGCGCAGTTCGGAATAAAGATAGGGGATGATGATCGAGAAGATCATGATCAGCATGATGATCGCCGAAGAGGCGCCGATCCCCATGAGGTTCCGGGTGAACGTGTAGGAATACATGAACGTGGCAGGCAGCTCCGTCGCCTGGCCCGGACCGCCGCCTGTCAACGCAATGACCAAATCGTAGGACTTGATGGCCAGATGCGCCAACACCACGAAAGCTGAAAGGAACACCGGGCGCATCAGCGGAATGATGATGCGCCGGTAGATCGTCACCGTCGAGGCGCCGTCGATCTGCGCCGCCTTGATGATCTCGTTATCGACACCGCGCAATCCGGCGAGAAACATCGCCATGACAAATCCGGAAGATTGCCAGACCGCCGCGATAACGACAGTGTAGATGGCAAAATTCCTGTCCTTGATCCAGTCGAACGCGAAACTTTCCCAACCCCATTGATGCATGGTGTGCTCAAGGCCGATGCCAGGATCAAGGAACCATTTCCATGCAGTGCCTGTAACGATGAACGATAGCGCCATCGGATAAAGATAGATCGGTCTCAAAACGCCTTCTGCGCGAATTTTCTGGTCGAGCAGGATGGCGACCAGTAAACCGAGAACACTGCAGATGATGATGTAGAGCGAACCGAATATCGCCAGGTTGGTAAGCGACCTCCACCAATGCGGAAGCTTCCAAAGTCTGGAATAATTGTCGAGACCAACCCACCCGTAGGACGGCAACATCTTCGAATCTGTCATCGACAGATAGCCGGTATAGGCAATGAAGCCATAGACGAAGAATATGATCAGCAGGAAACTCGGACCAAGGACCAGCTTGGGCATCCACTCCTGTAGCCGTTCCCTCATCTCAAATCCCTCCCCGCGACGGCCGATCAACTATAGGCCGGGCGCTTCGTTATCCAAAATAGTTCCGGATGGATCGAAACGGGTTATGAACCCGCGACCGGAAGTGGCGCCGGATCAAACCGGCGCCAAATCACCAACTTATTTGACCGCAGAAATCGCCCCTGCAAGCTCCGCAGGTGCTTCGTCGGTTGTCAGTTCACCATTGAAGTGCTGGGTGACGACGTCATACATCGCGTTTTTCACCGCAGCCGGCGCGGCATGGCCATGAGCGGCCGAGCCGAACAGTGAACCTGCCGAGTTGGCTTCGGCGAGATCGGCCATGCCCTTCTTGCCGCAATCGTCGAAATCGTCATTCGGCACGTCTGTACGAGCCGGAACAGAACCTTTGACGACATTGAACGCCGACTGGAAAACCGGGTTCATGACGGCGGACGCCATCATTTTCTGTGCCTCAACGCGATCATCGCCAACCTTGAACATGGCGAACTGGTCGGAGTTGAAAGTGACAGATCCTTGCGTGCCGGGGAAACGGATGCAGACAAAGTCTTCGCCCGGCTTCTTGCCGGCGCGGAGGAATTCACCCTTCGCCCAGTCACCCATCATCTGCATGCCACCCTTGCCCTCGATGACCATTGCAGAAGCAAGGTTCCAGTCGCGACCTGAGAAATTGTCGTCAACATAGGAGCGAAGCTTCTCCATGCGGGCGAAAGCTTCTTTCATCATGTCGCCGCCAAGCGCATCCTCGTCCAGATCGATCATTGATTTCTTGTAGAAATCATTGCCAAGCGACAGCACAACCGCATCGAAGATCGTTGCGTCTTGCCAAGCCTGGCCACCATGCGCCAGCGCGGTAATACCGTTTGCTTTCATCGCGTCCAGCACGGCAACCAGTTCTTCCCAAGTTTCCGGGGCTTTTCCGCCGGCCGCGTCAAGTGCCGCCTTGTTGATCCAAACCCAGTTGGTCGAGTGCACATTCACAGGTGCGGAAATCCACTTGCCGTCATGCTTGGCGAAGTTTTGCAAGGCACCGGGAACAACATCATCCCAGCCCTCTGCAGCAGCAACTGAATTCAGATCGCCAAGCGCGCCCTGTCCGGCCCAGTCGAGAATATCAAAACCGAGCATCTGCACGGCTGTTGGAGCGTTGCCGGCTGTAACCCGTGCCCGCAAAGCGGTCATCGCAGCTTCGCCCCCACCGCCAGCGACAGGCATGTCAGCCCAGCTGACACCCTTCGATTCGAGATCTTTCTTCAGAACGTCGAGAGCCGCAGCTTCGCCGCCTGATGTCCACCAGTGCAGCACTTCAACGCTATCGGCTGCACGAACAGATGTTGAGGAAATTGCAAGTGCCGCAGCACCTGCCAATAGTAGTGAAATTCGACGCAAGGACATGGAGTTCCTCCCGGTTTTGTCGTTGCTCGGAAATAATCAGGATTTCGAAATCCTGTCTATTTGTAACGATATAAATAGGGGGGATGTCAAGGGGCTATGTGACAGTTCGTTAGAAATTCTCGCTAATTGCTGATTTCATTGCAATAATTTTAATCCAAACACCATCATTTAAACATTTTTCAGATTAGTGCTTGCGATTTGTATCGATACAAATATGGTACGTGGAGGAGAAACCGAGGGTTTCCGGTGGAGGACAATGGCGGAAACAGCGACCAATAAGGGCAAAGCCGCCGCGAGCGCGATTGCAAGACCGACTCTGCGCACTATCGCCGAGGCAACGGGGCTCGCGGTCACAACGGTTTCCCGCGCGTTGAAGAACGAACCGGAAATCGCAAAGGCCACCCGTGAGCGTGTTCGCGCCGTGGCTGACGAACTCGGTTACATGCCGGACCGTGCGGCGCTCCGGTTGCGCACCGGCCAGACCAATGTAATCAGCTACGTCCTGTTTCCGCATTCGGAAATCATCGGTTTTGGCACATCCGTCATTGCCGGACTGACCGAAGCCCTGCGTGAGACCCAGTATCATTTGATTGTCACCCCGCACTTCCCGGACATGCCGGCCATTCAACCGATCGAGTACATTCTGCGCAATCGAATGGCAGACGGGATCATCTTCTCGCGAACAGATCCGTTCGATGCTCGGGTTCGGTTGCTTCTGGAAAACGATTTCCCGTTTGTCTGCCATGGCCGGACCGAACTGGCGACGCCGCATTCATTTGTCGACTACGACAATTTCGAATTTGCGAAACTTGCCACCCAGCGCTTGATCGACAAGGGCCGGTCCAACCTGATGCTGTTGAATGCGCCAGAGGCGTTCACCTTTTCAAATCACATGCGCCATGGCTTCATGACAGCGGTGCGCCAAAGCGGTGTTTCTTTTCATGTTCCATCAGATTTGAGCATTGAATCACCTCCGCAAAATATTCGCGAGGCTTGTTTGAACGAGCTCAAGTCCGCCAATCCGCCTGACGGATTCGTCTGCGGCGGCGAGGTATCCGCCATGGCGGTAATGGCTGCGGTAGACGATCTCGGCCTGAAGGTCGGCAAGGAGGTCGATATTGTCGCCAAGCAGACGTCACCGCTATTCGACCAGATTCGGCCCCGGATTGATACGGTCTACGAAGACCTGATGGAGACCGGGCGTTTGCTGGGCCGAACCATGCTGCGAAGACTGGCCGGTGATCCCGTTTCGGAATTGCAGACAATCGACAGGCCGCGCACACTATTTGCAGATAGCGGACCGGACAAAACATTAACCGCTTAGTGCGTGTCTTTCAGAACGCTTTTTGATGGAGAACCTGCAACATAGGTCTCTGCGACCGCCCGGTCATCGCCCATCGTCTGCACAACGAACAATTCCTCCGAAAGCGTCGTCACAGTTTCCATGCGAAGCGCCATCGCCGGCGTTGCCCTGCTGTCGATGACAATCAGATCGGCCTCGCTGCCCGCATCCAGTGTTCCGATCCGGTTGCTCAGCGACAAAGCTTCGGCATTGCCGCGTGTCATCCAGTAAAACGACCTTAGTGGAGTCAGTTTCTGGCCGCGTAACTGCAGAACCTTGTAGGCCTCATCGAGTGTTTTCAGCATCGAGAGATTGGTCCCGCCGCCCACGTCTGTCGCCACCGCCGAACGGACACCGGCAGCCGCAAGCCCGTCCATGTCGAACAAACCGCTGCCAAGAAACAGGTTCGACGTTGGGCAGAACACCGCCACGGAACCGCTTTCCGCCATTACCGCGCGTTCACGCTCCGACAGATGGATTGAGTGTCCGAACAGGCTTTTGTTTCCAAGAAGACCGTAATGTTCGTAAATGCCGGTATAATCCGGAGCATCCGGGTAGAGTTCGCCGGCAAATGCGATCTCGTCCTTGTTCTCCGACAGATGGGTTTGCATGTAGCAATCGGGATGTTCGCGCATCAGCGCACCCGCCATTTCCATCTGCTCCGGTGACGAGGTGATCGCAAATCGCGGGCTGATCGCGTACAGGCACCGCGAACGGCCATGCCATTTGGAAATCAGCGTCCTGGAATCGTCGTAACCTGATTGCGGCGTATCGGTCAGCGCATCGGGAGCATTGCGGTCCATCATGACCTTGCCGCCGATCATGCGCATGTTGCGGCGTTCGGCTTCCGAGAAGAAGGATTCTGCCGATTCACGATGGACCGAGCAGTAGGCAACGGCAGTTGTTGTCCCGTGACGGACCATTTCGTCAAAAAAGCAGCCCGCAATTCTGTCCGCATGGCCGGCATCGCCAAACTTCTGTTCCTCGACAAAGGTGTATTTGTTGAGCCAGTCGAGCAGTTGCGCACCCCAGGAACCGATGACCTGCATCTGCGGATAGTGAATGTGCGTGTCAATCAGTCCGGGCAGCAGCAGATTGGGCCGATGATCATCGATCGGACAATTTACGGACGCTTCAGCCGAGACCTCTTCAAAGCTGCCGCTGGCAACGATGACCCCGTCGAGAACCAGCACTGCGCCGTCTTCAACATAGGCACAGCAGTCATAGTCATCGGCAGCCTCTGGCGCCCGCCTGAACGACAGAAGCCGGCCACGGATCAGCCTCTCGTTCATTGCGTGGTATTCCCCCCCTCAATGACCGCTTCATACCAGCTCACGATCAGTTGCCGTTCTTCCTTCGTAATCGAGGTAATATTACCCGGCGGCATCGCATATGACCGCCCGGCTTGAAGGTAGATTTCCCGCGCCAGCGACGCAATTTGTGCATCGGTCTCAAGTTTCACCCCCTTGGGAGCAAAATAGATGCCCTCCCAGAACGGTTCAGCTGAATGACACATCGAACACCGGCCGAGCACTGTATCGCGAACCTGTTCATAGTTGGCGGCAGCGACAAAGCGGTGATCGACTTGCGAGACTTGCTTCTCATCAGCGCTGGTCAGTTTTCCGGTCGCCGTCGACAGCCAGACGATGAGAATGAACAGGATCACGGTGGCCAGCCAGGTCCAGGTCGGGTTGCCGGCGCGTGCATGCGTCGTGTTGAAGTAATGCCGGATCGTCACACCCATCAGGAAGACCAGCGAAGCGATAATCCAGTTGTACTCCGTCGCAAAGGCCAGCGGATAGTGATTGGACAGCATCAGGAAAAGCACCGGCAGCGTCAGGTAATTGTTGTGCAATGAGCGCTGTTTGGCCTGTTCCCCTAGTTTGGGATCTGGCGTTTTACCGGCAACCAGCGTATCCACCACCTTCTTCTGGTTCGGTATGATGATAAAGAAAACATTCGCCGACATGATTGTTGCGGTGAACGCGCCCAGGTGCAGAAACGCGGCCCGTCCAGTGAATACTTGTGTGTAACCCCAAGCCATCACGACAAGCACGACGAACAACAGCACCATCAAACCATTGGTGTGCTCCCCGATCGGCGATTTGCACAGCAGATCGTAGATCACCCAGCCAACGCCGATTGACGCAAGTGAAATCAGGATCGCGGTCGTTCCCGAAATATCAAGCACATCGCGGTCGACGAGGTAGAGGTCGGCGCCCGCATAGTAGAGCACGCAAAGCAATGCGAAGCCCGACAGCCAGGTGGCGTAAGACTCCCATTTAAACCACGTCAAATGCTCCGGCATCTGCGCGGGCGCGACGAGATATTTCTGCATGTGGTAGAAGCCGCCGCCATGAACCTGCCACTCTTCACCATAGGCACCTTCCGGCAGATTGGGATTTTTTCGGAGACCGAGATCCAGTGCAATGAAGTAGAATGACGAACCGATCCAGGCTATTCCGGTAATTACATGCAGCCAGCGGACTGCGAGGTTAAGCCAGTCCCAGGCGATGGCAAAATCATACATTCTCTCTCCCCCAATTCAGCTTGTTTTGGCCGAACCAGCATGGCGCTCAACGCCGATTTCGAGAACAGCATTTTCCCCCATCACGGCCCGATTCAGAAGCTGTGCATCGCGCGAGCACTTTCAAATGAATCTATATAATGATAGGTGAATACCATGTCATATCTGAATAATATCCGGGTATTCGTCCGCGTCGTCGAACTGGGAAATCTCTCTGCGGCCGGGCGCGATCAGCGTGTTTCACCCGCGGTTGCGAGCAACCGGATCAAGGAGTTGGAAAAGCACTTGGGGGTCCGCCTGTTCAATCGCACGACCCGGAAATTGACACCGACAGAACACGGCCGCATTTTCTACGAAGGCGCCTTGAAAATCATCGAAGCGGTGGATGGTGCGGAGGCCGCGGTCGCCGATGTGGCGCAAAATCCTCGCGGCTCCATTCATGTCACCGCACCGTTGGGAATTGGCCGCCGGCTGATCGGTCCGGCTGTGCCCGAATTTCATGACCTTTATCCGGAGATCAATGTCCGGTTACGGCTTTCCGACCGCAAGATCGATCTGATGAATGAAGGGGTCGATATCGCCTTCAAATTGGGACTGATTGAAGATTCAAACCTGCGCATGCGCGGCATCATGGAATGTGAACGGGTGCTTTGCGCTTCTCCGGATTATCTGAAACGCAATGGCGAACCCGAAACGCCGGAAGCCCTGATCACCGACCGTCACCAGTGTCTGTTGCTGAGGTTCCCGGGATCAAATGAGTTTTTCTGGTACCTGAAAACGCCCAACGGCATTCGCAAGTTCGAGATCGACGGCCCGTTTGACACCGACGATGGCGATGTTCTGACAGAGTGGGCGCTGGCCGGACGCGGGATCATCAACAAGCCTCGCTTCGAAATTCAACACCATATTCAGGCTGGCCGCCTTGTGCCGATATTGTCCGATTTTCCGCCAGTACCAGCCCAACTTGCCTGCCTCTACCCGCACAAAAAATTTCAGGATCCCAAGGTTCGCCTGTTCATCGATTTCATGGCTGCACGCTGCCAAAAGCACATCAACGAGATCCTCGCTTAGCCAGCCGAACGTAAAGCCGCCACCGCGCCAGAAAATGATCAAATTATTTGATCAAATACCAGATCCGTGAAACAATTGATCAGCGGATTTCTCCGCGCCTAAGCCGTGAACCATGCCCGGAGGTGGAAGCCCTGGCCACTAGCGAGACAAATCCTCCGACCCATGAGCTGGTATACCGGCGCCTGCGCGAAATGATCCTGTTCGGAGAACTCGAGCCGGGCCAGGCAGTAACGATCCAGGGTATCGCCGCCCGGCTGGATGCCGGGATTACACCGGTACGCGAGGCCATCAGGCGGTTGATTGCCGAACATGCTCTTGTGTTTCAGGACAACCGCCGGGTATCGGTGCCTGTCCTCACCCCGGCGCAGCTTGATGAACTTACCTTTGCCCGCCTGTCGTTGGAACCCCAACTGGCAATCTGGTCGGCACAGAAAATCAATGCCGCTGGTATCGACGAGCTTTACTCGATCGACCAGAGCCTTAATCGGGCGATCGATCGCGGCGACGTCTACGCCTATCTGAAAAACAATCATGCCTTCCACACCGGTCTTTACGCCGTTTCCGGCGCGGAAATTGTTCTTCCGCTGGTGGATACGCTGCTGCTTCGCCTTGGTCCTTCGTTGCGCGTGGTCTGCGGCCGGTTTGGAACGTCAAACCTGCCGGACCTGCATGAGGAGACACTGGCTGCCTTGCATTCGGGTGATCACGAGGCTGTTGGCGCGGCGATCAGGGCGGACATCAGCCAAGGGCTCGATCAGATACGGTTGTCCCTGGATCCATCCTGACAGGATCACCTGGAGCGAACCCGGTCCGTTCCTTCCGCCGGTTGTATCTCCGGTTCAGGCGGCTTTGAGCAGGCCGTCATCCTTCAGCGCAGCGTGAGTCTCATCAAGCGATCTCCGGGCTTTTTCGACAAGCGTGCCGATTTCGTCATTCGTGATCACAAGCGGCGGCGAGATGATCATCCGGTCTCCGACATGGCGCATGATCAGACCATTGGCAAAACAGCGTTCGCGGCAGATGAAACCGACGGTTCCCTTTTCGGAGGCAAATTCAGCTCTGGAAGCCTTGTCCGGAGTCAGTGCGATGGAACCCATCATCCCGCAGATCCGCGCCTCGCCGACAAGCGGGTGATCTGCAAGTTCTGCCCAGCGCGACGCGAGATAGGGCGCAGTTTCACTGTTTACGCGTTCAACGATACCCTCCTCATCGAGGATGCGCAGATTCTCCAGCGCGACAGCCGCGGCGACCGGATGACCCGAATAGGTGTAGCCATGGTTGAATTCGTCTCCGCCAATCACCTCCGCCACCTCGTCACTGACGACTGAGCCACCAATCGGCGCATATCCCGAACTCAGGCCTTTGGCGATGGTGATAATGTCCGGACGGATATTGAAAGTCTGGTGCCCAAACCAGTTGCCGGTGCGTCCGAAACCGCAGATCACTTCATCTGCGATCAACAATATCTCGTGGGCGTCGCAAATTCGTTGAATCTCGGGCCAGTAGCTGTCGGGTGGAATGATCACGCCGCCGGCACCCTGAACCGGCTCTGCGATGAAAGCGGCCACACGGTCCTCACCCAATTCCGCAATCGCCTTTTCTAGCTGCCTTGCACGCTCAAGTCCGAACGCCTCCGGAGAAACGTCACCGCCTTCGGCGTACCAGTTCGGCTGGTCGATATGATGGACATCGGCAATCGGCAATCCGCCCTGCTCGTGCATCGGTGCCATGCCGCCCAGGCTGGCACCGCCCATCGTTGAGCCGTGATAGGCATTCTTGCGGCTGATGATGATTTTCTTGTCCGGTTTGCCCTTCTGGGCCCAATAGTGACGAACAAGACGGATGTTGGTGTCGTTTGCCTCGGAACCCGAACCGGCAAAGAACACGTGGTTGAGGTTGCCCGGGACGAGCTCCGCCAGCTTAGCCGCCAGTGAAATCGCCGGCACATGCGAGGTCTGAAAGAACGTATTGTAATAGGGCAGTTCGCGCATTTGACGCGCCGCAACGTCGGCCAGTTCTTCGCGGCCATATCCGATGTTGACGCACCAGAGCCCCGCCATGGCATCAAGATATTGCAGCCCGTCTGAATCGGTAAGGGTCGATCCGCTTGCCCGCGTGATCACCTTGACGCCTTTGTCTCCAAGCGCACTGTTGGCAGTGAACGGATGCATGTGATGCGCCGCGTCCAGCGCCTGTAATTCGCTTGTTGGCGGGTGATTTGTCAGACCGTTCATTGCGCCCTCCACCTCTGTTCAGATGATGATATGAGAGAATATGATCATATTTTTCTCTGTCAATCTTATTTGATCAAATTACCGGTGTATTTCGATTCGAACGCTAGATATCAACCGGCAAGGCCGGATAACTTTCCCGGTACGGAGTGTCTTTGCCGCTTTGTTTCCACGCAACATCACCCGCTAGACAATTTCGTGGTTGCAATCGGACGGGATTTTTGATCAAATCTTCTGACTTTAAAAATCAAGAATTGTGAACGTGGGAGATTCAATCATGAAATCGGTTTGGGTATCGCTTGCAGTTGCAACAGCGATCAGCACCAGCACGGCTCTGGCAGGTGAAGTCAGGGTCTACAACTGGTCCGACTACATCGATGAGGAACTGCTGAAGAAATTTGAGGCCGAAACCGGCCATACTCTCATCTACGACGTCTTCGATTCCAACGAGGTGCTCGAGACCAAGATGCTTGCCGGCAGCTCCGGTTATGATGTCGTCGTTCCGACGGCTGATTTTCTTCAGCGTCAGGTTGCGGCAGGTGCGTTTCAGAAACTGGACAAATCGAAACTGTCCAACATGGGCAATATGTGGGACGTGATCGAGGAGCGCACATCGCAATATGACCCGGGTAACGAGTATTCGATCAACTACATGTGGGGCACCACCGGACTTGGCATCAATGTCGGCAAGGTCAAGGAAGTGCTGGGTGACGATGCTCCGCTCAATAGCATGGACCTGATCCTGAAGCCGGAGAACATGGAAAAGCTGGCCAGTTGCGGCGTCTATTTCCTCGATGCTCCAACCGAGATCATTCCGATGGTGTTGAAGTATCTCGGCGAGGATCCCGATACCAACGATACCGATGTCATCAAGAAGACCGAGGCCACGTTGATGGCTGTCCGGCCTTACATCAAGAAGTTCCACAGTTCCGAATACATCAATGCGCTTGCCAATGGCGACATCTGCGTGGCCGTCGGCTGGTCAGGTGATGTTCTGCAGGCGCGCGACCGTGCGGCTGAAGCCGACAATGGCGTTGAAGTGGCCTACAACGCATTCGCTCAGGGTTCGTTAATGTGGTTCGACCAGATGGCAATTCCCGCTGATGCACCGAATCCTGAAGGTGCACATGAATTCCTGAATTTCATCATGGATGCCAATAACATGGCTGCGGCATCAAACTACGTCTATTTTGCCAACGGCAACAAGGCGTCGCAGGAATTCCTCAATGAGGACGTGATTGGTGACACGGCAATTTATCCCGACGAAGAGACAGTCAAGAATCTCTACACCAAGTCGCCATATCCGGCCAAGGTTCAGCGCGTGGTGACTCGCCTCTGGACAAAGGTAAAATCCGGAACCTGAACTGACATCAAATACCGCGCCGGGTTTTCCGGCGCGGTGATATTCGGGCAAAGTCAAGCCAGACATGGCGCAATCTTCAAAACAAGACATATTTGCACCCTGGGAAGATCCCTCGGCCACACCGCTGATCCGCTTTGCCGGCGTGACCAAGCGGTTTGGTGAGTTCACAGCAATCGACAATCTCGATCTCGACATCTACGAGCGGGAATTTTTCGCCCTGCTCGGGCCATCAGGCTGCGGCAAAACCACCTTGATGCGCATGCTGGCGGGCTTCGAAACGCCGACCGAAGGCGACATCACGCTGGACGGGACGGATATCGTGCCGGTGCCGCCAAACAAGCGGGCGGTCAACATGATGTTCCAGTCCTATGCGCTGTTTCCGCATCTGACCATTGCCGACAATATCCGCTTCGGGTTGAAACGGTCCGACATGGCAAAGCCGGATATCGAGGCCCGGCTGGAAGAGATGTTGCGGCTGACGCGGCTGGAGCAATTTGCCAAGCGTAAGCCGCACCAGATTTCCGGTGGCCAGCGCCAGCGCGTTGCCCTTGCCCGCTCACTGGCCAAGGCACCAAAATTGCTGCTGCTCGACGAGCCGCTGGGTGCGCTGGACAAAAAGCTGCGCCAGGACACCCAGTTCGAGCTGATGGATATCCAGGAAAAAACCGGCACAACCTTCGTCATCGTCACCCACGATCAGGAAGAGGCGATGACTGTTGCCAGCCGGGTTGCGGTGATGGATCACGGCAAGCTGATCCAGGTTGCGACCCCGGCCGAAATCTACGAAGCGCCCAACAGCGTTTATGTGGCCGATTTTATCGGCGACGTGAACATTATCGAGGGCAACGCCAAGCCCAAACGCGGCGGCAAGGTCGAAATCAGCTGGGCAGAAGGCGAAAAACCGATATCCGCCGAGACAGCCGCCGCCATTGCCAGCGGTGACCGCGTTTCTGTCGCCATCCGTCCGGAAAAAATTGCCATCGCTGCATCCAAGCCGAAAGGTTTGGCCAACGCCTACAAGGGCAAGGTGCTCGACATCGCCTATCTCGGCAACATCTCCACCTACCATGTCGAACTGGCAGGCGGTCACGTCATCAAGGCACAGACCGCCAATGCGAGCCGGATTGAGCGCCGCAATTTCACCTGGGATGATTCTGTCTGGTTGTCATTTACCGAAACCAGCGGCGTCGTGCTGACCGGATAGGAACGGCAATGAATCCACGCCGGCTTTTTGTCATTCTGGTTCCCTACCTGTGGCTGCTGGCGCTGTTTCTGGTGCCGTTCCTGATCGTTCTGAAAATTTCGCTCTCCGACATTGAATTGTCGATCCCACCCTATACGCCGACACTGGATCTGGCCGAGGGATGGGAAGGGTTCAAAGCCTTCCTCGCCGAATTGGATTTCGAGAATTTCGTCTTTCTGACCGAGGACGAGCTTTACTGGAAAGCCTATCTTTCAAGCTTGTGGATCGCCAGCCTTTCGACCTTCCTGACGCTGCTGGTCGGTTTTCCGATTGCCCACGGCATGGCCCAGGCGCCTGAGGAATGGCGCCCGACGCTGATGATGGCGATCATTCTGCCGTTCTGGACCTCCTTCCTCATCCGCGTCTATTCGTGGATGGGCATTCTCAGCCAGGAAGGGATCTTGAACCAGTTCCTGATGTGGCTCGGGCTCATCAATGAGCCGCTGACGATCCTCAACACCAACACCGCGGTCTATATCGGTATCGTCTACACCTACCTGCCGTTCATGGTGCTGCCGATCTACGCGACGCTTGAAAAGCTCGACGGCTCGCTTCTCGAAGCCGCTGAAGATCTGGGCTGTTCGCGCATTCAGGCATTCTGGCTGGTCACCATTCCGCTGTCCAAATCAGGCGTCATCGCCGGCTGTTTCCTGGTGTTCATTCCGGCACTGGGTGAATTCGTCATTCCGTCGCTGCTGGGTGGCTCCGGCACGCTGATGATCGGCAAGGTGCTGTGGGAGGAATTCTTCTCCAACCGGGATTGGCCGGTAGCCTCTGCCGTCGCCGTCATTCTGCTTCTGATCCTGGTAATTCCGATTGTGCTGTTTCAGCGCAACGAACAAAAACAGCGAGAGGCCGGACAATGAGACGGTTCTCCTGGTTCAATGCCACCTCGCTGACACTTGGCTTTGCTTTTCTCTACATGCCGATGGTCATATTGATCGTCTACAGCTTCAACGCCTCGAAACTCGTCACCGTCTGGGCCGGATTTTCCACCAAATGGTACGGCGAACTCCTGAACAATGACGCGTTTCTCGGCGCCGCCTGGGTAACGCTCAAGGTCGCGGTTTTTTCCTCAACACTCGCCACTGTGCTGGGCACCATGGCGGCTTATGTTCTGGTTCGCGGTGGCCGCTTCTATGGCCGGACGTTGTTTTCCGGCATGATATATGCTCCGCTGGTGATGCCGGAAGTGATTACCGGCCTGTCATTGCTGCTTCTCTTCATCGCCATCGGGCTGGACCGCGGCGTTTTCACCATTGTGCTGGCACACACGACATTCTCCATGTGTTACGTTTCGGTTGTGGTTTCTTCGCGGCTGGTCAGTTTCGACAATTCGCTGGAAGAAGCGGCTCTCGACCTCGGCTGTACACCGTTTGATGCGTTCAAAAGCGTCACCCTTCCGATCATCGCACCTGCGGTGATTTCGGGATGGCTGCTTGCGTTCACGCTGTCACTCGACGATCTGGTCATTGCCTCTTTCACGTCAGGACCGTCATCGACGACGTTGCCGATCAAGATATTCAGCGCTGTGCGCCTCGGGGTCAGTCCGGAAATCAACGCACTGTCCACCATCCTGATTGCGATTGTCACGGTTGGCGTCTTGTCGGCATCAATCGCATCGAAACGCAGCATCGCCATGCGGCAGCGTGAAGAACAAAAAGCAGTTGCTGCATGAGAGAATTTGAAGACGAATACCGGGCCTACTGTGACGAGTATGGCGTACCGGACCGCATCGAAATGATGCTGTGCGATCTCAATGCCGTGCTGCGCGGCAAATGGTTGCCCGGTGACGAAATCGGAAAATTGCTGAATGGCGGTGTCCGCCTGCCGATGTCGACTTATGCGCCGAACATCATGGGTCTGGAAGTCGAAGCGACCGGACTGGGAATTTCCAAGGGAGATCCCGACGGCTACATCGTTCCGGTTTTAGGAACCTTGAAACCGGTGCCTTGGTCGAATGGAAATGTCGCCCAGGTGCTGGTGGAAATGGTCGGTGAAGACGGCGCGGTCAGCGGCCTTTCAACCCGGCAGCACCTGAAGAATGTTCTCGACCGGTTTGCCGCGAAAGATCTCCATCCGGTCGTTGCCACTGAGCTGGAATTCTACATCGTCAAGATACGCGAGGATGCCGAAACCGCGCCTGAACCGCCGGACGGTCTGCCGGATGCCCAGAATTATGATCTCGAGGCGCTCGCCGTGACCGAGGAAATACTCACCGAAATACTTGAGACTGCCAAGGTTCAGGGACTGGCGACAGACACGTTGATTGCCGAATATGGCGCCGGTCAGTTTGAAATCAATTTCCACCACACAGATGATGTTCTGCATGCAGCCGATACGGCGCTGTTGTTCAAGCGGCTGGTAATAGGCGTGGTCGACAAACACGGCATGGAAGCGACGTTCATGGCCAAGCCCTATGCCGACCAGCCGGGCAATGGCATGCATGTGCATGCCTCCGTCGTTGACGGAGATGGCAACAACATATTCGCGTCAGATGACGGCGTCTCCCCGACGCTGAGCCGGGCCATCGGCGGCGTGTTGTCGACCATGTACGACATGCAGGCAATCTTCGCCCCGCACATGAATTCGTACCGCCGCTTCCAGCCGGGCAGTTTTGCCCCGACAACGCCCAATTGGGGGATCGATCACCGCGGCGCTGCAATCCGGCTGCCGGATACGCAGGGCAAGGCTGCGCGCCTTGAACACCGGATTTGCGGCGCCGACGTCAACGCCTATCTGGCGGTCGCGGCCATCCTCGCCGGAATCCTGCACGGACTGGAAAACGATTGTCCGGTTCCGGCCCCGCTGGATGATGATCAACCCACCGACGCAGAACCGTTGACCCATGATTGGGTAACCGCGGTGACCCGGTTTGAAGAGTCCGAATTTGCTGGCGAGGTTTTCGGTGAAACCTACCGGCATATCTATTCCATGGTCCGCCGAGACGAAATCAAGGAACTGACATCCATCATCACCGCGGCTGAATATCGATATTATCTCAGTCGGCTGTAGCGGCTTCTGTGGCGGAAACAGTTCGGTCACCAAATTGGCCAAGCGCCTCAATAATCTCTGCCGCCACAAGACTGGCGATAACCGCCGGCCGCTTGTCTTTCAATTGGCTGCTGCCGATCGGACAGACCAGCCTGCTGAATACCTGCGCCGAACCGCCTTCTTGTTTCAGATACCAGCTTTTGAACGTTGCGCGCTTCGATTTTGAACCGATCATGCCGACATAGGCCGCATCGTCACGCTTCAGCGCTTCCATGACAATCAGAAAATCGAGTGAGTGATCGTGCGTCAAAACCACATAGGCGCTGCCGGGCGGCGCTTCCCGCACAATCGATTCTGGCACTGCTGTCAGGCAGGTCTCGACTTCACCCGGTGCATTTTCCAGTTCACCGGCCCTGGTGTCCACAAGAACCGGCCTGACCGGCAGAAGTGACAATGCGCGGGCAAGCGCACTGCCCACGTGACCGGCGCCAAACAGATAGACGTGAGGCTGCCCGGCAAATTGCCGATCCATGTCGATCACCAGTTTTTCGGTCAGCGCCTCATCAAGCCGATGGAAACCCAATCCGACACGACCGCCGCAGCACTGTCCGATCTCCGGCCCCAGCGGTATCGATATCTCGTCTTTCTTCTTTTGCTCCCGAAGCATTCCGCGGGCATGGTCGATCGCCATATATTCAAGCTGCCCGCCGCCGATGGTTTGAAACAGTGCGGTCGGCGACACCAGCATCCACGCACCCTGCTCGCGCGGCGTCGATCCGTCGGCGACGGCCACTTCGACCATCACCGCGTCGGGATTATCCCGCAGAAAAGCCCGGATGTCGGTGAACGCAGACAAGATCGGCTATCCCCTCGCAGCGGCCGCTTCGCGCATTCTTTCGGCAGCAAACAACATGCATTCAGGCGTTGCGGGTGTGTCGAGGCACGGGCAGGTGCGATAATCGTCAAGACTGGCAACCGCCATCGACAACGCTTCCAGCACGGAAAATGCCAGCATGAAAGGCGGTTCACCCACCGCTTTCGAGCGCCTGATCGTGTTTTCGCGGTTCGACGACCAGTCGGCGAGATTGACGTTGAAGACCGGCGGAACATCTGAAGCAAGCGGGATCTTGTAGGTCGACGGCGCATGCGTTCTCAGCCGCCCGTCATTGTCCCACCAAAGTTCTTCCGTTGTCAGCCAGCCCATGCCCTGGATGAACCCGCCTTCCACCTGACCGAGATCCAGAGCCGGATTGAGCGATTTGCCGACGTCATGGAGGATATCGACCCGGTCGACATGATATTCGCCGGTCAGCGTGTCGACACTGACTTCCGACACGGATGCGCCATAGGCGAAGTAGTAGAAAGGCCGACCCTTGCCTGCAGCGCGGTCCCAGTGGATTTTCGGCGTCTTGTAAAACCCTGCCGCCGACAGTTGCACGCGAGCCATATAGGCCTGCATGATGAACTCGGGAAAGGCGAAACGCTGATTGCCAACCCGCACCGTGTTGGGCTCAAACACCACTTGCTCCGGCGGCACGCCATATTCTTCCGCTGCAAAATCGACCAGCCTTGCCTTGATCTGTCCTGCCGCGTTGGCTGCCGCCATTCCGTTAAGGTCCGAACCGGAGGAAGCGGCGGTCGCTGACGTATTCGGCACCTTGCCGGTCGAGGTGGCAGTAATTTTCACATGATCCAGATCGACCTGGAATTCATCGGCCAGCACCTGGGCCACCTTGGTGTTCAGCCCCTGGCCCATTTCCGTGCCACCGTGATTAAGGTGGATCGAGCCGTCATTGTATATGTGCACAAGCGCGCCGGCCTGATTGTACCAGGTCGCTGTGAACGAGATACCGAATTTCACCGGTGTCAGGGCAATGCCCTTCTTGACAATCTCGTTGTTGCGATTGTGCTCGATAACCGCTTGCCGCCGCGCCTGATAGTCGGAACTTTCCTCAAGCTCGGCAATCAACCGGGCGGCGATATTGTCTTCCACGGTCTGGTGATAAGGCGTCACGTCGCGGCCACCGGCCTCATAGAGATTGGCCTTGCGCACCTCCAGCGGATCCTTGCCAAGCGCGTAGGCAATCTCCTCGATCATCCGTTCACCCGCGATCATTCCCTGCGGACCGCCGAAACCGCGATAGGCGGTATTGGACACCGTGTTGGTTTTCAGCGGTTTGGAAACGAAGTGGACATCGGGAATGTAATAGCAATTATCGGCATGAAACAGCGCCCGGTCGGTCACCGGGCCGGACAGGTCGGCTGAAAAACCGCAGCGCGCCGCAAAGCTGGCATCAACCGCCTCAATCCGCCCGTTATCGTCAAAACACAGATCATAATCGATGACAAAATCATGCCGCTTGCCCGTCGCGGTCATGTCGTCATCGCGGTCCGGTCTGATCTTGACCGCACGATGGTGTTTCTTCGCAGCCAGGGCCGCCACGGCAGCAAACAGGTTTGACTGGGTTTCCTTGCCGCCAAATCCTCCGCCCATCCGGCGCATATTGACGGTTACCGCATTGGACGGCACGCCCAGCACATGGGCAACCATGTGCTGCACCTCGCTGGGGTGCTGGGTCGAGGAGAACACGATGACCTCATCATCTTCGCCCGGCAACGCATAGGCTATCTGGCCCTCAAGATAGAAGTGATCCTGCCCGCCGACCCGCATTTGCCGGGTAATGCGGTTTTTCGATCTTCCAAGCGCAGCCTTGGCGTCACCGCGTTTCAGGGTCAGCGGCTCGGTCACCAGCGGATAACCGGCTGCATCGGCCTCCACGACATCGATCACATGCGGCAGGTCCTTGTACTCCACCTTCGCCCTGACCGCCGCCCGTCGCGCCTGTTCGCGGGTTTCGGCGACCACGGCAAACATCGGCTGACCGAGGAATTCGACTTTCCCTTCCGCGAAAACCGGATCGTCATGCTTGCCGACCGGGCTGACATCATTGTGGCCGGGAATGTCTTCCGCTGTCAGCACGTCAACAACGCCGGGCGCTGTGCGAACAGCGTTCAGGTCAACGGAGACGACCTCCGCATGCGCCCGGTCGGACAGGCCTAGATACGCATGCAGTGCACCGGCCGGTTCGACAATGTCATCGATATATTCCGCCAGCCCGCTGACGTGCTTGTGGCCGGAATCGTGCCGCTGCGGCTTGTGTACGCCACCCTTGATCGCGGTCAGTATTTCCGTCTGAGTTCCACTCACCTCGATCCCTCCTTCAGGCAGCTGCGCTGCGGTCCACCGTCGCCGGCGTGCCATCCTGTTCCAGCAGGAACCGGCGCAGCAGGTTTTTCGCCGTCATCATCCGGTATTCGGCGGTGGCCCGCATATCACTGATCGGCTGGAAATCCTGCTCCAGAGCGCTCATCGCAGCTTCGATGGACTCTTCATCCAGCGATCTGCCGACAAGCGCATTCTCGGCATTTTCTGCGCGCTTCGGCGTTGCGGCCATGCCGCCATAGCAAATCACGGCCTCGGAAATCTTGCCATCATCGCCGACCCGGACCCGGATGCCGGCAGCGACCGAGGAAATGTCTTCGTCACGCCGCTTCGAAATCTTGTAAGTGGCAAACCTGTCGCTGGCATCGGGTAGTGGAATATCGATGCTTTCGACAAAATCTCCCGGCTCGCGATCCTGCTTGCCATAGGCGATGAAGAATTTCTCCATCGGCAGCGTCCGGCGTTCGCCGCCCTTGCGAAGCGTCACTGTTGCCCCGAGTGCGATCAGTGGAGGCGGCGTGTCGCCAATTGGCGAACCATTGGCCACATTGCCGCCGATCGTACCCATGTTGCGCACCTGCTCGCCTGCGATGCGGTCCCAATAGCCGGCCAATTGCGGAATATGCTCTGCGATCGTTTCAAACGCCTGTGTATAGGTTACCCCGGCGCCAAGTGAGATCGTTCCATCGGCGACCGTAATGTCTTGCAGTTCCGCCAAATTCGCAATGAACACAGCCGGTGAGATTTCGCGCATGAACTTGGTCACCCACAGGCCGACATCCGTTGATCCCGCGACAATCGTGGCATCGGGATGTTGCGCCAAAATATCGGCGAGATCGTCCGTACTGCCCGGCACAAGAATGCGATTGTCAGCCGGTCCGCACTCGACGCGGCTGCCATCATTGAGTTCTTCGAGCTTCGCTTTGACCGCTGCCCGTTCGGCCACCAGCGGATCATCCTTCGGCGAGCCAAGACCACCTGCGGCTTGAGCGGCGCGAACGATCGGCGCATAGCCGGTACAGCGGCACAGATTGCCTTGCAGCGCCTTTTCAATCGCCGGACGATCCGGGTTTGGATTGGTCATCCACAGCCCATAGAGCGACATAACGAAGCCGGGCGTGCAAAATCCGCATTGCGACCCGTGATGGTCAACCATCGCCTGCTGCACCGGATGCAACCCGCCATCGGCGCCCCGCATGTTCTCGATCGTCACAACATGACAGCCATCCAGCGAACCCATGAAGCGAATGCAGGCATTTACACTTTCATAGACCAGTTCGCCGTCGAGCAAACGCCCCACCAGCACCGTACAGGCACCGCAATCGCCCTCGGCACAGCCTTCCTTGGTACCGCGCAGCAACCGGTCCAGCCGCAAATAATCCAACAGCGTGTCGGACGCGCCGGCATCGCCGACCGATACCACGTTGTCGTTGAGTAAGAATCTGATCTCGTTTCGAACAACCGCCATTGCCCTCAGCTCCCCCGATAGGTGGAATATCCAAACGGCGAGACCAGCAACGGCACATGATAATGCGCGTTGCCATCACCGATCCCGAAGCGCACCGGCACGATGTCGAGGAACGGAACCCCGTCGCTGCTGCCGATATAGGCGCCGGCATGGAAGCGAAGCTCGAAGAAACCGGTCCGGAACTCATCACCAGACAGCATGGGAGCATCCGTTCGCCCGTCACTGTTGGTCTGAACCGACTTTATCAGGGTCAGATCTTCACCGTCGACGCTGTAAAGGTCGATCGTCATCCCGGCTGCGGGACACCCCTTGGCCGTATCAAGTACATGGGTGGTCAAACGGCCTTCCGACGAACCGGCGCTCATGGGCTACTCCTCCACTGACAGATTGCGCACTATGACGCGCCCGCCAAACGATAGAAATCACCTGCCTATTGTAGCACTTTCAAATTTTTCCGAAGAATGGTCAGGTCATTTGGCGGAAAATAGAGCGGAATGCACCCCAAAATCGGCATTCGTTTCCAATCATCATCCGCGCGGTTTCTGGTTTTGAGGGGGTATCCGGTCGCGCCAGACCAGATGCTGGGTCTCCAACGGCAGGTCGCCGATCACCTCGGGGATGAACTCCGGATAAAGCGGTAGCGCTGCCAGGGTGCTCGGCGACGCTTCAACCCATTTGAATTCCGTATCGTTCACCCCATCGACAATCCGGTGTACGATCTCATCTGGGACAAACGGAAACTCCGTTTCGAGCTTCATGATGTAATAGAATCCCAGTTCGTGGAAATCGCGGCCCTCGTAGCGAAAGAAATTCTCCACCACCCACAAAAGCCTGCCAACGGCTATTTCGCACTGGATTTCCTCGCCCATCTCGCGGCGCAATGTGTCTGCCGTTTCCTCGCCCATTTCCGCCCGGCCGCCGGGAAAGGTCCAGAAATGCTCATGCGTTGCCCGGTGAACCAGCATATGACCATCGCGAAATGCGAGGCCAGCAACCCGGAAATTGAAGCGGTTTTCGCCTTGGTCAAATGTCAGCATTTCTTTGCCTCATGCGCCGCATGATTGATTGATTGCCGTCTATGGCATAGGCTGCATCAAGGCGGGAGAGCAACATGAAGGTTGTCCGGGCTGGTTCCGCTTTATTGGCGGTATTTGCAATTGTTTCGTTGTTGTTCAGCACAGCGCTTTCGAGGGCTGGCGACAACGTGGCCAGTGGACCGCTCGATGGCATGGTCTTCTCCGGCAAGATCGGCACCAAGGGCGGTCATCGTCTTGACGACGAACTCCATTTCCGCGACGGCAAATTCTGGTCTGAATATTGCACACGCTGTGGCTTGCCACCCGGAGACTATTGGGTTCGCAATGTCGGTGACGAAATTCACTTCCGCGGAACCCTTGTCGGCAAGCCCGGAACATTCATTTACGAAGGCAGAATTGTTGACGGCAAAGCCACTGCTTCGGTGAGTTGGTCCAAGGAACGCTGGTACTGGACCATCAACAGGGAGCTGGAGTTTTCCGGCTCGTTGAAATTGACCGGGCAATCCATGTCCGTGGCGGATGCATTGAAAACAGCATCAACTTCCAGCCCAGAGCAGCTCGCGCAGTGTAATCGGTGAGACGCGGAAAAACGCTTGTCCTAGCGGGAGGCTACGCGCTCCTGCTTTTTGGCGGCTGGTACGCCGGTGGTTTCCTGATGGAAGTCGCCAATGTCGAGATCCGCCCTTTGAACGAACCCGAAGTGCACATGATGATCATGGCGACGACCGCCATTTACGCCCTGGCGTCAGCCATTCCCTTCGTACCAGGCGCCGAAATAGGGCTTGGCATGATCCTGATTTTTGGCGGCAAGATTGCGCTGCTTGTGTGGCTGTCGATGGTTGCCGCTTTAACGTCTTCCTATCTGGTCGGGTTGCTGGTTCCGGCCCGATTAACCGCCTCCTTCTTCGGCTATTTCGGTCTGGAGAGGGCGCGAGACCTGGTGACGCAAATGAACGGCCTGAGCGCCAAGCAACGCATGGACCTGTTGATCGGCAATGCACCGCGCAAGCTGATCCCCTTTCTGATCCGCCACCGCTATCTGGCGCTGATCGTGCTAATCAATGTGCCGGGAAACTCATTGATCGGCGGCGGCGGCGGCATTGCCTTCTCGGCTGGCCTCAGCCGGCTGTTCTCGCTGCCGCTTTACGTGTTGACGGTGGCCGTGGCCACAGTGCCGATACCGGCGTTCTTCTATTTTACCTCTTAAGCGATCTGGTCAGACGAAAAGAGCGCGGCCAAAACCGCGCTCCCTGGCAGCGTTTCAAATGCCGGTTCAGGGCGTCGTGACACGCACCCAGTCAACCTCGACAAAGCCTTCGCCACCCTTCGGTGCATAGCCATTGTTGGCATTACCGAAGGCAAGCGTCAGCGCCTTTCCGGGCGAACGGATCGAGGTCATCTTCTGCAGCTCGACCCATTTGGCGTCCGCCGGTCCTTCAAGCTTGCCGGAGACGATGTAGTTGCGGCCCTTTTTCTCCAGCTTCATCTGCATGGCCTCAATCGTCTCGCCGAACATCGCCGAACGCTCGGCCAGATCGCGATTGTCGAACTGGGTCATGAGATTGGCAAAACCGGAAGGCTTACCCTTGCTGATTTTCTCAACGTTGAGCTTCACCTGGGTCAGGGCATAGTTGTAGGTGAACATCTCAAATGAACCCAGCAGCGATTTTTCCGCTCCGTCGGAAAGACCCATCCGCAGCCATTCGCTCTGTGTCTGCGCGGTAAACAGAAAACGGGTCGACATCGTCCAATCGCCCTTCGGCATGTCGGCGTTCAGCTTGAAGATGTTCTCTGAGGCGGCCAGCGCTTGAGTGTGCTCCCCGGTATCCGGGAACAATACGAGCAATTTGCCGTCTTCAACGACATAGCCGTCAATGTTTTCATTTTCGACCGACCAGTGCTCGCCGAGTTCGTCACCGTCAAACTGGTCCTCAAACCACAATGTCGGTCCGACTGCTGCCGGTTCGGCCTTCGGTTCTGCTTTGGCGATATCCTGCTTGACCCTGACGAAAGCCGCCTCGAGGGCTTCGGCATCGCGCGCATCGTAAAACTTGCCACCTGTCTTGTCGGCCAAGCAGCGGATCAGCGAAATCTGCTCGTCGTTGAGCGTGAAACCAACCACATTGACTTTCAGGTCGACATTGACCCGGGCAAGATCGTCGGCCACGGCACAGACATCGCCGCCACACTCCTCAATCCCGTCGGTCACGACGACCAGCTGGTTGTTCTGGTCCGCAAATCGTTCAAAGGCAGCGGCGGCCAGTTGCACGGAGGCGGCAATCGGGGTCTCGCCCTTTGGTGCCAGTTCCTGCACAAACTGATTGACGAACCCGGCATCGACCGATCCGACTTCCGCGACCACCTGAATGTCGTCACAGGCGCGCGGACGGCGGTGACCGTAAACTGTCAGGCCAAATCGGTTTTGCGCATCGACATCTGTCAACATGCGGGCGATTGCGTTTTTGGCGTTGTCCATACGCGAGAAGCCGTTGCCGGCATCCTTTTTCATCGATCCCGAAGCATCCATGACAAACATGATGTTGGCGGGTGAAGCATCTGCAGCCGAAACACCGGCCGCCATCATGGCGGTGCCAAGCATCAAGCTGCCGGAAATGGTACGTATGACTTTTCTCATGGTCTCTCTCCTGTTGCCGAAACGGTTCGGGCTGCGGTTCGTCCGCGGCCGATGGTTCTGCGTCGCAACAGGGCGCAACAAGGTTCAAAACAATTATTGATTTAGAGATTTTCAACGATCAATAAATAGCACACGGCCTCGATTAATCGTTGAAAATTAATGGCTTGGGCGCACAGTTCCCAGCTTGCGCACAAGATCAAGAATGTTCGTCTCCGCCCTGCGGCCATCGAACTCCTCGACCACGCCGAAAGCGCCGCCATAGCCCCAGATGGACCATGAGAAACCGCTTTTTTCTGCCAGATCGATCATGTCGCCGACATAGGCTGCCCGCCATTGCGGGTTCATCACGTCAGGCGTTCCATATTCCTGGCGGATCATGCCGAATTCGCCCAGCAGGATGTTCTTGCGATCGATGCCGTGCCGGTCAGCCCAGGCTGTCACGGTCTCAAAGGGGAACTGCATCATGGCCGACAGTTTGCCAGCCGTATCGACCTCAGCAACCAGTTCATCAAGGTAGGTCAGCATTCCGGATCGGCGATCGGCTGGCGCCTCGGCCCGAATGCGCTGCCGCGATTGTTCCAGTGCCAGTTCCCGTTCGTCGGCATTTTCACCATGGGGCGGATAAGGAATGCCGGACACATAACGGATGAAATCGCCGGCCCAGGTCGCTCCCTGGTGGGTCAACAGGAACGGGGCGTAGGAATGAAATGTCCAGATGATATTGTCATCCGCAATGGAATTCGGATCGATATCGGCAAGGCTTTCGGCTCCGCTCCAGCACCCGCCCGACAGGATCAGCGTCAGCCTCGTTGCCGACGACCGCGCGGCGGCAAAAAGCCGTTTCTGCATCTGTGCCCACGTCGCCTGATTGCCATCACAGCCGGCCAATGGCTCATTCATCGGTTCAAAGGCGACCTGGTTTGCCGGTCTGTCCCGCAGAATGCCGGCAAATTCGCGCACCAGATCAACATAACGATCAAAAAGCGCGGGATCCGCCGCAAGCCGCTCGGAGCCGGAGGAGCGCTTGCCCGCAGGAATCGCGTGCAGATCGACAACAACTTTCAGCCCCGACGCGGTTATCGTGTCGACGGCCCGTTCGACCGACAGAAACAACGCATCGCGAAACGGCTCGGTTTTTGGCGACAGGAAGGGCGCTGGATCAACCGGCATCCTGACGAAGTCGAAACCAGCCTGTCTCAACACCATCAGATCTTCGGACTTGATCTTGCGCTGCCATTCGGGAAACGGCAGCAACACGGCCCGCTCGTCCCAGCGTTCCTCGCCGGGCCAGCTGTCCCAGATATCGAGATTGATGCCGCGCTTCAGCGCAATCGGTTCGGCGGCAGCGACGGCGAGCATCCCGTACCAAACAACCGCCATCGCGGCACAAATCTTGATCATTTGGCCCATTTCTGCCACTGCCTCGTTTCCGCCCGTAAAATGGGCCCGTGGTGACGCGAAAGAAAGCGATATGGCAAATGATGGTAAACCGGTGGAACCTGTCGCCGGGCTCTCCGGCGAACTGACTGACAATGGCCACCGCTTGTCGGCGCGCGTCTATTTTGCCGATACGGATTTCTCCGGCGTTGTTTATCATGCCCGCTACCTGGAGTTTTTCGAGCGTGGCCGCTCCGACTATCTGCGTCTTGCCGGTGTCCATCACAACGAATTGATCGATGGCAAGCACGGCGAGAAACTCGTCTGGGTCGTCAAGCGCATGGAGATCGATTTCCGCGCTGCCGCCCGCATCGACGATGTGCTCTTGATCGAAACCAGGACCGCCGAGATTTCCGGGGCACGAATCGTCATGGCCCAACAGATCAAACGCGGCGAACAGGTCCTGGTCGAGGCGCGGGTTCAGGCCGCCATCATCGGAGAATCCGGCAAACCGCGCCGGTTTCCCAGGGAGTGGATCGACGTGTTCATGCCCAAGGGCAATTCAAGCCGTTCCTAACCCTACATTAACCATAAAAGTCCATGGTTTCGGCGAAGAATGCGCAGCCTCGCGGCCGCGCCTTCCTTTGACCAAATTTTACCCGGAAAAGCCTGCCACCGGGTGACGGCACACGGGACAGCTATCTGGTTGCGCCGGCATCGGGACAGAATTCCGGAGGAAAAGTCAGAATTCAAACGCGCTGGCATGTATTTGCCGGCGGATCGGACGGGACTCCGAGGGACAGGAACAACAGCAATGACAGAATTGGTAAATCCGGGTGAATTGTCGATTTGGGCACTCTTCTGGCAGGCGGGCTGGGTGGTCAAACTGGTGATGATCGGCCTGCTCGTCGCGTCCGTTTGGACCTGGGCAATCATCATTGACAAGGTTTTGGGCTATGGGCGCGCCAGACGCGCGTTGAACCGCTTTGAGAAAGTCTTCTGGTCGGGCCAGTCGCTGGACGAACTCTACCGGACGGTTTCGGACAAGAAGACCTCCGGCATGGGCTCGATATTTGTCGCTGCCATGCGCGAGTGGAAAAAGTCCTTCGAACGCGGCGTCAATTCGCCGATCAGCCTGCAGTCGCGCATTGACAAGGCGATGGACCTGGCTTTGACCCGCGAAGTGGAGCGGCTGGAAGGCCGCCTGGGCTTCCTGGCGACGATCGGTTCTTCGGCGCCGTTCATTGGCCTGTTCGGCACGGTGGTCGGCATCATGACCTCGTTTCAGGCCATTGCGGGTTCCAAGTCGACCAATCTGGCGGTCGTCGCGCCAGGAATTGCCGAGGCGCTGCTGGCCACCGCCATGGGTCTGCTTGCCGCCATTCCGGCGGTCATCGCTTACAACAAGCTGACCGCAGATGCCGGCAGGATTGCCAGCCGGCTGGAAGGTTTTGCCGACGAGTTTTCTGCCATCCTGTCGCGGCAGATCGATGAGAAGGTGGTTCCCCACCGCCAGGCGGCCTGACCGTCATGGGAGTCGCGATCGCAAACAACGGCAGGTCTTCCCGCAGCGAGCGCCGCCGCGGCCGCCGTCATCATCTCATGTCCGAAATCAATGTGACGCCGTTCGTCGACGTCATGCTGGTGCTGCTGATCATCTTCATGGTTGCTGCGCCGCTGCTGACCGTCGGCGTGCCAATCGACCTGCCGGAAACCGAGGCCAAGGCACTTAATTCCGAAACCCAGCCGATCACGATCTCGGTCAACGAGGAAGGCCAGATTTACCTGCAGGAGACCGAAATCGCCTTGAACGAGGTTGTTCCCAAGCTCGAACAGATCGCCCAGACCGGCTACGAGGAGCGTATCTACGTGCGCGGTGACCGCACAGCCGATTACGGTACCGTCATGAAAGTGATGGCGCGGATTTCGTCAGCCGGCTACGGCAATCTCGGTCTCGTCACATTGCAGGAGCAGGAAACGCAGTAACCGCTATGAAGGCCGGTCTGTCGACATCCCTGATCCTGCATGCAACGCTGATTGGTTTCGGCGTCTTTTCGCTGTCCGCACCGCCAGCATTCGAGGTGGCCGATGTCGAGTCATTGCCGGTCGATATAGTCTCGGTCTCGGAATTTGCCGAAATCATGCGCGGCGACAAAAAGGCCCCGGCCGAGGAAAAACCGGCGCCGGTGCCGACGGAACGCCGCGACGTGGTCGAAGACGCCCAGAATTTCGGTGACAATACGGTCGATCTGGACACAGCGCCAACACCCGAACCCAGACCGCGGCCGGTCGAAAACACAGCCAAGGCCGACCCGGCTCCGGTGCCCGAACCAAAACCCGAAAACGACCCGGTTGAAACAGCCCGTGTCGACCCGGCGCCAGTGCCGGCGGTTGAAGTGACGCCGACGCCGACCGAAAAGGCTGACGTCTCTCCACAGGCCGCCGAAGAAACGGCCGTGACCGACAATCCCGATGCGGAAACTGTGGAGCTGCCCGAGCGGGCTCCCGTCCCCGAGGCCAGGCCGGAACCGCCCAAGGCGGCGACGGCCAAGGCGCCGGAGCGCAAGGATTCCGATGAGCCGGCAATCGAGAAGACCGCAAAACGCGATACCGCAGAGACCGAATTCAATGCTGATGAGATCGCTCAGCTGCTGAACCAGGAAAAAGCGTCCGGCGGCGGTGCGGAACGCTCGGTAAAGACGGCAGCGCTTGGTAACAACCGCGACAGTGACGCGAAAAAACTCTCTCAAGGCGAAATGGATGCGCTGAGAAGCCAGCTTGAAAGCTGTTGGGGAATCAATCCGGGTACCGAAGGCATGTCTGAACTTCGCGCCTCGGTCCAGTTCAAGGTCGACATCACCGGCAGGCTCGACGGCCGGCCGGTCATCGTACAATCAAGCGGCAACCGCCAGTTTGATGACAGTGCGGTTCGCGCGGTTCAGATCTGCGACCGCCGCGGACTGCAATTGCCCAAGGACAAACACACGGTCTGGGCAGATATCATTGTCAATTTCGACCCCAGCGAGATGTTCTGAATGACGGGAAACAGACCAACATGAAAACGCTGTTGAAAACCTTGTTTGTGGCTCTGGCCCTCGGCTGCGGCATTGTCGCCGGTGCGGCTCCACCCGCCCATGCGCTCGTCGAAATCGACGTCAACAAGGGCAACATCGAACCGCTGCCAATCGCCATTACCGAATTTCTGGCCGGAGATAATCTCGGCGCGGATATCTCGGGTGTCGTGACCGATGATCTCAGACGCTCAGGCCTGTTCGCACCAATCAACCGCGAAGCGTTCATCGAAAAGGTTTCGAACCCGGACGTGGCCCCACGTTTTGAGGACTGGCGGATCATCAACGCACAAGCCCTGGTGACCGGACGGGTGAGCGAGGAGGCCGATGGCCGTCTGCGGGCTGAGTTTCGCCTCTGGGATACATTCGGCGGCGAACAGATGATTGGCCAGCAGTTTTTTGCCAATCGTGACAACTGGCGCCGTGTCGCCCACATCATCGCCGACGCAATCTATGAGCGTCTGACCGGCGAAAAGGGTTACTTCGACACGAGAGTTGTGTTTATCGACGAATCAGGCCCGCGCACAGAGCGCCAGAAGCGGCTTGCAATCATGGACCAGGATGGCGCCAATGTGCGCTTTCTGTCGAATGGCAATGACCTCGTCCTGACCCCGCGCTTCTCGCCGAGCCGGCAAGAGATCACCTACATGTCCTTTGCCGGCGGCCAGCCGCGCGTCTACCTTCTGCAGCTGGAGACGGGACAGCGTGAAATTGTCGGCAACTTCCCAGGCATGACCTTTGCGCCAAGATTTTCACCCGATGGCCAGAAAGTCATCATGAGCCTCGGCCGTGATGACGGCAATTCCAACATTTACACACTCGATTTGAGAAGCCGCACAACCACGCGCCTGACCAACTCCAACGCCATCGACACTTCTCCGTCCTATTCGCCGGATGGCAGCCAGATCGTGTTTACCTCAGACCGGGGTGGCCGCACGCAGATTTACGCCATGAACGCGGACGGCTCCGATCAGCGGCGGATTTCATTTGGCGACGGCACCTACTCGACACCCGTCTGGTCGCCGCGCGGTGATCTCATCGCATTTACAAAACAGTCCGGCGGCCGGTTTTCCATCGGCGTCATGCGCACCGACGGTTCCGGCGAACGCATCCTCACCTCCGGCTTCCACAATGAAGGCCCGACATGGGCGCCAAACGGACGTGTTTTGATGTTCTTCCGCCAGCAGGCTGGTTCTGGTGGTCCGAAACTCCACTCCATCGACCTGACTGGCCGCCATGAACAGGCCGTCGCCACTCCGAACTTTGGATCCGACCCGGCTTGGTCACCGCTGTTGGAATAATCCGGGCGCGCCCCTCAATCGCCGCATTTCAAGATAATCTGCCGGCAGGGTTTGGGGCGGAATCAACAAATGGGCGCAAATATTGGCAGGGATTTGTTAACCCTGTTTCTTGAGCGCCGGTTAACCGGAATGTGGTTACTGGAAAGTCAACGAATTCCCCCAGATTTTAAGGAGTGACCGCGATGCGTGGTCTGACCGCCCTGACAAGAAATCCCGCCATGATCGCACTGGCCGTTTCACTGGCCGTTGCCGGATGTGCATCCAAGAAAGTTCCGAATTCGCCTGCCGACATCGGCCTCGGCGCCAATAGCGAAACGCCGGGTTCAACGCGTGACTTCACGGTCAATGTCGGTGACCGGATATTCTTTGATACCGACTCTGCGGTTATCCGCGCCGACGCCCAAACGACCCTGGCCCGGCAGGCGCAATGGCTGAACCAGTATCCCTCCTACACAATCACCATTGAGGGCCACGCCGACGAACGCGGCACGCGTGAATACAACATCGCACTTGGCGCCCGCCGAGCTGCTGCCACGCGTGATTTTCTGGTCGCCCGCGGCGTCGCTGGAAACCGCCTGAAGACGATCTCCTTTGGCAAGGAGCGCCCGGTGGCTGCGTGCGACGACATATCCTGCTGGACACAGAACCGGCGTGCAGTGACCGTTCTGGGCGGTCAGGGAAGCTGATCAATAGCCGATCGGCTTGACCCTGCTGAAAGGTCGTGACCGCGACTTGGCAATGGTTGCAGACAAGTGCCACCTGATCGCCGGATTCAGTCCGCAATTTGGCCGAACTTGTCGGGCTTGTTAATTTCTGCGCGATTTTCCGCTAATCTGGTCGCCTATTGCGTTTGAGGGCAACGAATAATGAATGTCAAACCGGCTTTGGCAGCTGCTGCGACTGCGGCAGTTGTGCAGTTTTCAGCAACAAGTATCGCCAGCGCGATTACTCCCGACCGCAGCTTGTTTGCAGCGGCAGACACAAATCCGCATGTCATTCTGGCGCAATCCAGCGACCCGCGCGTCATTCAGCTTGAGGAACAGGTCCGCCAGCTCAACGGGCGGGTCGAGGAATTGAACTTCCTGGTTTTGCAAATGCAGGAACAAATGCGCCGCATGCAGGAAGACAATGATTTTCGTTTTCAGGAATTGGAAGATTCCGGAAGGACCGGCGAGCCTGAGCGAAAGAGCGAAACGGATGGCAGCAGGGACAACCGGCTGGCCGATGGCGGTCAGACACAGACCCTGGGCGATCCGCCACGCAATCTCGGTGAAGTGATCATCGGAGCCGACGGCAGTGTCAGCGGTGCGACGACAGAGGAGCCGATGGATTTGCTCGGCCGTCAGACCGGGTCATCGGCCGACGGCACAACCGTTGCCGCATTGCCCACGTCGGGCGATCCGAACGAACTTTATTCCAACGCCTATGAGTTCATTCTGTCCGGTGACTACGTAACGGCAGAAGCCGGATTTCGCCGGCATTTGGAGGATTTTCCAGACGATGAGCGCAGCGCCGACGCGCATTACTGGCTGGGCGAAGCGATACTGGCGCAACAGCGGCCCGCAGAGGCAGCGGAAGTATTCCTGGCCGCCAGCCGCAATTATCCCGATTCCCGCAAGGCGCCTGAAATGTTGCTGAAGCTCGGCATGTCGCTGGCGGCGCTCGGCCAGCGCGATATCGCCTGCGCAACATTCAGGGAAGTCGGCGTTCGCTATCCCGGTGCATCGGGTGTGCTCAAGGGCCGGGTCAAGCAGGAACAGGCCATCGCCGGTTGCTGAGCCGATCTGAACAGTTCGATCCTGACCGGGCCTTTGGCTGGATCGACTTTGCCGCCAGACGCTCTGTTATCATCGCTGTCTCCGGAGGCAGCGACTCAACCGCCCTTTTGATTGCGTTCAAACACTGGATTGAGCATACACATCGGAATCTGCGCATCATTTGCGTAACGGTCGATCATGGTTTGCGGCCGGCATCAGCGGCGGAAGCACGTCACGTCGCCACGCTGTGTGCCCGGCTCGGCGTTGCCCACCGCACATGTTTGTGGGTGGGAGACAAACCCGAAACCGGCATCGCGGCCGCTGCCCGCGAGGCACGCTACGCGCTGTTGGCCGAGGCGGCCCGCGACGAGGGAACGGACATCATCCTCACCGGCCACACCGCCAACGATCAGGCGGAAACGGTGCACATGCGCCGGGCGCGCGGGCACCACGCGGATCATCCCCGCGGACTGGCAGGAATGGCCCGTATGACGTTGTTTGATGGCGAAGACTGGATTGTCCGGCCGCTACTCGACACCCGCCGCGAAACGCTCAGGGACGTTCTCACCAATCACGGGGTTGAATGGATCGAAGACCCCACGAACGAGGATGAGAACTTTGAGCGGGTTGGCGTTCGAAAGCTTTTGACGGAAGATTGTCAGCTTGAAGAATTGTGTGCCGCGGCGGGCGATGTCGCCGGTCGGCGCACTGAATTCGCTGGTGAAGCTGCGTCGCTGATTGCACGTCACGGAACGTTGATTTCGACCGGTTTGGTTCGTCTCGATCAAGACTTTTATGGCAAGGACACAGCCAGGATGGATGCGGTGCGGACAATTCTCGCCTGCGCTGGAGGAGCAAAACAGTTGGCGGACCGTTCACGCGCCTCAATTTTGATGGACCGACTGCGGAAGGGCCGAAGCTGCTTGTCGGGTTGCCTTGCCGCCAGAACGAAAGACGGTTTGCATTTCTGCCGGGAGAGGCGAAGCGGTGGTGAACTCAGTTTTGCCGATGGCATTTTCGACGGCCGCTACCGGATTTCATCCGATGCAGTTGCGGCGGGGTGGTCGCTGCAGCTGCCCGACACGATCGATGCGGAGGTTAACCGGAAACTGTCGCCGCTGGCGCTCACCGCAGCAAAGATGGAGCCGGAACTGGTTTCACCAGGAAATTCTGGCGGGCCGGATATCGCCAGGAAACCCCAAATCCAGCGCTATCTAGCGCCCTTTGACCATTTTCTGCCCGAATTTGATCTGAAACTGGCCGCTGCTGCCGCAGTGATGTTTGGCCGAAAACCATACCCGCCGCCTCCAGCTGGTGCGTAAAAGTACCGGGAATCTTAACACCCGGCGTGAGATAAGGTTGGCAACGCTGGATCATGTCCCTATTTAGGGGCTAACATAGTCAAAAGCGCCGGTATTCGGCGCCAACGGGACCGCTGATGAACTCCAATTACAGAAATCTTGCCCTTTGGGCGATTATCGGTGTGCTGCTGATCGCACTGTTCAACCTGTTTCAGTCGCCCCAGCAACGCGGCTCGACCCGCGACATCGCCTATTCGGAGTTCCTGACGGAGCTCGACAATGGCCGCATCAAGACAGTGACCATATCCGGCGATCGCATCACCGGTTCCTATGTCGATGGTTCCAGCGGCTTCCAGACCTACTCTCCCGGAGACGACAAGCTGGTTGAGCGCCTTGAGGCGCGTGGCGTCACCATCAATGCACGGCCCGAAAGCGACGGGTCCAATTCGATATTCGGCTATCTGCTGTCCTGGTTGCCAATGATCCTGATTCTGGGTGTATGGATATTCTTCATGCGGCAGATGCAATCCGGCTCCGGCCGGGCGATGGGTTTTGGCAAATCCAAGGCAAAACTGCTGACCGAGGCCCATGGACGTGTCACGTTCCAGGACGTGGCCGGCGTTGACGAAGCCAAGGAAGACCTGGAGGAAATCGTCGAGTTCCTGCGCGATCCGCAAAAATTCCAGCGCCTTGGCGGCAAGATTCCGCGCGGTGTTCTGCTGGTAGGACCACCCGGTACAGGCAAAACCTTGCTGGCCCGTTCGGTCGCCGGCGAAGCGGACGTGCCGTTCTTCACCATTTCGGGTTCCGATTTCGTTGAGATGTTCGTGGGCGTCGGCGCCAGCCGTGTGCGCGACATGTTCGAACAGGCGAAGAAGAACTCGCCCTGCATCATCTTCATCGATGAAATTGACGCGGTTGGCCGTCATCGTGGCGCAGGCCTTGGCGGTGGCAATGACGAGCGCGAACAGACGCTGAACCAGTTGCTGGTTGAGATGGACGGCTTCGAGGCCAATGAATCGATCATCCTGATCGCGGCCACAAACCGGCCTGACGTTCTGGATCCGGCGCTGATGCGGCCCGGCCGCTTCGATCGTCAGGTGGTTGTGCCAAATCCCGATATCATTGGCCGTGAGAAAATTCTCAAGGTGCATGTGCGCAATGTTCCACTGGCGCCGAATGTCGACCTGAAAGTCGTCGCGCGCGGCACGCCCGGCTTCTCCGGTGCCGATCTGGCCAATCTGGTCAACGAGGCTGCCCTGATGGCGGCACGCCGCAACAAGCGCCTCGTCACCATGGCTGAATTCGAGGACGCCAAAGACAAAGTCATGATGGGAGCCGAGCGCCGCTCCACGGCCATGACGCAAGAGGAAAAGCAACTGACTGCCTATCACGAGTCAGGCCATGCAATCCTCGCGCTCAACGTTCCGTCTGCCGATCCGCTGCACAAGGCGACGATCATTCCCCGTGGCCGGGCGCTTGGCATGGTCATGCAGCTGCCTGAGGGCGATCGCTACTCCATGAGCTACAAATACATGGTGTCGCGGCTGGCAATCATGATGGGTGGCAGGGTCGCTGAGGAAATCAAGTTCGGCAAGGACAACATCACCTCGGGCGCTGCGTCCGATATTGAGCAGGCGACCAAACTTGCCCGCGCCATGGTTACCCAATGGGGCTTTTCCGATCAGCTCGGCCAGGTCGCCTATGGTGAAAACCAGCAGGAAGTTTTCCTCGGCCACTCAGTGGCGCAACAAAAAAATGTTTCCGAAGAAACCTCCCAGATCATTGACGCTGAAGTTCGCCGCCTGATTGACGAAGCCTATGATACGGCGCGCAAGATCCTGACCAGGAAGAAGAAGGACTGGATCGCGCTTGCCGAAGGACTTCTGGAGTATGAGACCCTATCGGGCGACGAAATCAAGCAACTGCTTGCCGGAGAGAAGCCGTCGCGAGACATGGGTGACGACACGCCGACCTCGCGCGGGTCGGCCGTGCCAAAGGCCGGATCAGCCGGTGCCAAGAAGGGCAAGAAGAAGGGCGACGATCCCGAGCCCGACATGGAGCCGCAGCCGCAGGGTTGATGGTCGCACCAGGAAGCAATCAAAGCCCGCCATCCGGCGGGCTTTCTGCGCGGTACACGTCCAAATGGAACCGCTTTGGTTTCAACCATAACCCTACGGCATGATTGACTTCGCCCTTCCCACGCGCAACATTTTGTCCACTGGTGGGAGGTTTGAGTTATGGTGCCGCCGCGTGTCCTGCGCTTGTTGCGAATTGTTTTCATACTGCCGATCCTTGCGCTGACCTTCAGTGCGAATTCAGCCGAAATAACCGTCGAACCGGGTGAAGATGCTGCCGAACGACTCGCCGAGGCGTTGATTCTGGCCGAACCCGGAGACACGATACTGATAGCTGCGGGACGATTTGATCTCACCGACGGACTTTCGCTGGATGTCGACCGCGTGACGGTTCGTGGTGCGGGCACAAACCGCACGATCCTGTCATTCAAGGGGCAGACCGGAGCCGGTGAAGGCCTGTTGGTCACTTCCGACCGTGTCGTGCTCGAACAATTCGCCGTTGAGGACACCAAGGGCGACGGCATCAAGTCCAGGGGCTCCGATCAAATTACCTTTCGCGATTTGCGCGTCGAGTGGACCAGCGGCCCGAAGGAAACCAACGGCGCCTATGGCGTCTATCCGGTCGAATCCAGGAATGTGCTGATTGAGCGCGTCACGGTTCGCGGCGCATCGGATGCCGGCATCTATGTCGGTCAGAGCGAAAACATCATCGTGCGAAACAACCGCGCCGAATTCAATGTCGCCGGAATCGAAATTGAAAACTCAAAACGCGCCGATGTCTATGGCAATACCGCAACCCGCAACACCGGCGGGATTCTGGTCTTCGATTTGCCAAATCTGCCGGTCCAGGGCGGCCAGGACATACGCGTCTTCGACAATGATGTGATCGACAACGACACTGCCAATTTCGCACCTCCGGGCAATATCGTTGCCATCGTGCCGAAAGGCATGGGCATCATGGTGATGGCCAACCGCAATGTGCACGTGTTCAACAACCGCCTTTCAGGCAACGGTACCACCCATGTACTGATTGCCGCCTATCCGAACGAATATGAGGACGACAGCTACATGTTCGTGCCGCGCGGCGTCTACGTTCACGACAACGAATACGGAGAGGGCGGCGATGCGCCCGATGGCGAAGTCGGAGAAACCATCACCAATGTCTCGGGCACACCGGTGCCGGATATCGTCTGGGACGGTGTGACGCGCATTCCGGAGTGGTTTACATGGGCCGCGCCTGAAGACCGGATTTACATCGCAGAAGCGGCTGATACCAGCTTCATCAATCTGAAGATGATCTCGCAACTGATCTTTCCATGGCAGACACCGCCCGACCGGCGCATCTCCCGCCACCGCGGCAGCCTGCCGGAGCCGGATCCCGTTGAACTGCCGCAGGACCATCAAAGCTGACACAATGAACCCGCACGCCTACCGCCGGATTGGCTTGATGGCCTTTGTGCTGGCATGGCTTTTGCCGGCTGGTGCGGCCTTTGCGGTCTCCGATGCAGCTATTCTGGCCAAGCGTCCGCCCAAGCTGTTGTCGGATTTCGGATTCTTTGACGACATGAAAGCCCATCGGCCTGCCGCTGCCGTCATCCCGTTTCGGCTGAACACGCCGCTGTTTTCCGATCACGCCCACAAGATGCGGTTCGTCTATGTGCCCGACGGCAGCCAGGCAATTTATGATGAAAACGAAGCATTTGAGTTCCCGGCCGGGTCGGCACTGATCAAGACGTTCGCCTTTCCCGGCGGCACAAGCGGGCCGGATGGCAAGCTGCGGCTGATCGAGACACGCCTGTTGCTGAAGTCAGAACGCGGCTGGCAGGCCTGGGCATATCTGTGGAACGGCGAGCAAACCGACGCGGTGCTCAAGATTACCGGCGCCAGGGTCGAGATCGAAAGCAACAAACCTGATGGTTCCTTCCTCGATTTCACCTATCGCGTCCCGAACAAGAACCAGTGCAAGGGCTGCCATTCCCTGGCGGGCGAAGTTGTGCCGATAGGGCCGAAAGCCCGCAATCTCAATGGAGACTATCCCAATCCATCCGGCGCCCGGAACCAGCTTTTGGCATGGGTCGATGCCGGAATTCTCGCCAGGGCGCCAAGACCGGATTCCGCACCAAAGGCTCCGGACTGGACAGATGAAACTGCCGGTCTGAACGATCGGGCCCGCATCTGGCTCGATGTCAATTGCGCCCACTGCCACCGCCGCCAGGGGCCGGCGAGCAACTCCGGCCTTTTCCTGACCTATGGCGAAGAGGACCCGGTTGCGCTCGGAATCGGCAAACGCCCCGTAGCGGCTGGCCGGGGCTCCGGGGGCCGTTTGTTTGATATTGCACCCGGCGACCCGGACGGGTCGATATTGCTTTACCGCGTCGAAAGCACCGAGGCCGGTGTCATGATGCCGGAACTGGGACGAACCCAGCCGGATCCCGATGCCGTGGATCTGCTTCGAAGCTGGATTTCAAACCTGCGTTAAGGGTTTTGGTTGAAATTTGGTGTATTATTGCCCCCCGCACCTGATCAATCATGTTGCAGATGCACATATATTTTGATCAAAACACGTGAATATTTATGGCACATCGGGTAAGTGCTTCAGTGGACGAACCAGGCGAATCGATGACCAGAAACTATTTCGGCACAGACGGAATTCGCGGCAGGGCCAATACCCATCCGATGACGGCACAGGTTGCCATGCGTGTCGGCATGGCCGCCGGTCTGACATTTCAACGCGGCAGTCACCGCCATCGTGTCGTCATCGGCAAGGATACCCGGCTTTCCGGCTACATGATCGAAAATGCCCTTGTTGCCGGATTTTGCGCCGCCGGCATGGATGTGTTCCTGCTTGGTCCAATGCCGACACCGGCCGTTGCCATGCTGGTCCGCTCACTGCGCGCGGATATCGGCGTGATGATCTCTGCGTCGCACAACCCTTACCACGACAACGGCGTAAAACTGTTTGGTCCCGACGGATACAAACTGTCCGACGACATCGAAAGGGGCATCGAAGCGCTGCTTGACAAGGACCTCGATTCGATGATGGCCGACGCTGCCGATCTTGGCCGCGCCAACCGTGTCGACGGCGTTCATGACCGCTATATCGAATATGCAAAACGGACCTTGCCCGGCTCCATCTCCTTTGCCGGCATGCGGGTTGCCGTCGATTGCGCCAACGGAGCCGCCTACAGGGTTGCCCCGGCAGCGCTTTGGGAGCTCGGCGCCGAGGTCGTGTCGATCAATGTTGAACCCAACGGGTTGAATATCAACAAGGAATGCGGTTCCACCAACGTGGCTTCATTGAAGCGAAAGGTGCGTGAAGTGCGCGCCGATGTCGGGATTGCCCTGGATGGCGACGCCGACCGTATGGTCATTGTCGATGAAACGGGAACGGAAATCGATGGCGACCAGATCATGGCGCTCATTGCCGGCGCCTGGCAGGAACATGGCCGACTGATTGGCGACGGTGTCGTTGCCACTGTCATGTCCAATCTGGGACTTGAGCGGCATCTGGAAGCAGCCGGATTGAAGCTTTATCGCACAAAGGTTGGCGACCGCTATGTCGTTGAACACATGCGGGCAAACGGCTTCAATCTCGGCGGTGAACAATCGGGCCACATCGTCATGTCCGATTTTTCAACCACCGGAGACGGCCTCGTCTCAGCCTTGCAGGTGCTGGCCTGCATCAAGCGCGCAGGCAAACCGGCAAGCGAGGTTTGCCGCAAATTCGAGCCGGTACCGCAACTGCTGAAAAATGTGCACATCAACGGGCGTTCGCCTTTGGAAGACGCAATCGTCAAGGATGCGATTGCCGAAGCCGAAAACCGGCTTGGCAAATCCGGCCGTGTACTGATCCGGCCATCGGGAACCGAACCGCTGATCCGCGTCATGGCGGAAGGGGATGACGAATCACTGGTTCAAACGGTCGTCAACGACATTGTCGGAGCCATGTCATCCAGCCATCCGGCTGCGTGAGCATCTGCGAAAATCAATTCTGCGATTTGCGCTGACAAACACCTGCAACCGCAGTTGGTATTGTATTTCGCCCTCTAGAGCGTTTCTGGCTTAGATGGAATCGTTTGAACGCCGGGAGTTTGGCCATCGGCTAGGAGCGGAAAGCGAAGCAGTGCAAGCACTGTCAGCTTTTCGCGACAACGTCCGAAGGCCAAAGAACCAAGTTCAGACGATTGCAGAAAAGATAAGCTTTTCATCGGCTTATTTCCCTACAGTGGTGTCTTTTCC
>JBFOMG010000039.1:0-100706 GCA_040830725.1 Rhizobiaceae bacterium
AGCGGAATGGGACTTGGTTGACGGAAACCATCAGGGCCAGCAGACAAACTCTGCATCAACAGGCCGGACACAGGACCGTATCTGACCCAGGAACGACGTCACAACAAAAGTCTTGCAAATATGGAGCCATCCACACAGGACGTTACGGCGTTGGGTATTCAACGTCTGTAGGGCGGACAAAAGTGATCGCGAAGGAATGTCAATATGATCCGAATTTCGACACCGCCATGTTGTCGTTGGTCAGCAAGCAACATCGACCATTGGATTTTCCTCAGGTCGTGTTGGAAATTGCGAAGCGTATCTTGCTAAAACTATACTTCGCAACCGCTCGACGTTTTATTCAAACGATCGATTCCGGGGGCTCTCCCATCTGTTTCCGAGTAAGATGGAACTACAGCAGTTTTTCCTGATCCGACTAGAATTGCGACAGCTTGGGCATTGATTGGCGCTGATCCAAACGGGCTGAAACGACCAAAAATAGACCCCGATGGAGTTTTGACTAAGACCTCAACGCCTGTAAAGCCGTTCATGACAATAGTCATAATGTCCACTTCACCTATCTCAGTTTGAACGGCCGAAATAGCAGTGGTGCTATTATGGCATCCCGATAGCTTTTCGCGAACTCGTTGTATTTCTTCAGTAGAAGAATTAACCATCGGCAATCCCTGGGCAGCCGCCGATGCAGCAGAATTTGCAATGAACTGAACCATCTCTGATCGCCGATCTACACTAATTAGATCAATCAAGAGCGCGATGGCCAATGTTGAGATGCCAAAAAAGATCGCTAAGCCAATGTCGGCGGGCCATCTAGATTGGTGATCGCGGTTTTTCGGAGACGCCACCCGCGTTAGCGTATCGGGAAAGTCACTTTTTGGCGTATCGCTCATGGCTACCACATCTATCAAGACTGTTCACGACCTAATGGTTTCGCTTCGCTTGTTTTAATCATCGATAATGCATTTGCCGGGTGAAAAATTCGTTGTTGCTGTTGCCATGTAGGGATGACTGACGGTCTTCACTCACTAATGAAGAGATCAGTGTTTCAACCGGATATCTCCAGATACGGGACCAAGACCGAGCGGAACCGGAACATCCGTTGCATCGTAGTTGGTGTTTATCACGACGTTTGGCTTTCTGATTAAAGTGAGGCTTTTTGCAACAATCACCGTGTAGGCAGATGCATCAGCGACGTTACCCGCAGTGTCAATTATAAAATTACCTTTCGGGAGATAGATGGTTCCAAGAAGGTTCGATGCTTTGTTGCTGCGTAGTAGAAAGTTGGTTGTTTCCGAATTTCGATCTTGAAAAAAGAGTAATCCTGCCATCGGCCCGCTTTTGGGGGCTTCAAGATCGACTGTCGATCCGCTTTTCAAACTGAAGTATGCGTCTTCTCCAACAAAATAAAAAGATACATCGCGCCCGTACATGGATGCGTTTGATCCCAATATCAGCGGTCCATTCTTGATGATGTAAACCCCAGGCTTCAGCGTAATTTCAGTCTGGCGCTCGAATGTGAGTCCGTCACAATAGACACCGGGCGAAAGCGTTGCAGTAACTCCATTGCCGGCAATCTCTAGACCGGATTTATCACAGGAAGTCGAATAGGTCGGTGGTGGACGGTTCTTTAGAGGGTCTTCTATCGGCGGACAATCCGTGATCGGCATTTGCCTAAAATTCGTACCAGATCCCAAGTAACCCCCGGCCGAACATGCGAGATCGGCGTTCAACCTGGAATATTCGATTGATGCGAGACCATCAGTGGCAGTTGAGTTCGAATAAACGGCACAATCTGGCGCCGTAAGTTGCGATTCATCGTTCAATCCAACCGTTGCCGATTGTGATGAGTTCAATCCAATAACGCACACATTGGTCGAACCAGCTGCGGTGGCTGTTGCGGTGACGGTGATCTGCGGCGATGGAAACATCGACGAGAAAAAGAAAGGATAATGGTCCTGGACAATTGAGACCGTGACGCTTCGGGCACTCCTATCTACAGAGGTTTTCACCTCGAAAAAGCTGCCAGAACCATATTGCTTCAGGTAATTTTCCCGAGCCACATTTTCGGCAACGGCAACCGCAATTTTTTCATCCCAGCCCTTAAGGTTGGCCTCACTCACTGCTGCGAGCGCCCCAGCATCAACAGAACCTTGAACAGCAGACTTTTGGCCGCTGTACGTGAAGACGTCGACGGCTGCCGCTACTACTCCAAGGATTAAGGAAAGCAGCAGTGCAAACGTGATAGCGAAGTTGCCACCACGCGAGTTCACAAACCTGAAAATGGAATCCGAACCGACCTTCATGGCCAAATAATAGCCAACTCAAGCAAACATTCATTGAACGGATTCCGGCAAATTTAAGCGGTAGCATTAACCTATTTTGCGCTGTCGCAATTGCGCTGACTGCCGTAAATTTTGTTCAAGCTGAAGGCGAGCCTGGTATTCCTGATTGATACGAACCTGCTGCGGAACAAGGAAAGCCTGTTTCACTAGTTGTGCCGAACCGTCGGACACAGAATTCAGAATCCGCCGTCTCGAAGTTTATGAGCGAGAATCTGTTAATCGATTATCTGTTCAAAATGCGACTCGTGACCAATGTCCAAAGCGGGCTGATTTTGATGAAAAAGTCGCCTCATTGAGGGCATTTTGACCTGATTCAGTTTCTCAAGTGATTTGGGAGACAGAAGCCGATGATGGGATCACGCAAGGAGTGTCAGGCGGCGCTATTTTACGAATTCAGTCTTGAGGATCATGTCCCAGCCGATCACCTGTTGCGGTCAGTGGATCGATTTGTCGACCTGACCGGCATCCGAGCACATCTTCGACCGTTCTATAGCGACATCGGCCGTCCGTCGGTTGACCCGGAACTGATGATCCGAATGCTTCTGATCGGCTATATCATGGGTATCCGGTCGGAACGGCGTTTGTGTGTGGAAGTTCATCTGACCCTGGCCTATCGCGGGTTCTGTCGTCTGGACCTGGGCGATCCCGTTCCCGATCAGTCGACCTTCTCCAAGAACCGCCACGGACGCTTTCGGGAAAGCGATTTGTTCCGGCAGCTGTTTGAGAGTGTCGTTGGCCGCTGCATCGAGGAAGGCCTGGTCGGTGGCGATGTGTTTGCCGCCGATGCAAGCATCATCCGGGCGGATGCCAACAAGCAGAACTCAACCCCGAAGGACCAATGGGACCCGACCGCACTCGATCCAGATGCTGTTCCACGGGCGGTGAAGGAATATCTGGACGTGTTGGATGAAGCGGCCTTTGGTGCCGCCAGCGAAGTCAAACCGAAGTTCACATCGCACAGCGACCCAGCTTCTCAATGGGCGGGTGCACTCAAAGGTCCGGCGTTCTTTGCTTACGCAGACAATTATCTTATCGACACGGACAATGCGATTATTGTGGATGTTGAGGCCAGTCGGGCCATCCGGCAGGCGGAAGTCGGCGCAACGCGCACGATGATCCAGAGAACGCGGGACAGGTTTGGTCTCTACCCGGAGATACTCGCGGCCGATCAGGCCTACGGGTCAGCAGAGAACCTCAACTGGCTTCTGGAAGAGGAAGGTATCCTGCCGCACATTCCTGTCTTCGATAAGTCGAAGCGTATGGATGGTTCCTTTCCGAATACGGCATTCGTCTTCAATCATGAGGCCGACGAGTATGCGTGTCCCGGTGGCAACCGGCTGAAGAAGTACTGGCGCAAGATGACCAAACCTCGATCAGGGATCAGCAGGGATGGCTTCATCCGCTACTACGCCCGCAAGGAGGATTGTTCATCTTGTGCTCTCAAAGCCAAATGCACACCCAATCAACCGGCCCGTAAAATCGCCCGTCACATCTATGAAGGTGCACGTGATCTCGCCCGCGAGATCGCCACAACCGACGCTTACGTCGACACCCAGCGACGGCGGAAGAAGGTTGAAATGCTGTTCGCCCATCTCAAACGCATTCTCAAACTCGACCGATTGCGTCTTCGAGGACCAAACGGAGCCAAAGACGAGTTCCACCTCGCAGCAACAGCCCAAAACCTCCGCAAGCTTGCAAAACTAATCCCGCAACCAGCATGAAAACCGAGTGGGACACCATTCATTCGCATTCAAGCGGCGACTGAAACAAAGCCTTTTTCATCAAAATCGGCTCGGAGCTGACATCCGCTACGAGTAATCTGGAAGGCTGCTTTGCGCCCCCAAAGCTGCCGTTCGTCAATGCTCGATGAGCTCCTGAAAGCGGACTTTGCAGCTTTGGGTGTTTAAGTTCGGCTGTGCGGACAATTCTGCCGTTCGAAGAGAGTCGATTTCTCAAAAAAACGCCGAGCCAGACTCAAGATCGCAAGTGCGAGAGAACCTGCGATCAAGTAGCTCTATGTCCAGCTCGGCGGTCGCATAGCTGTTCAGAGGTCCGGAGGGCGGGAATCTGATCCGGTTGCGGCAGCTTGTACTTAGTGCGCAGTTGTTTCTGGAACAGGGGCGCGGACAAAGCGGTCAGAGTTGTTCACTCTTATTCGGTCTTTGTCACATTGGAGACCAATTGAAAGTGACGTTGCATCTCAGGCGAGCGCAGCAAATATCCGAAGAGCCCGACGTAGGCGATACACTCGATTACCATTGGAATGAAACGTGTCGAGCCGGAACACAGATGAACTACTATTCGCTGAAACGTGATCGCTTCATTGCCTGTCTCCTTCGATGAACAGGGTAACCCAAAAGCGGGGACATTTATCGGGAGCCGGTCAACTTGAATCGCTTAGTTGTTTTCACTCGCCAGCTGCTTTCGCACTCGCTCGAAAACCTCCCGCATCGATTTTATGTCCTCAAGAGGCAACTTCAGAATGATATCATACGGATCAGCGCCTAACAGACTTATTGCATTTGGTGGCGTGATTGTGGTGTGTCCTTTGCAGTCACATTTAGCATTACAACCACATTCGGATTTGTCGCAGCCGCCCGGTTTCTTCGACACACAATCGCACCTGGAATTGCAGGGGCAGTTTCCTTTGCAGCAGGCCATGATTACGTCAGTGCTTAAATCGATATGAGCCGATCCAAGGATTTCCGGCACGTTCTTAATTTCCTGTGTCGCGCTCTCAGTTTTCGAACCAGCCATAATCTTATTCCTTTGTTTTATTTCCTATTCCGCAACCGGTGATTTTCAGTTGCTTCTCTCGCTACAAAACTCGTTATTCAAAACGGCGCGCACCAGTTCATCTGCACTGAGTTGTTTCGTTATTTCGCACCGAACTGGATCGACATGGTTGATCAAATCGCCACTTTGGGCGGCTCTGGCAAGGCAATCGCCTGCACAGTGCCACCGCACAAAACAATCTTTGCAAGCGTCTCGATTCTGAACCGAGAATTGCTCAAGATTTTTCAGCATTTTCTTGTTGAAGGAAAACTTTGATGTGGCCTTGTCAAAGCGACCATAAATGAAATCCTTGGATCTCGGATCCTCTGGCGTCAGAACTTCGTAGCATGATGTGGCAGTACCAGTTGACGTAACCATAAAATTGACAACCGGTCCTACTGCACCGCAAAACGTGTTGGTGAGTTGGTCGGTTTTAAGGGCACTGTATCCAACATTGATACCCATCGCGGCACCTAGGGCTTTGGATTTCCGGAATTCAGCAATGAAGCGGCTGGGATCCACCCCCAAATCACCGCCTAAACCGCGCCCCACACTTGAAACCGGCTCAAAAAACACATCTTTGACTTTGAGATTGGCAGCCAGAAACTCGACGAACTCAGCCATTTTGTCGACACCCAGCTTCGTCACAGTAGCCCGTATGCTGTAGTCGTGACCTAAGCGATCAAATTGCTGAAGCGTCTTTAGAACAACACCAAATGAGCCTGCACCCTTCCGCAGTGGGCGCTGCAAATCTTGTACCTCTTTGATACCATCGACCGAGGCAGTAAATCCGATTTGATGATCAGCCAAAAAGTGAATCTTGGATTTCGAAAGGATGCCATTGGTGCAAAGACTGAAAACAGGCTTCTTCTTCAGTTGATCGGCCACCTTCTCGGCGTACTCAACGCATTGCTTTAGCAGGCTCCAATTGTGTGTTGGCTCCCCCTCTCCGTGAAATCCAACCTCAAATACATCCTGATCTGTTTCGACTGCATTGTTCGCAACTAGATCAATTGCTGCTTTTGCAATTTCCCATGGCATGGTGTCATCAAAGTCACCAGCATTGGCGTAGCAATAAATACAGCGCATTGAGCATTGAGCTGAAGTCGATAAGGTGACGCTCGTCGGCTTAAATTCGCTTGCCGGTTCGGATGCTGGCTCACTACCAAGCCTTGGTTCTGAACTCCCCTGGCGAGATACTTTGATCCGCTCGACAAGTTCTGTTTCTTTATCAGTTAGCTCAGATCCGCCGTTGTTGTACTTTGATAGCGCTTCAACGACCACGCTCTTGGTGATGTATACCGTGGCGTCCAGTGGAAGATAGACGATATGGGCATCTTTGTAGGGAAAACTGAAGCATTCCCCCAACCTATCATACCTTCTACTGGTTGCGTTCGAGGTGTCCATTTTCGAGCTAGTCAGCATATCCGTCCACCAGTATTTCAGGTTAGGTGTCGAATAGCTTTGCAAGCCCTTTTGTAACTATCAATGTATTCAAATTCATACTAAAGTTTATATGATCCTCGGCGCGGCTCTTTTTAATATATATTGAAATGTAATTTGAACGAAAATCACTGAAGTCAACAATTTTATTTCTAATTGAATCTTTAGCTGGCGAGATTATGAATGGGCGTGTTCTGACAAAGTTCGTGGTCATTCGAGTGACCGGTAACCCTGTCGGTGAGAAGCCGACGGTCCAACTATAGGCGGCAGCGCTGCCTCGCGATCAGGCTGTTACCGCAGTTAAGGAGAAGCTACCTTCCGACCGGTCTGCGGAGCTTTCAGTTGGGATCAGTACCATTCCGGTTTATGGACACAACCGTCTCGGAACTTCATGTCTTTGAAGTTTGATACCTTCAGCGCCCATGTCCGGAAAAAATTCTTGCGATTTGAGAAAGGGATCGATGCTTTCAAGAATTCTCCAGATTTCTATTTCACCAATCCACAAAAACATCGGAACATTTCCTTCCATTGTGCATGCTAACAGAGAGTAGGAGAGTTCATAACCCATGAGACTGAACGGCCGCTTTGGGCTCAGAGCGGATCGTAGCTGCGAGTGATCTAGTAGGCTGCTTTGCGCCCCCAATTCAGACGTTCGTCAGTTGAAAACAATATCCTGAAAGCGGACGTTGCGGCGTTGTGTTTTCAATGTCTGCAATGCGGACTTTTCAGACATGGGTCCCAGATTCTGGATGTCTGCATTTGACGCAAAATGAGAACTTATTGATCCATCCCCTTTGAGAGAAATCCGTAACCAGCGCCGACGCAGACAAAGGAATCCCAAACACCTCCAGCCACGCCACGTTCACGGAATTGCCGGTCGCGCCGCTCCTGGGTGCAATTCGCCTTGGCTAACTTTTCCACTTTGAAATTGCCGGATTTGATGGTGCTTTCAGAAGCTCTGGCTGAAAATCCAAACCAATCGAGAGAAATATTCACGGCAGTTGCTCCCTTCAAATGAACGGGCGCAGATTGGTACGCTTCGTTCTGATCTGGGAACGATAGGCAAGTTGTGATGTCACCGCTTGCCGATTATCTTCGGAATTGCTTTGGAATTGTTCTTGGTTTCCTTCTGGAAGGGCATTTGCAGTATCGATTCGCAGATATGACGCTCGATACCAGGCTCGCCGAACTGCACGGCGGCGATGGTCCGGTGAAGGTCGAGCCGAAAGTTTTGCGACTGATTACCTACCTCATCGAGAATGCCGACCACGTCGTCAGCAAGGATGAACTCATCGAAAAAGTGTGGGATGGGCGCATCGTTTCCGACGCTGCGCTCAACTCGCGGATAAATGCCGCTAGGCGAGCGGTTGGCGACAGTGGCAGTGAACAGAAAATCATCAAAACCCTGAGCCGGCGGGGCTTTCGCTTCATTGCCGATCTGCAGAGGGACATTGAACCTGGAGGTTCGGCTCCAGAACCTGGTTTATCGCAGACGACACACACGGACCAGCTTAGCGTCTCCCTATCAGATCCCGGCAGCATTCGCGATCTTCATGTTGATCCGGCATCGCCACTGGAAAGGCCTGCGATTGCTGTCATTCCATTCACAAACATGAGCGGCGATGCAGAGCAGGAGTATTTTGCAGACGGGTTGACGGAAGACATGATCACGGCGCTGTCCAACTGGCGCAGTTTTCCCGTTATCGCTCGCAATTCGGTCTTTGCTTACAAGGGAAAGGCCATTGATGTGCGCACCGTGGCCGGTGAGTTGGGAGCGCGGTTTCTTTTGGAAGGCAGCGTCCGCACAGCAGGTGGCCGTGTGCGTATTACCGCCCAGCTTGTCGATGCAAACTCTGGCCATCATATCTGGGCGGAAAGACTGGACCGGGAGTTGGACGATATCTTTGATGTGCAGGATGAAATAACGCACCAACTGGCAGCCGTCGTGGCACCCGAGTTGGAGAGGTCAGAGCAAAGGCGGATCAAAGCCAAAAGGCCAAGCAATCTCAGTGCATGGGAGTATTACCATCGAGGACAGGCTCATCTGAGCGAATTTATTGGTGAGGAATACACAAAAGCTCGTGAGATGTTCGAAAAGGCGATCGCCTTAGACCCGAATTACAGCGACGCATTTGTCGGCATATTCCAAACGCACAGCCGCAATCTCATGGAGTCAAATGCGGCCGATCCGGCTGAGACCAAGTCAGCGGCACTTGCTGCGGCCAAGCGCGCCGTCGAACTCGATGAAGCAAGTTCAAATGCGCGCTATGCCCTCGGCAATTCGTATCTTTGGTTGAGGGAATTCGATGCTGCCGTGACAGAACTTGAAACGGCACTGCAGCTCAATCCAAGCAATGCTTTGGCGCGTGTCATTCTCGGAAACGTGCTGAATCTCTCTGGCAGGCATGAAGAAGCTATTCACCACATCGAGACTGGGACCGGCCTCAACCCGATGGATTCAAGAGCGGGGCATTTCTTCAAGACATGGCTGGCCGAAGCCCATTTCTGCAACGGTGACGATGAAATGGCGGCGAATCTTGCGAGAGCGGCCATCCGCCATAGGGCAGGTTATCCTTTGTCAAATCTCGTGCTGGGCTGCGCGCTCGCCTGCTCAGGCTCGACGGTGGATGCAAAGGCGGCGTTGGCGCAGTGCGAAAGAGAAAAGCCGGGTTTTATAAGGAACTGGTTGGGCTGGGAATTGTACACCGAGCGGGCGCTTGAACGCTTCCGAGAGGGCCTGCAGAAGACCGGCTGGAAAGCGTGAAATTCGACTGCTCGGATCAGCACAAAGCTGACATTGAATATTCAGCGAACCATGTCCGCTTTGGGCTCAAAGCTGACCCTCACCGAGAGCGATCGGAGTGGCTCCTTTGCGCCCCCATTTCGGACGTTCATCAATCTCTGATGAGATCCTGAAAGCGGACGTTGCAGACTTGGGTGTTCAAGGTCGGCTGTGCGGACAAAGTGACCAACACTGTCTCCGCAAAACGGATCTTGGCCGCATATATGCGGTCGCATTTAGAGCAAATGGCGACATTGAGCCACAGGCCAGTGCCCCGCACTTGTACCCGCTCAAAATCACCGGTGACCCACAACAAAGATTGTGTTTGCTAGAGTCGCCGTGCACAGAGTTTTTATGGGCGCACAAAACAATGCACGGCCTCATTGGTTCGCCTACCTTTAGCCAATCCGGCATTTCATGTAGGCAGGGTGAGCGTCGCACGGGCGCATAGTGGGTTCAGTCAACCGACAGGTCTGGGACACCCCTTGAATTTGATCGAACGATATATTTTTCGACGGACGTTCAGCCTTTCCATGGCGTCACTTATTGTGGTGACGTTAATCATAATGACCACCCAGCTCCTTCTTCATGTCAATGTTCTTACTCAATCGGGCCAAGCACTGACCGCCTTTTTGAAGCTTGCTCTGACACTCATACCCGGCATGACTCTGATCGCGCTTCCTTTTGCCCTCATTCTCGGCACTTCCAACACTCTCAACCGAATGAACAATGATTCGGAGTTGGCGGTCCTGGAGGCGTCAGGTGCCGGGCGCGCGTTCGTCGTCAAACCGATCCTGTTCCTCGCCGTCGCGTTTACTGTCATTAGCCTGTTCATCGCACAGATCGTAGAACCGTGGGCAAATCGGCAAAGGCGGGACCTGCTGGTCTCTGCATCATCTGATCTCATCCAGATCGCCATTCAATCAGGTACGTTTTGGCCGTTGGAAGCGAACCTCCACGTTCAGGTTGAAGAACGATTTCCAGGCGGAGACCTGGGTGGCATATTTCTGGCCGACCGGCGCGATGAGGGCACCGAGTTTTTGTACTACGCAACTCGGGGAACCGTGACTAAACACGGTGACCGCAATCTGATCGTGATGAGTGATGGGGAGATACACCGTCGGGATATGGTCACTGGCGATGTATCTATCATCAAATTCGCATCTTACGCGCTGGACATGACGCAATTTGGTCCGGTCAGAGGTCAATCTCGATATTACCCGAAGGAACGAAGCCTGGCAGAGCTTTTGAAGCCCGATCCTGACGACAGGTTGGCCAAGAACCGTCCGCAGCTACTAAGATCTGAAATTCACCGCCGGTTTTCGGAGTGGCTCTATCCCCTTGCGTTCGCATTGATCGCCATCTATGTCGCCGGAACCGCGCGAGCCAATCGCCAGGAGCGCGTCTGGAGTATGGCAGCTGCCTTCGGGATCGCTTTCACAATTCGCGGATTGGGTTTCACTCTTATCAACAATGCCGGCAATAGCTTGATTGTGGCTGCGGCATGCTACGTGCTGCCATTGGGAACAATTTCCGTAATCTCGTTGCTGCTGATCACCGGACACGTGATCGCGGTTCCACAAAAACTGCTCGATCGCAGTGCATCGATTGTAGCTATGCTCGACCGGAAACGCCAAACGTTTCAAAAACGAATGTCGGGTTATCGCGATAAATCCGAAGAAACAGCGTGATGGAGCAACGTGGTTGCTCGGCTTGTTAGTACGTTGTCCGGCGGCGATGTTTTAGATTTTCACCTGCCTCATGCGGGGCACCGACTTCATCGGCCTGATCGAATCGTAAACACTCGATCATGCCGGCGACTAGACGTAGTTGCAGAATGCAAATCGCAGAAGTTCCCGGTTTTTTGCAGTCGATCCGTTGCGCGATGTATGCAGCCAGGCTGGGCATATTCACGGGCACTCGCGATCGTGCAGCAACCTTGAGCTGCGAGATTCTTAAACCCGATTTACTGCGCAGACCCAAAAATCGTTTGTGACCAATGGTTTTTTGTTCTTCTTTTGTCGCTATGAATTACCCACAGGCCACCGCTTGATCTCGAGCCGACCGTCCGTGAACAATAAGCTGAACCAACACGATATCCTCAAGCGCATAGACTGGACCGCGGACGGAGAACGTGGAGGTGCTTTAGAAGCTAGTCATAGGAATTTGTCCACCACTAACGCTTCAATGTTGAATCAGATGGTCAATTTATGCGCTACAAGACTTCGCGAATTATCACATGCAATCCATCCCAATTATGAGCTTAGGTAGCAACATCCTTGTTCGACCCTTGTCGGATCGATTGATAAACGCATCGATTGGGATTTCGATAACTTACAAGTCGAACAGCGTAATTTTTCGGGATGGTCCATTGTGAGAATCAACTCGCTCCTCGGTGAGCTGATACTGTTCTGGCGCATTCCGAACCACATGATCGATAGGGTCAATCCCTGGGCTCTCCCTATAGCTATTGCGACACCCGCGCTGTTTGGTTCGGCGGTCAGTGTCTGGATTTTCGGGATCATAGCTCTTTGTGTGGCGCGCACTCTGTCCGGTACGATGGCGCTGGTATCCTCTGGTCCGGTTACGACCGTCGCGGTATTGTTTGCATGCTGGTTTGCAGTGCACGGAGTATTTGGCCTCGCGCATTGGCATACAGCCGAAACACTTCTGGAAATCGGCGAAACCCTGCCTTTTGTCGGCATGCTCTTTCTATACGCCGGAATATCGCTTACTTCGCCAAGACGTCTTGTCCTTCCTACACAGGCTGCAATTGCAGCAAGCGCTATACTTGCCGGCATTCTGGCCAGTGCCCAGCTGTCGGCGGGGATGCTGCGAGCGGAAGGCGGAACTCACAATCCTGGTCCATTCGCGCTCATGTCGCTGCTGCTCTACGGATACTGTCTGGTGTCAATCGCACAAAGCAGCGGGTGGATCAGAATTGCGGCAATCGCGGGTGTGGCTGCTGCATATTTAAGTGTCGTTTTCTCCGGAATGCGAACATTCTGGCCCGGATTGCTGCTGCTGCCCATTGTCGTAGCGATTCTGTACAGAGCTCAGTTGCGTAATAATGTCGGTTGGCGCGAATTGGTGGTGGGCGCATTGCTGGTTGGGATCCTGTTGGCGATATCTGCACCATTTGTCGAATCACGCGTTAGTCTTCTATTTGTTGAGTTTGAGAACTTCGACCACAATCTCAACTACCGGAGCGCGCTTGATCAACGTGTTGCGCTTTGGCGGGCCGGAATCTCCCTGTTCCTCGAAGCCCCTCTGGCCGGGCATGGATTGGAGACAACGCCACTGCTGGCAGCAGAAACCGAAAGACTTTTCGGCCAGCCATACGCTCGGTCACATTTCCACAACGCGGTTATCGACGTTGGAGTGAGATGCGGAATTGTCGGCATACTGCTGCTCATTGCCATGATAACTTCACCGCTGATTATTGCTGCTCGTGGGCGCAAGTCCGACATCGGGCGTTTTGGATTTGCGATGATGTGCGTGTTGATGACATCCTACGGACTGGCGGGCATTGGCGGTTTGATGCTTGGACACGATATCATGGACGCCGTGTTTATCTTTAGCACCACATATTGGTTGGTGTTTGCACTGGAATCGCGCAAAACGGGATGACCTTATCGAGCTGGGCGCGGATCTAATCTGATAGATTGACACCATCAGCACTAAAGAAATTGTTCTGACGAAATATCTGAGATCACAACGGCCAAACTGAATCTCGGTCTGTCAGAAGGATTGTGAAACTAAAGATATCAGGCGGCGGGGATTCTCGGATTTCAGATTTCGCTGCGGCGGTTGCGCTTAACTGGCTTTGGAAGCACAGCTAGTGAACCTGTTCATTTCGGATTCGCAACATAGCTTGCAAAATGTCGGTAAAATTCATCCCGCCGACCTTCGATAATCGCCTTCTCAAAACTCGCAGATAGCTTCCAGTTTTTTCTAGCGCTTTCTTCCATCCATTGCCTGTCGGGCAATTTTCTCGCGAGCAGACTTGCCAATTCGTCGACACCTCCGGCCGTGAAAATGTCCGTGTTTTCTAGAAGTTCAGGAATACCGCCCGCAGATGATCCGATTGCCGGACAGCCCCGGCTCATCGCTTCGATCAGTGCGCGCGGCAATCCTTCTTTGAGAGATGGTTGAATGTAAACGTCAATATCATCCAGCCAACGGATGACCGGTTCACCACTGGGAACACTACCATCCATACGAACAATGTCCTCCAACCGGTGTTGATGAATCAGCTTTTGCCATGGCCCGGGGTCTCCTCCGCCCAGCACATGATAGGTCAATGAGGGGAACCTGTGACGTGCCAATGACAGAGCCGAGATTACCGTTTGAATTCCTTTGAAACGCCCGTTTAGTGTGGCGATTGTACCCAATTTCAAAGTCCGATCGAAACTTTGCGATTGCCTAGTCAACCGACGCGAAAGGGTTGTTTTTGCCGGTCGTTCCAGTTCCACATCCGATACTGCAGCTGTTAATCCGGAGGGACAGGGATATCGCCTTTGAAGAAAACTGTTCGTTACATAAATCGCAAACTTCGCTTGCCGGACAACCCGCCTCATGCGGTGGTAGGCAAGCGGTGCATACAGCTTGCCCTTGATTGTACCGAAGTTCCAAATGCCGTCCCACGGACACCCGACGACCTCGGCGGCCCATGGCTTTCCGAGATCCCGTGCGCAGCCGATCGCCACAAGCCCAATTTCACTTGGCAACCGCGCGATGAGCCCGTCGGATGATGCGAGCAACTGCTTAATTCGCGCAAGTTGCGTCCATCTCGTTACTAGCTGGCCGCGCAGCGAAGACAGATTGGAAACCAATTCAAACTCAACGTTCTGTGTTGATGACAATTGCAGGTTGCCGTAACCCGCTTCGCTGAGCGGACCGCCCTGGCGTCCAATCACGGTAATGCGATCGAAGTGCTTCAGATACCTTTGCCACACTGCTGCTTCAAAATATGAATCGCAGTAAGTGTCGGTGCCGTCAGAAACGAATCTTGTGTCGTGTGCGAATACAATTTTCACGCCGGAGAATCTGCCCCATCACGCCAAATTAGCCCAAATTTCGGAATTCCCAGCAACAAAACTGCTGTTATCAGTGCGGGAACCAAGCCGTGAACCCAATGATAAAAACTGGGTGAATTCGGCTGAAGCAAAAATAATGTGTAGACAAACACAATGATGACGATCGGATTCTCCGGCTGTTCCTCAAAATTTCTCGCCAATGTCTTCATGACAATTCCGAACACACACATGATGACAACGATTCCGGGAATGTGAAAATTCCAGTATGCCTCGCCCACGTTTCCCGGTGGAATGCCCGTGCCCTTGCGCTTTTTGAAGATAAGTTGCCCGCTCAACAGCCCCCCGGTCGGCGGTTTTTCAAACGGCAACAAGGAAGACGGAATGAACGGAAATAACAGCGACACATACGATCGGCCGTACAACCAATCGACTCTGTCAGGAACGTTATAAAGAACTCCGTACAGACCCTCGGTCTCAGTTCCATAGCGAACGATGTTCCTGAGGCCGAATTCAAACTGCTTGATCGGTGAAATATCTAGCGTCACGCTGGTGTTTGACTGGGCTCGTTGAGCCGGTGATTTTCGAAGCTGCCCCGCAATGCCTATGAACATGATCGAAAATACGAGCCCGACGATGATGACCTTGTAAGGCAAACGTCTTTCCCTAATCGTCCATATTGTTCCCACGATCATGAGAGGAAGAATCAAACCGCTACGCGATCCGGTGGCCGCGTAATCAAAGAAAAGGCCAAGCGCAAACAGTACAATGAACGAAGGGCGCTTCCAGATCTGATGATTGATTGCGAACCATGCAACGCATGCATGAGCTGATATTCCTGCAAGAAAGTGCCAGTGCCGACCTTCAATTTGCTGATCAGGTCTCAATTCGGCAATGAGACTGCGTTGCATCAACAGCTTACCCACTCCACCTACTTCAAAAGACAGATAGGCAAAAGCGAGCGCTGAAACGCCAACGATGATTGATACCTTTAATGTCGGATGTGAGATTCCACCGTTCTGCAGCCGCAATCGCCATTTCGGATTTGACAGATGATACGCTGCAAAAAAGCACTGCCAGCCGAGTGCCGACATCACGAAACCCCATCCTGCGATGAAATTCAGTTCTGAGGCACTTGCCCCCTTCATCGCAACATGACCCTCCAAACCGGAAATCAATACCGGAATCTGTGGAAGAACGAATCGAAGAACGCACCAATATGCCGCCATGAATACGAGGGGGTGAAACCAACCGTCAGATTCCCGCGAATAGACCAGCATGGCCATGATAACGGCTGCATAAACCGCAAATCCGAATGCGACGAATAATTGAAGATCGTTTCCCATTGCGGCAGCAACCGCAGATACCGTCGCCAGAAGGAATATCGCGGCAACCAGCAAAAGGCGTTCCGCCGGCTTGATTGCCACATATGGTGTCATAAGGAACTATTTTTGCGATAATGCATGTTGGTGCTCTACGCGAAGAAAAACAGCGCTATGTCCAAACGGATACCTGACGGCAAACTGTAGCACCGTTGCGGCATGACTGTCACTCGGCCTGCACCCAACTCGACAAGTCCAGATCCAATAATGTCGAAAGCGATGGGTACTTTGGCCTAAAGTGCGCCCTGAGATCTGCCAATCCCATTTTGAAATTTCGTTCTTCCGCGGCATCTTTGCCTTGAAAAGCAAAATATTGTTTTGCTATCAGATTTGCGGCGAAACCGTCCGGCACAAGGGGCCTGACCATTTTTGCCAGTCGATGAAGTCGATGGTGCCTTATTGAATGCGTCGCGTTTCTGACCTCGCCGGGTTTCATTGAAATCGGGTCAGGATCGATTCTCAGCTTTGCGCATAAATCGCTCATCACCGTTTGACCATCCTGCTTCAGATCTTCAAACAGAATAGTGTGAATCCGATCAGCCGGCACTGCGTCGCGCCATCGTTCGATCCAATGGGCATATTTGCTCCAAAGCAGCTCCTGTCGCGAAATCCAGTATATCGGCTCAGAGCGGTAATACCGTCCGATGTCGGCGGTTTTTCCGTTCAACAAGGCTCGGACATACGTATCGAAATCAAGTTCAGGGTCGATAGCGCCAATATTGTTTCGCGCATACCGGAAGGCAGAAAATATTCTCGACGCAGGCTCTCGTAACAAGAAGACAATCAATGGAGGCTCACTCAATGATGCGGCGAAAGCACGTGCCGAGTCTTGATAAACATTCTGGGTACACGCTTCCATTTTAATGCGCTCGTCGTTCGGCACGTCAAAGAAGCTGTCTATCCCATCCACGCCACCGTTAGCGTAGCTGATGCCACGGTATTCAAACAACGGGTGCTCGGGATCCATCAGGTAAAAGGTTTCCTTGGGTCGCGACGGCTGGATCATCGGATGAGCACTCATCCAGTCGAAAAGAGAGGTTGTTCCGGATTTCGGCCATCCGACGACGAGAAGCATACGGCCTTCCATTTAGGCCGCCTTTCGTCTGATAAGTATGAGGGAATTATCAACGAGAAACTTGTTACGCTCATGCAAATCTATGACATGGACCGTGAACCGATCCGTTAGGCTGTCGAAATATCTTGAATATTTGATCCGGTCGAACGGAAGTACGTCTTCAATCACATAGACGCCGTCTGCCGAGAGGTGATCAATCGAGTTCTCAAACAGGCATATTCCGGCATGGAATTCATGCAATCCGTCGTCCACCATCAGGTCAAATGATGAACCGTCAAGTCCTGTCCAAAAGGCCAACACGCTGTCCCGCGAGGTCTGGTCCAGTTGAAAAGTTGAAATGCGATCCTCGGTGAAGAGGACTGTGCTGTCGATATCCACACCCACGATCTGCGCATTGGGAAAATAATCTCGCCACACCCTTAGAGATGCTCCTGGGCGTCCCCCTTCTCCCATGTTGGAGCGCACATTGGGATTATTTGTTCCTAGTCCGCATTCGAATACTCTTCTTACGTTCTTGCGGCAGTGTGAGAACATGAACTCATACAAATCTGTATAAGTATGGGGTCGGCCGCGAAATGGTTTCCCGGATTTGAAGAGCCATCCTTTGTCGCTACCGTGAACTTCACACAGTTTGGCAAGTATGGATTGTTCGTCCTTCGAGTGGCGAATATCCCAGTTCAATCGGTGATGCCGCGCAATCGCAATCTTTGCGATGGAGTTGCCGAGCAAGTGGTAGCCATGTTTTAAGGAACCTGCGAGGTAATCTCGATCTAATCGAGCGAGTGCCGACTTAAGATTTGACATGCTGCAAGTCCTCTAACGTTTTCGCATTGGGGAACTTCGCCAACTACAACGCGCAGGATTCCAAGGTCGTCGGTTCGCAGACCGGCCTGCGAAAAGTTTGTCATTCATGATTTTGGCAACATCTTCGTTCGCAACAATACTAAACTATTTACCCCCAACTGTTTCACCGCGCTCCTCCAAAGAACCCAGTTCAAAATGATCATCGTCAGCGCTGCCGCTGCTGCAGCTCCGTTTATTCCGAATGCGGGAACCAGGGTAAAATTCAATCCGACGCAAACAAAAAGAGCTATGCCCACCCCTCGCAAAGAGTCCTTCTCACGCCCACTCATGTTAAGCAGTACCAGCACCGGGCCAAATACTGCTCCGCCAACGTGACCGGCAATCAGTATACGCATGGGTAAATTCGCCCCGGTGAAATCAGCGCCAAACAAAACTTCAAGCATCAAATTCCCAAATACGACGAGAATTGTAGCCAGCATAAGAGCCGTCAGCATGATCATCCGCGAACTGATGGTCACCAAATACTGCAAACGCCGAATCTGCCCCGCTTCGTAAAGTTTGCTGATTTGCGGCACGATTGTAATGCTAACCGCTTGAAGTCCAAATGCGACGAGACTCGCTCCGGTCACCGCGACTTTGAAAATTCCTGTCTGATCTGGCGGCTGCAAGAAGCCGAGGACAATCAAACCAATTTGCGCATTGAAGACTTGAACCACGGTTATTGATCCAAGCGTTGCCGCTGAAAGCAGCCAAATAGAATATTCCCCAGTCGCGATTTTGATTGGGACCTGCCCCTTGGGTACGACTTTGAGGATCATCATTCCACCGACGCCTGTCGCGGTTGCTGCAGCGACGAGATGAAACAGCATCATGCTCTCAGCGTCCAAAGCTGGATGGGAAACCGTAAGCGCAACTCCCGCCAAAACGGCTATGAAGACCAAAGGTCGCAAGATCAGATCAAAAAACTGACCAACCACAACGCGTCCAAGTCCTTGCAGTATTCCTCGATGAACCCGCACCAATGCCACCAAAACCAATAGTGGCAGACCCCAAACAAAGGCGGTCGTCAGTTCGGACAATGTGCTGAAGGACCACAGCAGCATCAATATGAATGTCAGAATTGCAAACGACCAAACGAGGACGACGATGTGGGTCCATCTCCAAAGCAATAATTTCTGATCTTCCCGTCTATTCCTGTCAGCAATCGCGGTTTCACGAGCGACAAAATCGGGCAGGCCCAGTTGGACCACAATTATCAAAAGCGTAATTGCCGCATATGCGAAGGAGTATCGGCCAAATTCACTGGCACCAAGAATGCGTGCAACGGCCACGGAAATAATCAAGGTCATTACCGCATTGGCGACTTTGATTATGACAATGGCCAGACCCGGACGTGCGAGATTCTCTAGCAAGCGAAACGCGACCTTCCGATGAGACTATTGATGAAACTTTGTACGCCGGAGAAAGGGAGCAGAGGTATTTGGCACTTCTGTTTTTATGCGGCAAATCCCAATACGAGATGTTGGCCTCACCTTGCGCCAAAACCCGACAAAACGGTACGTATGGTTTTCAAAACGATTATCAAATCCAGAGATGCTGATTGGTTTTTGATGTAGTAAAGATCATAAGTCAATTTTTCCCGAGCACCGGCGACACAGGAAACATGACCCTGATTCACTTGAGCCCAGCCGGAAATGCCGGGAAGCACATCCAGCCGGCGGTCAAAACAAGAAACCTTCTTTTGGTATTGGCGAGTGAGATCCACCGTTTCCGGCCGCGGTCCGATCCAACTCATTTCGCCTCGAATTATGTTCCAAATTTGAGGCAGCTCGTCCAGTCTGTAGCGCCTCAAAATCCTGCCCACGGCGGTAACGCGGTCTCTCGACCTTAATGCGACCAGACCTTCATCGGTTGCGCACGGATCGCTCTCTTGAGAATCAGCGCCGTAAAAATCGGGAATCGAGCGCATTGTTCGAAACTTGCACATCTGGAATACACGGCCTCGATGTCCCACCCGTTCCTGCCAGAACAACAGTGGTCCGCCATATGTACAAGCGATGACCAGTGCGATTGCAGCCAGAACCGGAAACAGGACAACGAGCGCAATTATCGCTGCGATAAAATCAATGAACCTCTTGATCTTGATATAGTTTTGTCCAGCAGCAATTTTGGCGGTCTGGGTACTCGAATATTCTTCAAACGACAATTCGCCGGAATGCGAATTTTGACGAAGATCGTGTGGGAAATGCCAGTATTGACCCGGAGAATGTGGGACATGAAGCAGACGTGATTGAGTTATTTGGTTTTGAACCGGATCCCTCGCACCTGTCCCACGTGCTGGATCCTCAACGACACCCTGTCGTACCTGGGCATCGCCAAACCATGTCGTTCTCGAATATGCCATGCACGTGTCCCGCCCCAACAACGTGGATGCTGTCTTTCAGGTTGTTCAACCCTCAAAATCTGGGCTCAGCATCCGAATCTTTCTCAAAACATATTAGAAAATACTGATTCGTGAAATTCGAAGAAGTCAAGGTTCGATAAAAAAGTGCGTGTTCGAAAGGTGATGCAAGATGTTAAGTGTGACTTCGGCGCAACTTTTGGTTGGCTGAGTATTCAGTACTTAGATTAACCGCTTAACTCGTGCCGGTCAGCCGTTGACTGGCCGCTTCCTTTTCAGAACGAACACAAATCCTGGTCGAATCGACGGCACTAAAAACTGCAATGGACGATGAATACCGGTGAAAATCAGCATGAGGATCAAGCTGCGTCTCAAAAAACCGGGAGGCAGATCGAATCTGTGAATTTCGAAATCGATGTCGAACAGTTCTGAATATGACTGAATCGCCGCTTTGGAATTGAGTCGATAAAATGCGGGAAATATGTCGTCAGCCGTACGACCGCTGGCAATTTCGCGGATCAACCAGGCCTTTATTCTGCGGGGGACAAAACGATTGATCATCGAAGTCCAATAAAATTTGGACACCGTTGAGTGTATGATCATGCCGTCTTGTTTAAGGCATTTCAGCTGTGGCCGAATAAAACTTTCAGGATTTTCGACGTGTTCAGCGCACATATGCGAATAAATGACATCAAATTTCCTGCCCTCGACCAACGCGCAAAGGTCGTCAGCTGATCCAACGCGAGCGTCACCCAGATTCGGATTGGTAAGGACTCGCGTGTCGAGATCAATCCCAAATATAGATGACACTTCGGGATAATTCTGATTCTGCGGAAACTTGCCACTGCCAGAACCGATTTCACAAACTTCGGCGCCCGCATGGCAGTACGAGTTGACGATATCAAGCCAGCGTGTCGTGGAGGTGTCCGGGTAGAACCATCGACGTATCAGTTGGAGTTTCCGATCTCTGTGCATATTTCTTAGTTCAAGTCTTTGCCATGCAATCAAGTCAATAAAAACGAGTTGCCTCGAATTGCTGAATACGGAAATGCACCGAAATCCAGTTTGTGTGTTCATCGGATTAGCTTTAGGGTGGCAGGAATACCAGTGCCTTGGCTGGTAATTGATTGCGCTGCATTACAGAACGGCAGTCTTCTGCTCACATTTTCGTGACGCTCAAAACTGTTTCCGGAACAATAAATGGCCTGCCATATCCTTTATGTAATAACAAAAGCGGATCTTGGTGGGGCGCAGGCCAATGTTTACGATCTCGCGGTCGCTTTTAGTCACGAATATCAAGTCACGTTGTTGGTCGGTGAGACTGGACCACTGACGGAACGACTCGTGGATAAAAAAGTCACCGTTCATGTGTTGCCAACCCTTAATCGGCAAATCAATCCGATCTCCGATCTACGCGCCATTTTCGACCTATACCGGTTTTTCCGGAAAGCGAAACCAAAGATAGTTCACGCGCACAGCACCAAGGCAGGATTTTTAACGCGAGTTGCTACCCGGCTCGCGGGAACCAGATCAATTTACACGGTTCATGGGTGGGCGTTTGATCTCGGTGCAAAATTCGTTCGCAGAGCCCTTGTGTGGCCAATGGAGGCGCTCGCCATTCCGTTCACCGACCAAATTGTGCTTGTTTCACAATATGATCGCGAATTTGCCCGCAAGTACTGGCTTCCTCTTCGCGACGGCAACTGCCACCACATTCCATATGGGGTGAGACCGTCTGCACCTCAGGCGCGGCCAGGGATCAAGACAAAACGCCCAATTGTTGTGATGCCGGCCCGGTTCATGGATCAAAAAGACCATGAAACGATGATCAGGGCCGCATCATTGATCCATAACCGGGAATTCGAGATTCGGTTCATCGGCGACGGCATCAGGATGGAGCAATGCCGAAAACTGGTTGTTGATTTGGGGCTTGAAGACAAAATCAAGTTTTTGGGCGCCCGAAGCGACGTACCAATTCAGCTGCAATCCGCTCACATCTTCGCACTTATCACCAGGCATGAAGGTTTGCCGATATCCATCATGGAGGCCATGCGTGCGCGGTTGCCAGTTGTGGCTACCAACGTCTCGGGGATTGCCGAGGAAGTCGAGCACGGAAAAACCGGGCTGCTTGCCGCATATCGCGATCCAACGTCGGTCGCCAATTGTCTGACGACGTTGATTGATTCACCAGAACAACGCACACAAATGGGAAATGCGGGCTATCGCAAGTTCATTGCTGAATATGTTCAAGACAGAATGTTTGAACGGTACAGTACTCTCTACCGGTCGATGCTGACGAATTAATTCCAATCTAGTGAATTGCGGAAAATACAACAGAGAGCCGCCGAGAGCGTTCACGTGCTCTGAAGAACAGCCAGCAAATGGATGTCATACCAATCAGTTGTCACCAGAGCAGAGCTTGAATCGAGAATTGTCGTTGAACTGTCCGTTTCAAAATTGCTGGATCGCTCTGCGAACATTCATCTCCTTCGAATGTCAGCATCCGAAGCCTCGTGTTTTGCATCAATGTCAGAAAACATGGCATTTTCCGAACACTGTGAACCAAAGCGATGACAGCTTTGTTGCGATAGTAGATGCTTGAGAGCTGACAGCCACTTTAATCCTGCGAATGTCCGCTCTGCCCAATCGATGCCCAAAAGCAGACAGTCCGCTTCCGGCCCCATTTCGGTCATTCGATCGAAGCGTAGCGGAAGACCGCTTCCCATCCACTTCGTTCAAAACTACCGTCCCGGCGAAGGTCTCAAAAGTTTGCAAAGCGGTCATTGGTGTCTCCCGCGGCGTTCGCACACGCAGCGAATCGCAGCCCTGGGCCCAAATTTGACTTCCAAACCTAATAAAGATGTTGTCACCAGCACACGTTTTCCTTTTCGGGTAGGGTGATACTAGAAGGTCTCTATTTGCCTCTCTTTGACGACACCCGCCGGAGAAGCGGCTCATATCTACGCACACGGAGCCCGTCCCGATCATCCTCGACAACAGTAGGCCTGCCCCCTTTTCGATATCCATTGTTAAATCCGGTGTGCCGGTCATTATATTGCCAATCCGGGCTTCTGAACCACGCAATCAAAATTGCTCCGCCAGCTTTCCAGCGATCTTTGATCGATGAATTCAAGCTCGCGATTTTGATCCAAAGCAGATGTGCGCACAAACACCGGTGTCGCACTTCACAATTCAGGAAGAATTGGAACCTCCGACAACGGCCAAAATTTCGCGGTTCCAACATATTCGAAAGCGGAACCAAGCTGTACGGTTTAACCGGTCGAGTATTTACCCGAAAAAGTCCGATATAGCCTGCTGAAACTCCCTGGCCTCGGGTTCAATCAACGACCAGATCGGCTTGCTGTACAGGCCACCGAACGCCAGTACATCGGTCAACACGGCACCCGATATCAAAAAAATGATTAATGCTATTGCCCGCATGCGGTTCATTCCCAGCTCGCACATTGGATGAACAAAACTATTTGCAGAACAATGCTATTCTAGTTGCTAGGCTACTTAATTACAACTTCTTTGATTGCCGCGAATTTTGTTTCAACTTGGCGCAACCGGCGCAAAAGAAACTTCAATTCCTCCAAAGCTGTCATTGCGTTTCTGTTGGAAGGATGAATTTGCAGCGCGAGCAACTCATGGCTCCAAGCCGGCCGCTCTTTGTTTGGGCTTGTCTTTCGCCAGAGTTCCATCATTGAGCGGTTTGACAGGATCGATCCCCTGTATCTCTGACTTCCCTTGTCCAGCGGACAATCGCCGCCCGGAGAGCGTTGGCCGGGGCTTGCTAAAACACGGCCGCTCCACAATCAGCAGCCGTTACCCGGTGCCTGAAGCCGGCAAACAGTTCTCGGCCAAAACCGTACTGGCTGGCATCCTCGTCGCGTTTGGGCGGAAGACGCGATTCCAGCGCATCCAGCGCCACCTGTACCTCGAGTATCCCGGCATCGGCATCAAGCCTGACGATCTCACCCTCGCGGATTTTGCCGATGACCCCGCCGTCTACTGCTTCCGGCGTAACATGAATGGCCGCCGGCACCTTGCCTGAGGCACCCGACATGCGTCCGTCGGTCACCAGCGCAACCTTGAAGCCGCGATCCTGCAGGATGCCAAGATACGGCGTCAGCTTGTGCAGTTCAGGCATGCCATTGGCGCTCGGGCCCTGGCAGCGCACGATAACGACACAGTCGCGATTCAATGCACCGGTTTCAAAGGCTTGCTTCAACTCGGACTGATCGTCAAAAATGACCGCCGGCGCTTCTACCACGCGGTTTTCAGGTTTAACCGCAGAAACCTTGATGATCGCCTTGCCAAGATTGCCCTTCAGGAGCTTGAGGCCCCCGGATTTTTGAAAGGCCTGGCTGAAGGGAGCAACAACATTGGCATCGCCACTGGTAGCCGGGGCAGGATGGCGTTCCACGGAGCCGGTTTCACTCACTCGAGCCTCGACAGCATAATCCCGCATTCCGCCGCCCCAGACGGTTCCGACATCTTCATGCAAAAGACCGGCATCCAATAACTCGCGTATGACAAAGCCCAGTCCACCGGCAGCATTAAAATGGTTCACATCGGCCAAACCATTGGGATAGACGCGCGCAAGCAATGGTACGAGGTCGGATATGTCGGAAAAATCCTGCCAGGTCAGGTTGATCCCCGCAGCAGCGGCGATCGCGATCAGGTGCATGGTGTGATTGGTCGAACCGCCGGTCGCGTTGAGCCCAACAACCGCATTCACAATCGAGCGCTCATCGATCATTTTACCGACGGGTGTGTATTCATTGCCCAACGCTGTTATTGCCAGAGCGCGCTTGGCTGCCTCTGCGGTCAATGCATCGCGCAGCGGCGTGCCAGGATTGGCGAATGATGAACCCGGCATGTGCAAACCCATGAATTCCATCAGCATCTGGTTTGAGTTTGCGGTGCCGTAAAAAGTGCAGGTACCCGGCCCGTGATAGGATTTTGATTCCGCCTCCAGCAGTTCCTCGCGCCCGACCTTTCCTTCCGCATAGAGCTGCCTGATCCGCGCCTTTTCGCTGTTTGGCAGGCCGGATGTCATGGGACCGGCGGGAATGAAAACGGCCGGCAAATGGCCGAATGTCAGCGCGGCGATCATCAAGCCGGGAACGATCTTGTCGCAGACACCAAGATAGACAGCTGCGTCAAACATGCCGTGAGAAAGGCCGACTGCCGCAGACATGGCGATCACGTCTCGCGAAAACAGCGATAGTTCCATGCCGGGTTGACCCTGTGTGACCCCGTCGCACATGGCCGGCACGCCACCGGCAACCTGGGCCACACCACCGGCCTGCCGCGCGGCCTGTTTGATCATCTCCGGATAGGTCGCAAATGGCTGGTGCGCCGACAACATGTCGTTATAGGCGGAAATGATGCCGAGATTGGGCACGGTATCCCCTGCCAGATCAGACTTGTCGGTCAGGCAGGCAGCAAATCCATGTGCGAGATTGCCGCAAGAAAGCTGTGTGCGCTTGGGACCGCCCTCTGCAGCAAGTTCCAATCGCTCCAGATAAGCGTTCCGGCTGCCTTTCGAGCGTTCGACTATTCGTTTGGTTATGGTAGCCAGCTCTGAATGGACGGTCATTTGTCTTCTCCAGGTGCCCAATAAATATCGGCAGGGTAATTCAGATTATTCAGAACCGAGCCGATCGGGGCCGTTGTTCTCTCAGCAAGGACATCGGACAGCAATGATCGCTTTTCCTCACCTTCAATGTGCACGAACAAATGGCGCGCAGATGTCAGTATGCTCGAAGACAGTGTCAGTCTTGGTTCGCCTGCCGTGGCAGACCGGACAGCCAGAACCGCGCGGTTCTCATTTGGATCCAGCAGCGCCTCGAGATTGCCGGCATCGGCAAAGAACGACGCCGTATGGCCATCTGTTCCCATTCCCAGAATCACAACGTCCACAGGCTGAGGCAAATTCGAAATCCGTTCGCTTGCCCGTTCGGCTGCACCGTCAAAGCCGCCGTCATCAAACAGGCCGACGAATTTTGCCGCACCTGCATCGGCCATCAAAAAGTTCTGCCTGACCAATCGTTCGTTGGACCGGTCTGACGACGGCGGAACAAATCTCTCATCAACGAGTGTGACCGTGACCGATTGCCAATCCAGGTGTTTTCGGGCCAGCGCCCGGAAAAATGTCGCCGGTGTCGAACCGCCAGAGACAGCAAGAACCACCTCACCGCGCGTTTCAATTGCTTCTCGCAACCGGGATGCAACCGCCTCGGCAAGCGCTGCAGCCAGCAGGGAGGGCGCAGCAAATTCAAACCATTCCGCTCTGCAGACCATTATTCGCTCTCGTGCCAGGTGCGGCCATCCCGCTCGATCAGGGCAATTGACGCCGACGGGCCCCATGTTCCGGAGGTGTAGCCGCGAACCTCCTGCCTGGTTTCCGCCCAGGCAGCGAGAATCGGATCGACCCAGTGCCATGCGGCTTCCACCTCATCGCGGCGCATGAAAAGCGTTTGGTTACCGCGGATCACATCCATGATCAGACGTTCATAAGCATCGGGATTTCGTACATCGAATGCCTCAGCAAAGCTCATATCAAGCGGAACGTGACGCAGTCGCATACCGCCCGGGCCTGGATCCTTGATCATGATCCATTGTTTGACGCCTTCATCCGGCTGCAGACGAATGACCAGCTGGTTTGCGTGAACCTGCCCAGCCGCGTCGCCGAAAATCGAATGCGGTATCGGCTTGAACTGAATGACGATCTCGGAGACGCGTTGTGCCATGCGTTTTCCGGTTCGCAGGTAAAACGGCACGCCGGCCCAACGCCAGTTCTCCACCTCCGCCTTTACGGCGACGAAGGTTTCGGTATTGCTTTCGCCATCAGCCAGTTCTTCGATATAACCGGCAACCGCGCCGTCTGGAGAAGCGCCGGCCTGATACTGGCCGCGAACTGTCATTTTGGCGGCATTGTCGGTTCCAACCGGGGCCAGCGATCGTAATACTTTCAGCTTTTCGTCCCGGACAGCGTCCGCATCCATCGAGGAGGGCGCCTCCATCGCCACAAGGCACAAAAGCTGTAGGATGTGATTTTGCACCATGTCCCTAAGGGCACCCGCGCGGTCATAGTAACTGATCCGGCCCTCAAGCCCGACTGTTTCGGCTACCGTTATCTGCACATGGTCAATATGGGCAGAATTCCACAACGGTTCGAAAAGGGCGTTGGCAAATCTCAGCGCCATCAGGTTCTGCACCGTTTCCTTGCCGAGATAGTGATCGATACGGAAAATCTGGCTTTCGTCGAATACTGAACCGATCGTGTCATTGAGCGCCAATGCGCTGTCCAGATCGCGCCCGATCGGCTTCTCAACGACAATACGGGTGCTGTCGTTGATCAATCCGTTCTGCTGGATGTGACGGCAAAAATCCCCGAAAAGCGACGGACCGACCGCCAGATAAAACGCCCGGCAACTGCCGCTGTCGCCGATTTCAGACTTCAAACCGGCAAATCCATCGCCGGATTTGGCATCGACCGGCACATATGACAGCCGGTTCAGGAAGTTTGACAGACCATCGCCATCGATTTCTTTGGGGTCTAGGTGGTCGCGCAAGGCCTTTTCGGCAAATTTGCGATAGTCTTCACTGCTCATGGCGGAGCGGGAAGCCCCGATGATGCGGGTTGGCTCCGTAAACTGTCCTGCTTGCTGGCGATGATACAGCGCCGGCAGGAGTTTGCGCTCCGCGAGATCGCCGGTTGCGCCGAATATGACAAAATCGAACGGATTGACCGGTATGATTTGGCTTGACATTAGCGAGGTCCGAATTTCGACGGTGCTATAATCTAATCGATTTAAAAATACCAGTGCATTGATGTCACACCTTTGCGGTTGCGACCTTTGCCGCTAGAGCGTGTCTTGTTCAAATGGAAGCGGCTTGATGGCAGGGGTTTTTCGGCTTGGCAAGGAGAATACCGCAGCGCGATGTGAGCATCGTGCGAGGATTTCGACGCAGCCAGGGCGGAAAGGACCGCCAAGCCAAATACCGGCCAAGCATTTGACACATATAGCTAAACCGCAACCGTTTGAACTTGATTCTTCGCACCCTGAACGGCGTCGCGCGAGCCTTACGGTGTTCACACCGCGTTGCCTCGCGCTCCTTGCCAGGTCACAAATTATCGGCGTTCAAACGTTTCAATTTGAGCAAGACACGCTCCAGGGATAAAGTAAACCTGTCCGTCCTCTTCCGGTCGCAACATCAAGAATTCGAGGCCTCGCCCATGGGCATGCACATATCGCAAACAATCGCCGAAGGCGCAGCTTTCATGCAATTCATTAACGGCAAATCCGTGGAGGCCGAAACGGGCAGGCGCATAGATGTCGCCTGTCCATCCGATGGTAAGATATTCGCCTCGATTCCCGCATCCGGTCCATCAGAAGTCGATCTGGCAGTTCGTGCTGCACGTCAGGCCTTTGATGAAGGACCCTGGAGCCGCATGCCGGCGTTTGAACGCGGACGAATCCTGACGCGCCTGTTTCAACTGGTGGAGAAAAATGGCGAGGAGCTTGCTGCGCTTGAATCGCGCGACACCGGCAAGCCGGTCCGGCAAGGAAATGCCGATGTTGTGGCGACCTGCCGCTATTATGAATTTTATGGCGGGGCGGGCGACAAGATACACGGCGATACCATTCCGTTCCTGGATGGATATACCGCTCTGACGCTACGCGAACCGCACGGCGTCGTTGCGGGCATTATCCCATGGAACTATCCGCTGCAGATTGGCGCCCGGGTGATCGGTGCGGCGCTGGCAATGGGCAACACGCTGGTGGTCAAGCCGGCAGAAGACGCCTCGCTGACCACGCTGCGGATGGCCGAGCTGGCATTGGAAGCCGGCCTGCCTGAAGGGGTGTTGAATGTTGTAACCGGATTGGGCGCTGACGCGGGTGCAGCACTTTCTGCCCATCCCGGCATCGATTATGTCACATTCACCGGTTCACCGCTGACCGGCACTGCCATCCAAGCGGCGGCGGCGGTCAACAATCGCGGGGTCACCATGGAGCTTGGCGGCAAATCACCGCAGATTGTGTTCACCGATGCTGACATCGAAGCGGCATTGCCGGTTCTGGTCAATGCAATTATCCAGAATGGCGGACAAACCTGTTCTGCAGGCAGCCGGGTGTTGATTGAAGCGGCAATTTACAGCGAAGTGGCCAGCGAACTTGCCCGGCGGTTTTCAGATCTTGTTGCAGGACCTCATTTCGCCGATCTGGATCTCGGGGCGCTGATAAACGTCAAACAGCAAGAGCGGGTTACCGGATTTGTTGCTGCAGCCAGGGAGGCGGATGTCGATATTCTCGCCGAAGGAAAAGTCGCATCCGATGCGCCCCAAGGCGGGTACTATCAGCCTGCAACCCTGTTCGGCTCGGTCGATCCGAATGCCGCGATCGCGCAGGAGGAGGTGTTCGGGCCCGTATTGTCCCTTTTTCCGTTTGAGGGTGAAGCTGAAGCCATTCGTTTGGCAAATGACAGTGAGTTTGGACTGGTGGCAGGCGTGTGGACCAAGGACGGCGCCCGCCAGCACAGGGTTGCCAAAGCCGTGAGAGCCGGTCAGGTCTTTGTCAACGGATATGGCGCCGGCGGGGGCATTGAACTGCCGTTTGGCGGCTTCAAGAAATCCGGCCATGGCCGGGAAAAGGGTTTTGAGGCGCTTTATGATATGAGCGCGACTAAAACCATTGTTTTCAATCACGGCTGAACGCCTCTACTGGATCGGGAGAAATCATGGGACGCCTAGCAAACAAAACGGCGATCATTACGGGCGCGGCATCGGGATTTGGAGAGGGGATGGCGAAGCGATTTGCCGAAGAAGGGGCCAAAATTGTGGTGGCCGACCTCAACACAAAGGATGCTGAGCGCGTAGCTGCCGAAATCGGCGATGCAGCGGTTGCGATATCGGCTGACGTTTCCAACAAGGATGACATTGCAGCTGCTGTTCATGCCGCGATGGACATGTCGGGACGCGTTGACATCATGGTCAACAATGCCGGTTTCACGCATAGAAATGGTTCGCTCGCAGATGTCGAAGAGAATACTTTCGACCTGATCTACGCGGTGAACATGAAGGCGATCTACCATGCCACTCTCATTGTCGAACCGATCATGGAACGTCAGGGAGGGGGCGTTATCATCAACACTGCATCAACAGCCGGTCTACGTCCGAGACCGGGCCTGACCTGGTACAACGCGTCCAAGGGCTGGGCAATCACGGCGACAAAATCAATGGCAGTGGAATTGGCGCCAAAGAACATCCGGGTCAATTGCCTGTGTCCAGTGGCGGGTGAAACCGGAATGCTGGCACAGTTCATGGGCGAGGATACGCCTGAGATCCGGGAGAAATTCAAATCCGTCATTCCGCTGGGACGTTTCTCGACGCCGCTCGACATTGCCAACGCTGCCCTGTGGCTGGCGTCGGATGAATCCGAATTCATTACCGGTGTTGCACTTGAGGTTGATGGCGGGCGCTGCGTCTGATCAGATAATCCTATGATTCTATTCATTCATTGCAAACTGGCATGACCGGCGAGCAACTGTTTCTGTTCGGCCTGCTTGGCTTGATGTTCGCCATGCTCGTCTGGGGCCGGGTCCGCTATGATCTGGTCGGTTTCGCAACCCTGATCATCGCAGTCGTTGGTGGCGCGGTCGATCCCCATGATGCATTCAAGGGTTTTGGCCACGAAGCGGTCATCATCATTGCGCTGGTTCTCGTAGCTTCGCGGGCATTGATCAATTCGGGTGCAGTGGAACTGTTGGCTGGATATGTCGTCTCCGCCGAGCGCACCCTTCCCACACACATATCCGTCATGGCTGTTGCGGGAGCCGCGCTGTCAGCGGTCATCAACAATGTCGCGGCTCTTGTCATCCTGATGACACTGGATATGGAGGCCGCCCAGAAGGCCAAGCGGGCGATTTCACTGTCGCTGATGCCTTTGTCATTCGCCACCATCCTTGGTGGCATGATCACAATGATCGGAACACCGCCAAATATCGTCATCGCACAATACCGCACCGGAGTTGCCGGTGAGCCGTTCGCCATGTTTGACTTTGCACCTGTCGGATTGATCTGCGCTGCGATCGGCATCGCATTCGTGGCGACAATCGGCTGGCGGCTGATACCTCACCGCGGTCCGGCATCCGTCGGCACATCTGAGGATGATCCACGTTTCCTCGCCGAAGCCAAAGTTACCGACAAATCCACCTCGATTGGCAAGACGCCCCGGGAACTCTACGATCTGGCCGAAGAACATGACATTCTGATTGCCGGTCTTGTACGGCGCGGAAAGCGGCTGCGGGGATTCGCAGCAGGTGAGGAAATTCGCAAGGGTGATTTTCTCGTTCTTGAAGGCCATGCAAAGGCAATCGAAACATTTTCGGGCGCAGCGAAACTGCAATTTGCCGGGGCTGAGAAACATGGCGGCATGACCGGCAAATCGCTGAAGATGGTCGAAGTGGTTGTAACAGACTCCTCGCGCATCAGCGGCCGCACTGCTTGGGACCTGCGGCTGCTCTATCGCCGGGGCGTAACGCTGCTGGGAATCTCCCGGGAAGGCCGGCGCATCAGTGACCGGGTGCGCAAAACGACCGTCAAGACGGGTGACGTCCTTTTGCTCATGGGCACGGAAACCCGCGTGGCCGACACCATCGAGTGGTTGAGTGTTCTGCCGATCGCTGATCGGCACCACCCGGTGATTCAGCGCTCGAAGGCATTCATGGCCATAGGATTGTTTGCGGCAGCCATCGGCCTTTCGGTGCTCGGGCTAGTCGACCTGCCGATCGCGCTTGCCGGTGCTGTCGGCATCTATGCCATGCTCAACATAATCGGACCCAAGGAGGTCTACGAATCGGTTGAGTGGCCGGTCATTGTGTTGCTTGCTTCGCTTATTCCGCTTGGCGCGGCCCTGGAAGAAAGTGGCGGAACAAAGCTTATCGCCGATGGCATCGTTTCCGTGTCCGGTGGCCTGCCATCCTGGGCAATTTTGACCATCATCATCATCGTCACCATGACGCTGTCGGATTTTCTCAACAATGTCGCGACTGCGCTGATTGCCGCTCCCGTCGCCGTTGATGTGGCCGGAGCGCTCGACGTGTCGTCGGACCCTTTCCTGATGGGTGTTGCTGTTGCTGCTTCATGTGCATTTCTGACGCCGATTGGGCACAAGAACAACACGATCATCTTGGGACCGGGCAACTATCACTTCGGCGATTATTGGCGAATGGGTCTGCCGCTTGAGATCATCATTATTGTCGTGTCGGTGCCGTCGATCCTGTTTTTCTGGCCTCTTTGATCGATCTTGCCGGTGCATAACCTGTTGCGGTAACGCTTTGTTGTGCGGAATTTGCTAAATTGCCATCAGATACCGAACAGGTCATGGAGACCCTGATGGCAGCTGTCGCGATCACCGGAAGCGGCGTTTTCACCCCGGAAAAATCCATTTCCAACGCCGAACTTGTCGAGGCGTTCAACGCCTATGCATCAAAGCAGAATCAAATATTTGCCGATGAGATCGAGGCTGGTTCACGCGAACCGATTCCGATGTCGAGTGAGGAATTCATCGTCAAGGCATCGGGCATCGAGCGACGCTTTGTGCTCGACAAGGAGGGTGTGCTCGATCCTGAGCGAATGTACCCGCGCCTGCCAGAACGCAGTGAAGAAGACTTGTCATTCATGGCCGAAATGGCAGTTGACGCGGCAAACAAGGCATTAAAGCAGTCCGGCAGATCAGCCGGTGATATCGACGCCGTCATTTGTGCGGCATCGAACCACGAACGCGCCTATCCCGCGATCGCCATCGAAGTTCAGCAGGCGCTAGGCATTTCCGGCTTTGCATTTGACATGAATGTTGCCTGTTCGTCGGCAACATTCGGCATTCAGGCAGCGCGGGACATGATCCGTGGTGGCAACGCGCGCGCCATTTTGATGGTGAATCCTGAAATCTGTTCGGGACACCTGGAGTGGCGCGACCGGGACTGCCACTTCATCTTTGGTGACGTCTGTACGGCGGTGATTCTTGAACCGGCTGACGTCGCCGCCAATGGCGGGTTTGAAATCCTCTCCACCCGGCTGTTGACGGAATTCTCCAACAACATTCGCAACAATAACGGTTTTCTGCGCCGAACCCGCGATGGTCACATGGATGACCGCCGCGACATGCTGTTTCACCAGGAAGGCCGCAAGGTGTTCAAGCAGGTGGTGCCCATGGTGGCGGAACTGATGCTGGCGCATCTTGCGGACGAAGGTATTGACGCCAAGGATGTCAAGCGCTTGTGGCTGCACCAGGCCAACAAGATGATGAATGACATGATTGGCGCCAAGGTGATGGGGCGGACCCCGGAGCCACATGAGCAGCCGAACATCCTCCAGGACTATGCCAACACGTCATCGGCGGGATCAATCATCGCGTTTTCACAGTACTCCGGCGATATGGAGCCGGGCGATATCGGTGTGATTTGCTCTTTTGGAGCGGGTTATTCTGCCGGCAGCGTGATCGTTCGCAAGCTGGGCTGAGACCTGGGGCGTTTTGCGGTTTCTTTGAACCGCAACAACGCCTTTATCTGATTGGAAACATTGAAGCATTTTTCGCTCTCTTGATTCCGTTTGAGCAAAAATTGCCCCGGTTGAACATTCTATTCGGCAGCTTCAGCACGGTTTGCCCGTCTTGCCAGTTTTTCCGCCAGATTCAGACCGACACCAGGGCGTGACCAGGGGCAAACCGCTATGCAGATAGCGCACCCGGAGGTCTCGGCAAAAAACGGAATGCATTTGTCGAAATCGACATACCAGCGCTCGACGCCACGGACCATCTGCTTGTCAGGACTGATTGCAAAAGGCGGGCAAGCGTCTTCGCAAACCCTGCACCGGGAACAGAAATCGTCGACGCCAAACTGCCGTTTCGGCGTGTGCGCAAAGGGCGCATCGGTCAACACCGCGCCAAGCCGGAAAGCGGAACCAAATTCCTGATTAATCAGCGACCCGTGTTTGCCGAGTTCGCCGAAACCGCATTCCAGTGCCGGCGGGATCATCAATATCTTGCCGACCATCGGCCCGGTCACAGGTTCCGCATCCCAGCCTTGCTGCCGTAACCAGCCTGCGACGCGCTTGGCTGCTGCCGCTGCGCGGCAGTATTGACGCGTCACTTCGATTCCGCCCCGCGTCTCGGGCACGTGTTTCAATTCGTCATAATCGTGCTGAACGCCGAGCATGACCACGTTTTTGAAATCCGTTTCGTGATGCTGAAAGACCCATTCCGGCCGGAGCGCAGTTGCGCCGACCATTTCGCAATCGCCACTGTCGATGAAACGGTCGAGCGCGCCGGTCCACTCGTCGGGTCGGCGCTGGACCGGCTCTCCCGAAATATCAGGCAATGGCGCTTCGAGAATCTCCCGCCGCCGCTGGCGGTGCGCCATCAAGACCGGGTCCTTTGGTTCATGGTTGTAAAACCACTTCTGGACCTCGCCAAAGGCGATTTCACCAGGATCCGGTGCCCAGTAGACCATCTTTGGACGGCGAACTTCGGTTTCTCCCAAGCCGTTGATTTCGTTGCCCGTTATTTCCGGGCGACGTTCCATCATCTCGGGATCTGGCACAAATGGTCGGTGAGGATTTGGTTTGGCCATGGCGTGCGAACTATAGAATGATGTGTTTCCGCCAGACAAGGACCATGAATGGATCGAAAGGGATAAGCAATGGTCGAGAAATGGCTTCAGATGTTCTCGATCTTGCGCTCCAGATATTGCGAAAACCAACCCGCGTATTTTCGCTGCAGTTCGGGCTTTTTCCAGTCCCGGCCGGTAACCATTCCGCGGCAGGACGGAGCACCGCATTGGCATTCCATCTCCCAGTCGTCATCATCACCGGTGGCATAATCAAACGCCAGTTCTTCTCCGGCGGCGATGTCACGCATGGCGTGAAAGCAGATTTGCCCCTTGATGCCGACATTGGGTTCGCAGGAATGGTTGAGATGCATCATCCCCGCTTCCCGGTCGGCAATCGTCATCGGGCCGATGAACAGATCGTCGCCAATCTGGATTTCTGCCGGACCGAGCGTATCGGCCAAATGGTCGCGGGTGGCTCTGTCAAACACGTGCCCGCCTTTGACGACCACAAGTTCCCCTGCCGAAATTGGCACGGTCGCGAACAAACCGCGGCCCTCGATACCGCTTGAGCGCTTCTCGACTTTCGGTGAGAACCAGACCAGCGTCATTGCAAACTCCCAATCACCTGAAATCAAAGGCGCTGAGCCCGGTAACCATTTCGTCCAGTCCAAGAGGCCTGGTAATTGGCGGTTCGGCGCGCGCGAGACAGCCGGATCGCTCACACAACCGGCAGGCGGGACCTACCGGTATGGCGGGTACTGAGTCTCTACCAGACTTTCCGGCCGTCCCCGGCACAACGCCGGGAAGCGCGGCACCATAGACCGTCTCATCGCGAAACCCGATATCGCAGCCAATCAGGATTGCGGTTCGCCGTGGCCGTTCGGAGAAGGCTCCTTGCGGCCCTTCAAGCGTGCGAGAAATCGTCAGAAATTCAGCACCATCGGGCATTTCAACCGCTTCGACAATGATCTGCCCTGGCTGTGTGAATGCGGCGTGGACCGACAGTTTCGGGCAGCCACCGCCAAATCGCTGCTGTGGGAAACCTTGAGCGCCTGCACGGCGAAAGCGGTTGCCCGCATTGTCCACTTCCAGCATGAAAAACGGCACGCCTGCTGCGCCCGGCCGCGAGAGCATGGTCAAGCGGTTTGCGGCCTGTTCGAATGAGACAGCAAATCTCGACTTCAACACATCGATATCATAGCGCGCCCTGATGGCTTCAGCTTGAAATGTCTGATACGGCATCATCAACGCATGGGCAGCGTAGCGGGCCAGTTCAAACCTCGCCAGCCGCCGCGCTTCCGCACTCTGAAGTTTCAAGGCCTCGATTTCGGCAGAAATGACCACGTCCATGCGGATCATCGCGGCTTCCATGGCAATTTCACGCAACTGATCGAATGGTGACAGGCGCTCGGAGACAAATAGGCGCTGCGAGTGGCGGTCAAATCTGCGGCGCCAGTCCGGCATTGCAGACACCGGTAATACGCGGACGGTTATTCCGTGCTCTCCTTTCAGCCAAGCGACGATCGCGGCACGCAGCCCGCCGCTCACGTCAAGCAGAGCTGAAAATGCTTCCGCTTCTTCCTCGATTTTTGCGAAATGGTTGGGCCTGCCGGCCAGAGCATCGCGAACCTCATCAATTGGAAGACGCGCCGCCGACAGGGTTGGCGCATGTCCTTCACGCGCCAGTATTTCAGACAGGTCGGACAGGCGTTGGCCCTGCTCGCGATAGGCCCGGTACAGCTTCGCGACCGCTGAGGCGGCATTCGGAGCGGCCTCCGCAAGCTCAATCATCTCCTGTTCGCCCGGCAGCTCACCCGACAGAAGAGGATCGGAAAACACTTCACGAAGATCCGAGACGGTGCCGCTTGCCGCATCGCCGTGCAATTCATCGGGTTCAATGTGAAACTTCGCCGACAGTTTCAACAATAACTGGACAGTAAGCGGCCGCTGATTACGCTCGATAAGGTTCAAATAAGATGGCGAAATGCCAAGTTCTGCAGCCATGGCCGTCTGCGTCAGGCCTTTGGCGTTGCGAATCCTGCGAATTCGCGGACCGGCGAATATCTTTTGTTCAGCCACTATCGAACACACCTGCGTGGAAAATCAGGTACACCGTCGGCAGCATGGCCACCAAAGCCAACCAGTCGGCGTAGATTATGCGGGCAATTGCTTCCGGTCGATTGCCGGGCAGTCCGGCAAGCACAAGAAACGAAAGGATGCTGACCGCCGCCGCCAGAACGGCAATTGCTCTCAATCCCGGAACAAATGCAGCCGCGAGCAACAGTAGTCCGAGCATGCCAAACAGGACCGCTCTGTGCCGCAAGAGCAGCACGACTTCCGGGCTCTCGAAGCGCATTCCGTAAAGCCTGGTCAGTGTTTCTGCACCTAGAACGCCAGTCACTGGTGCAATGTGAATAAGCCCTGCGATAAAAAGGCCTATCGCGGAAATCATGTTCATAACGGTCAACTCCGATTATTTGCGGGCGACCACAATTTACAAACATTTACATCAACTCCGGCAATTACCCGCTGGGTAAGCGTTTTACATTTTTTACAAATTTACAACGCCGTCCAGTCAATTTCAATACAAACTGACCCCTTTTATGGCCTGTTTTTACTGAATTTTCTCTCATTATGCTGCAGTGCGATGTAAATATCGTCACAGATTGGAGTGACAGACGGAAATCAAACTCACTCCGATAACGAAACAATTCGAATGACGGAGCCAACTTATGACTGATTTTTACAACCTTGTTCCCTCGGCACCCGAGGGCCGGTTTGACGGCATTACCCGCGCCTATACGCCGGAAGACGTGCAACGGCTCCGCGGCTCGGTTCAAATAAAATATTCGCTCGCTGAAATGGGCGCCAACCGGTTGTGGAAGCTCATTCACGAGGAGGACTTCGTCAATTCGCTGGGAGCGCTTTCCGGTAATCAGGCGATGCAGATGGTGAGGGCAGGTCTTAAGGCCATCTATCTGTCCGGCTGGCAAGTTGCAGCCGACGCAAATACCGCTTCTGCGATGTATCCCGACCAATCGCTCTATCCGGCCAATGCGGGACCTGAACTGGCCAAGCGAATCAACAAGACGCTGCAGCGTGCCGATCAAATCGAAACCGCGGAAGGCAATGGCCTGTCCGTCGATAGCTGGTTCGCACCGATCGTCGCAGATGCCGAAGCAGGATTTGGCGGCCCGCTGAATGCGTTTGAGTTGATGAAAGCCTATATCGAGGCCGGTGCCGCAGGTGTTCATTTCGAAGACCAGCTTGCCTCGGAGAAGAAATGCGGACATCTGGGCGGCAAGGTATTGATCCCCACTGCGCAGCACATTCGCAACCTGTCGGCAGCCCGTCTGGCAGCCGATGTCATGGGAACACCGACCCTGATCATCTGCCGCACGGATGCAGAGGCTGCCAAATTGATCACCTCCGATATTGATGAGCGCGATCAGCCGTTCGTCGATTACGATGCCGGCCGCACTTCGGAAGGTTTCTACAACGTCAGAAACGGCATGGAGCCCTGCATTGCCCGGGCAATAGCCATGGCGCCCTATTCCGACCTGATCTGGATGGAAACGTCCAAGCCTGATCTGGAGCAGGCCCGCAAATTTGCCGAAGCCGTCCGCAAGGAACACCCAAACCAGCTTCTGGCCTACAACTGCTCACCCTCATTCAACTGGAAAAAGAACCTTGATGACGCCACGATCGCAAAGTTCCAGCGTGAACTGGGTGCGATGGGCTACAAGTTCCAGTTCATCACGCTTGCCGGCTTTCACCAGCTCAATCACGGCATGTATGAGCTTGCGCGTGGTTACAAAGACCGGCAGATGGCAGCTTATTCTGAATTGCAGGAAGCCGAATTTGCTTCAGAGGCGAACGGATATACAGCCACCAAACATCAGCGCGAAGTCGGCACCGGGTATTTCGATGCCGTGTCGATGGCGATTTCCGCGGGGCAGTCTTCAACAACAGCCATGGGTGAATCAACCGAGACCGCACAATTCCGCCCCGCTGCTGAATAACATCGCAAATCGCGTGTTCCGCGGCACCCGCTTGCGGCGCACGTACCCTATTTAGCCAAACCGGCACGACGGAGAAATGACATGTCACCGAAAACACGCGTTAAAGAACGGGCCGAAGAACAATCCTCTTCTATGACTTCCGACCAGCAAGCGGTTATACGCATGGTTGCGAACGACCTTCACCGGCTGAATCAGTCCGTGATGAAAGCGGTTGATGCGGGAGTCTCTGTCGAGCTCGTACGCTCGGCGCGCCACCATGGCGGAGACGGCAACTGGGGCGATCTGCTTATTCCGGTCATCGTCACTCAGGGCTAACATCCCGGATTGCCATCCCGTTTGGCATACCTGACCAGATCATACCTGCCGTCGCGATCAACTCACTGTCGCGGCGGCCTTTTTCCGGGTGGATGAAGGCCGCCGAAAAGGCTCCGCCAAACCGCATTCCGATTCTCGCGCGACAATCCAAACCTGCATTCGCTGGGAAATCGTCCATCGGCCACCACAACCACAGGGCGATCAATGAGTCGCAACTAAATTTGTTGTTAATAGATTAAATATAGTCTACTACAACCATACATTGCGCACGAAGGTAAGCCCATATTCAATGACAAACAATCGCAGATTTCGCCCTTCACCGGCGATGAAGGATCCTCCTTTGCACAGCGGCAGTATTTCAGGCCGGTTTGCGCTGGTCGTTTCCTCTTCGCGGGTCAATACCATCGTTGTATCACGCACCATCGCCGATTGCGGATTAAGAGTGGTCGAAACCGACCACGTTGGAGTGGGCAGTATTTTGCGGACATCAACTCCGAAATTGATGGTTGTTGACGGTCAATATGAGTGGACCGGCCTGTCGGCCTTGTTAACAGCGCTCTCTCAAAACAGCGCCGTCCCACCGGTCGTTTATCTGGCGGATGCCAGCACTGGAGAGGTACCGGATTACCCATTTCGCGCAATCGCAAAAATGCCACTTACTTCCGATTCATTCATGCCGCTGATTCAAAGCTGCATTTAGGACATCCCCTATCGGATTTGCCCTACCGGTGTTTGTCCATACCACCCAAAAACTGGTCGAAAATGGATTCAACCCCGCGCTGGTAATTGTCCTGCGCCTGGCGACCGGTTTCGAACATTTGACCAAACAAATCCTCATACGGATTCTTTTGTGGCCTGGCGGTTTGCCGGCTTTCCCGTTCCCGGTTTTGTTCAGCGCCACCTCCGCCGCGATTAGCCATACCACCGGGATTCATGCCCATACCTCCCGAAAGCATATCCTGGAATATCTGGCCGAGCGGATTGTCGGCCCCGGGAAACTGAGGTGCTTGTGTTCTGGTTTCGCGCTTTTCCGGCTGCGCGCCGGCGGCCGCTCCACCAAACATGTCCTGAAGGATCTTGCCAAAAGGATTCTCGAACGGATCCGGCGTACTGTCTCGGGTCTGCCGGTCTCCGTGGCCTGCTTCGAGCTCTTGCCTGCTTCGGCTTTGCGATGGTCCCTGCCCCTGACGCATCATCTGCTCGATCACCTCGCCGATTATGTTTCCGGAAGCACCAAATCCGCTCCCCGACGCAGCCGACATCCGCCCGGTCGATTGTTCAAACAGACCGCCCATGATCATCGAAGCCAGGGCCGGAAGTATCTGTTTGAGAATGTCTTGCCCGATACCCGTGGCCTGCGCTGCATGATCTGCGACCGCACGGCTCACATCCTTGGAACCGAACAAGTGACCCAGGATGCCGTTACCATCGGTCATTCCGTCGGTCGAAAATGCCTTGCCCATATCCTGCATGTATTTCGCATGGTTTCCGCTGGCCAACGCCTCTAGAAAAGGCGCAACGCCCTGAGGGGTTGCGGCAGTTCGCTTCAACCCCTGGCTGAATGCCGGAAGCAACGCTTCCATCGCCGACACTGTTTGGTCGCGCGTCAGGTCGAACTGCCGGGAAACCATGTCAATGGCGGCGCCGTTTTGAGCCTTCAACAACATGTCATCGAGCGGCAGCATGAGTTCTCCTCCATTGGCCCTTAATGTGGCGACTATAATGTGAATTGTGGCGACAGATGCAACAACGATGGCCGGAAATGATGACAGCCCATAATTTTAGTATGAATGCTCGAGGAAAACCGGCTCGATTGAGCCATCCCAGCGGGTATTGAACGCCTTCAGCATTTCTTCCGCGCTCGTTGTTCCACGCGCCACGATTTCTTCGAGCGGGCTCAGAAAATCGGTCTCATCAAATCCTTCCGCATTCAATCTTGCCCGGTTTTTTAGTCCCAGGCGCGATAGTGAAAGAACGTCGCGTGCAATTTGGCCAAGGTCCCGTCCTGCAATCCCTGCTTTCAGGCCGGTTGTCGGCACGGTATCCCGCAATGCCAGCACATCTTCATAAGACCAGTTGCGGGTCAGTTCCTCAGCCCCATCCAGAGCCTCTGCATCGTAAAGAAGACCAACCCACAGTGCCGGCAGGGCGCAAATTCGCCGCCACGGACCGCCATCTGCGCCTCGCATTTCCAGGAAGCGCTTCAAACGTACGTCGGGAAAGACGGTCGACAAATGGTTTGTCCAGTCTCCCATTGTCGGTTGCGGATCGGGAATATCGCCTTTCAGAGCCCCGGCCATGAACTGACGAAACGTGACATGGGTTACATCGAAATAGCGGCCTTCCCGCAAAACGAAATACATCGGCACGTCGAGTGCCCATTCGACATAGTCGGCATAGCCATAATCGGGCGCAAAAGCGAACGGCAAGAGCCCCGCCCGATCATTGTCCGTATCGCGCCAAATGTCGGAGCGCCACGATTGAAGACCGTTGGGACGACTTTCGGTAAATGGAGAATTGGCAAAAAGCGCGCTGGCCAAAGGCTGCAGTTTGAGTGAAACCTGCATTTTCCGGCGCATATCGGTTTCCGACGAGAAATCAAGATTCACCTGGATCGTGCAGGTCCTGTACATCATGTCGAGGCCCTGAGTGCCGACTTTGGGCATGTATGCGGTCATGATATCGTAGCGGGACTTCGGCATGCGGGGTGTCTCGGCCAACGTCCATTTCGGGCTCCCACCGAGACCTAAAAACCCGATGCCCAGCGGTGCCGCAATCTCGCGCAATTGAGCCAGATGCGCGTTCCCTTCACGGCAGGTTTGGTGAATTGTTTCCAGGGGCGCTCCGGAAAGCTCGAACTGGCCTCCCGGTTCCAGCGAAATTGCCCCCTGACCTGTCGGTTCCACCAGACCGATTATGTGGCCGGCGTCGATAATCGGATCCCAACCGAGACGCTCCTGCATCCCTTCGAGGATGGCGCAAAGGCCATTGTCACCGCCATAGGGCACCGGCTGATTACCGTCGACGTAAAACGGGAACTTTTCGTGTTCGGTTCCGATCCGCCAATCCGCTTCGGGCTTCTCACCATCCGCGATGTAGCCGATCAACTGGTCAAGCGTTTCGACCGGCGTTGTATCAGTGGTGTCTCGCGCCATCTTGCCCTCGTGCTTTCAGTGCGGCGCACTAGATGAACAATGCTGTGCCGGGGATCAAGCAAAAACTACTGGCCACAGTGTCAAAGATATTGACGCCTACCAGTCTCCAATTGTTGCCTGAACCACCGCCAGAGCTGCGACCGCTGCTGTATCGGCACGCAAAATTCTGGGTCCCAGCGGAATTGAAGTGGCAAATGGTGAAGCCATCAAACGTTGCCGTTCTTGATCGGAAAATCCGCCTTCTGGTCCGATCAGGAGCCCGATTGGCGCCTTTCCGGTCTTATTGAGACGATCGATCGGATTGTTGTCTTCGCAGGCTTCATCGCAGAAAATCAGCCGCCGTTTCGTATTCCAACCGTCCAAAAACGTTTCAAATTTCAAAGCCTTCTTCAGTTCCGGTATGAACAAGACACCGCATTGCTCTGCTGCCTCGATGATGTTGGCACGAAGCCGCTTTTCGCCGAATTTTGTTATCTGGGTGTGATGCGTGATAACCGGCTGAATGGTGCCGGCGCCCATTTCGACCGCTTTTTGAACCAGATAGTCGAGACGGCCGGTCTTGAGCGGCGCAAAACAGAAGACAAGATCCGGCGCTTGCGTCTGGGGGCGCTCGCACTTTGTCAGATTCAACAATGCCTTTTTTCGACCATCCAGCCTGAGCGTGGAACGCCATTCGCCATCGCGGCCATTGAAGACGAGTACTTCGTCACCATCGCGCATGCGCAGAACGCGCAGAAGATAATGCGCCTGCTCGGCGGATATGCCGATTGTCAGGTTTTTCGCCAGCGGACTATCGCAATAAAGCCGCTGCAGTTTGTAGTTGGTTCGCATCGAACTTCCATGATCGACCGGGCTTTGATGGTCAAGCGTCGGCCGATGGATGCCAGACCGGAAGATAGCCACCGCAAAGCGCCTGGCGACTGGTCCGTGGGGTGATTATAGCCAGTTGGCCGTTAATCGAACTGACCGGCAAGGGCCTGCCGTAGCCATCAAACGACCAGGGCAGGCACTGGCCATTCCTGATCGCCATAATTCCAGAACCAGCGGCAATCATTGTGCCGTCAGGAAGGCCTTGCAGATCTCCAGGATCCAAACGCTCGATATCTCCGCCTGACGCGATGCGCTCCCCATGCAATCGCCGGTCGAGCTCGGGTGCGCGGATTTCTCCGAGCCTGAGCGAATTGGCAACAATATCGGCGAATGTGACTGCATTCGAACGGCGGCAGTAGAAACATGGCCGATGACCGGCCGCCAAGGCGGTCACTTCGTCGAGAAAGAACAATTCCGTCCACGATCCGTTGCCGTTTTTTCCCGAACCCATCACCTGCCTGCGGCGGCCACGAAATTCGCACTCGCATATGATCCATGCCCTGCTGTACCATCTTCGCGTCAGAAGCGATCTGGATTTCGGATCATGAATTATCCCGCGATTTCCGGTGAAAAGACCTCGAGAGGCGGCGGCGACGATATTTCCAAACGGATCAACGCGATTTTGCAGCGGCATGCCGCGTCGGTAGCATCATTTTCAGCGGAACACACCATCCGTTCATGGGCGGTTCATTTCACTAATATAAAATTTGCGCATGTATGAACGCGGTGTGCGCTTCGTCACAGTGAACGCAGGCGGTTCATATTATTAGGTGGGTAAGCGACCGGACAATTAAACGCGAAATAATGTGAATAGCGAAACGGTTCGGTAACTCTATTTGTGAGAGTAGACAGAGAGCGAAACCAGAGATGACCCCGTTGAAAGCCACTTTTCTGACAGTGTTCATGCTATCTGCCATCGGCCTGTGGGGATTCGGCATCTACACGGCTGACGCCAGCACCACCCATGCTGTTGTCGACGGTTACGGTGTCATCGCCGAGACCCGCTGACGTCGATCAATCTTTTTTCCGCACCATCAACGACCAACGCCGTCAACGTTCCACTCCACACAGCAGCTGTGTCCACATTGACCCGGTTTGGCATTACCTCTGCCGTTCTGCAGGGTGTGTGACCGTGAACGATGACTTTCGGATGCAGACCCGGATATTCCAAAAATTCTGAACGGATCCAGACCAGATCGATGGGATCCTGCTGGTCGAAAGGAATATTTGGCCGGATGCCCGCATGACAGATGAAAAAGTCGCCATATTCTGTGGTCAAAGGCAGTGATGACAGGAAATCACGATGCGCTGACGGCACTGCCCGCACGAGCGATTCATGGCACAGTTTCAGTGCTCCGGGGGTTCGGGTGTCCAGTTCCACACCGTAGGAGGCGCTGGTTTCAATTCCCCCGTATCGGGCGAACAATCCATTGGAGCGTGGACGGTTCAGGAACTCCAGAAAATCCTGATCGTGATTACCCATAAGCGGGACGATCCGTTTTTCGTGCGCGCAAATGGCAATCAGATAATCAAGAGTGGACCGCACGTCCGGTCCACGGTCGCAATAATCCCCGACCAGGATGATGCGCCAGTCGTTCACCTGGTCATGCTCAATCTCCCGCATGATCTTGTGGTGCATGGATTTGAGCAGGCCGATGCAGCCGTGCACATCGCCAATGACATACAGCCGCACACCGTCGGGGCCGCGTGCATCCAGATAATGGATCGACTTGTTGGTCATTGGCATGCCTCAAGAGGAGTTTTGGTGCAACGAATAGTCGTCTTTCAGAAATCGGGTTCGTTTCTGCATATCAAAACAAAATTAGCGAATAGTAGTGCTTGGCCGGTTGGCAACGGTGAATTATAGGCTTCAAGCAATATATTCTCCACAGAACAGGAAATCCGAAATGGCGACAGCAACCGACGTCCATGATTTGCAGGAAATTGCCCGCCGCCGCGTCCCGAAAATGTTTTACGACTACGCCGATTCAGGTTCCTGGTCTGAAGGCACCTACCGAGACAACGAAGCGGCATTTGCGAAATACCGGTTGCGTCAGCGGGTGGCCGTCAATATCGACCAGCGCTCACTGGCGACCAAGATGATCGGGCGCGACGTCACGATGCCGGTTGCGCTTGCTCCGGTAGGACTGACCGGCATGCAACATGCCAATGGCGAGATACTTGCTGCTCGCGCGGCGGCAAAATTCGGTGTTCCATTCACGCTCTCGACGATGAGCATCTGTTCAATCGAGGATGTTGCCGAAGCGACCGGCGTGCCGTTCTGGTTTCAGCTTTACGTTATGCGGGACCGTGGCTTTGTTGAGGATCTGATTGCCCGGGCCAAGGCGGCTCACTGTTCCGCACTGGTTCTGACGCTCGATCTTCAGGTGCTGGCGCAGCGTCACAAGGATGTGAAGAACGGACTGTCGGCGCCGCCCAAGCCAAAGCCCGCAGTGTTGCTGGACCTGCTGCTCAAACCACGTTGGTGTTTTGAGATGCTCGGTGCCAAGCGGCGCACCTTTGGTAACATCGTCGGGCACGCCAAGGGTGTTGAAAACATGTCTTCCTTGTCCGAATGGACCCACCAGCAGTTCGATCCACAGCTTGACTGGGAGTCGATTGAATGGATCAAGGAACGTTGGGACGGACCGCTGATCCTGAAGGGCATCAACGATGTCGAAGACGCGAAGATTGCCGCCAAAACCGGGGCAGACGCAATAATCGTCTCCAATCATGGCGGCCGGCAATTGGATGGGGCGGCCGCAGCAATTGATGTGCTGGGGCCGATTGTTGACGCCGTTGGCGACAAGATCGAAGTCCAGTTCGATAGTGGCATTCGCAGTGGTCAAGATGTGTTCAAGGCGCTGGCGCTCGGAGCCAGATCAACCTATATCGGCCGCGCCTATATCTATGGTCTGGGCGCCATGGGCGAGGAAGGCGTGACCAAAGCGCTCGAATTTATCCGCAATGAACTGGATATTACCATGGGGCTTTGTGGCGAAACCGACATAACCAAGGTGGGCCGGCATAATCTTTTAGACGGGTGAGGTTGTGCCGGCTTCGATTGCCTTGGATTGGTGCAGATGGCAAACTGCGTCTGACAATGACTGCACGGTGGACCGATGAGCGAAATTGCCTTTCTGGAGCCGGACAAATCGATCATCGCACGGCGCGATGAAATTGGCGAAGAACTGAGGCGATTGTTGCCGGATGACTGTGTCGTCACGGCCGAGCGCGAACTCGTCCCTTTCGAAACGGACGGATTTACGGCTTATCGCCGGGTACCGCTTGCGGTGGTGCTGCCGGAGACGACCGCGCAACTGTCCCGGGTGATGCGATATCTCGCCCATGAAGGCATTCCGGTGGTGCCGAGGGGTGCCGGCACTTCACTTTCCGGTGGTGCAATTCCTCAGGAAGATGCAGTCGTGGTCGGCGTATCGAAGATGAGCCGGATTCTCGAAATCGACCTGCCCAACCGGTTTGCCCGCGTCCAGGCAGGTGTGACCAATCTGGCAATTTCGGATGCTGTCGACGGCGACGGCTTCTTCTACCCACCTGATCCGTCATCCCAACTGGCATGTACAATCGGCGGCAACATTGCCATGAATTCGGGTGGGGCCCATTGCCTCAAATATGGCGTCACCACAAACAATCTGCTGGGCGCCAAGATGGTGCTGTTCGACGGAACGGTGATCGATGTTGGTGGTGCGGCGATGGACGCCCCCGGCTATGACCTTTTGGGGCTGCTGTGCGGTTCCGAGGGGCAGTTGGGGATCATTACCGAGGCGACTGTCCGCCTGATCGCAAAACCCGCCGGTGCGCGGCCTGTCTTGTTTGGCTTTGAAAATGGTGAAGCGGCCGGTGCCTGTGTCGCGGACATCATCGGCGCCGGAATCATCCCGGTGGCCATTGAATACATGGACAAACCGGCAATTGAAATTTGCGAGGCATTCGCCAATGCGGGCTATCCGTTGGATGTCGAGGCGCTCCTGATTGTCGAAGTGGAAGGCTCTGAGGCTGAAATGGATGCGATGCTCGAGCGCATCGTCGCAATCGCAAAGAAGCACAACGTCAAAACGGTACGCGAAAGCCAGTCGGCCACCGAAGCAGCATTGATCTGGAAGGGCCGTAAATCCGCATTCGGGGCAACGGGACGAATTGCAGACTACATCTGCATGGATGGAACGGTACCCCTTGGCCAGCTGGCTCACGTTCTGTCCGAGACTAGCAAGATCGTGGCCAGATACGGATTGCGGGTCGCCAATGTGTTCCATGCAGGCGACGGCAATATGCATCCGCTTATTCTCTATGATGTCAATGATGCTGATGAAGCACGCAAGGCGGAACTGGCCGGCGCCGATATTCTCAAACTATGCGTTGATGCAGGTGGTTGCCTGACCGGAGAACATGGCGTCGGAATTGAGAAGCGCGATCTGATGCTGCACCAGTACAGTGAAGCGGATCTTGGCCAGCAAATGGCAGTTCGGCATGCATTCGATCCGGATTGGATGCTCAACCCGTCCAAGGTCTTTCCGCTGGAAAGCCGTGGACTGAATTCGAAAGCAGCATGACAGGCGCCGGAAAGTTACTTCCCGACAGCGAGGAAGCCGCCGCGGCAATGGTCGCCGAGGCGGCCGGGATCAAGCGGACATTGGCCATCGAGGGCGGCGGCAGCAAGTCCAACATCGGGCGGCCGATGTTTGCCGATAACACTATTTCATCAGCGAACTATTCCGGCATTTCACATTACGATCCGGCAGAAATGGTCATCAGTGCGAAAGCGGGGACATCTGTCAAGCTCATTGAAAGTGAGCTGGCAAATAAAGGGCAACGCCTGGCATTCGAGCCGATGGACTACCGGAATATTCTCGGTAGTGACGGCGAACCGACAATTGGTGCGGTCGCCGCGATCAACAACTCCGGACCGCACCGGATCGTTGCCGGTGCCGCTCGTGACAGCCTGCTGGGTGTCCGGTTTGTAAACGGCCGGGGTGAGATCATCACAAACGGTGGCCGCGTGATGAAAAACGTCACCGGTCTCGATCTTGTCAAGTTACTGGCTGGATCGTGGGGTACATTGGGCTTCCTGACCGAAGTCACATTCAAGGTTTTGCCAGCACCGGAAACCCAGGCGACACTTTTACTCCTGGGCTTGGACGACGACGAGTCCATTCGTGCAATGGCACAAGCCATGGCAGGCCCGGATCAGATTTCGGGCGTTGCCCATGTTCCGGAGCTCGCCTCACAAAGCCTGCTCGATTGTGGCGCCGCGACGGCGTTGCGTATCGAGGGCTTTGCGGAATCCGTTTCATACAGGCTTGGGCGGCTGCGGAGCCGATTCAAGGACTCAGCTGCAATTGAAGTTTTGGACGAAAAGGCGACCCGGCGCCTATGGATCGATCTGCGCGACGTCAAGCCATTTGCCGGCAAAGCAACCAATGTCTGGCGAGTATCGATGAAGCCATCGCAAGCCGCCAAGTTCGTCATGGCAATCCGCATGGAAGCGGCGGCTGATGCATATTACGACTGGCAAGGCGGTCTCGTCTGGCTATCAATCGAAGGCCCTGATCCGCAAGATCAGTTGATTCGCAACGAGTTGACAAAGCATGGCGGTGGGCATGCGACACTTGTCCGGGCTGATGAGCAGGTTCGTTTGCTCGTGCCGGTATTTCAGCCGGAGCAGGAGCCCGTGAAGCTGCTGTCACAGCGGATCAAACATGCATTTGATCCATCAGGCGTTTTCAATCCGGGGCGAATGGCAGCCTGATGCAGACGAATTTTTCGATCCATCAACTGGCAGATCCTGCCACCCGGGAGGTGGAGCAGATCCTGCGAAAATGTGTCCATTGCGGGTTCTGCACCGCAACCTGCCCGACCTATGTGACCCTTGGAAATGAGCTGGACAGCCCGCGCGGCCGCATCTATCTGATCAAGGACATGCTCGAAAATGACCGGGCTGCCGACAAGGAAACCGTCACCCATATCGACCGTTGCCTTTCTTGCCTTGCGTGTACAACCACCTGTCCGTCCGGCGTCGATTATATGCATCTGGTGGACCACGCCCGGGCCCATATTGAAAAGACATATCGTCGCCCACTCTTCGACCGGTTTTTGCGAAGTGTGCTGGCAAATGTCCTGCCCTATCCGGCGCGATTTCGGGCCTCTATCGCAGCGGCGAAATTGGGCAGGCCATTTTCACGATTGTTAAAACTCGTTTCGCTTACCAAACCAGCCGCAGCGATGCTGGAACTGGCGCCCCGTGAATTGGCCGGCAGCTCGTCATCGGCGGAGCCTGGTACCTACTCTGCGGTGGGAGAAAAAAAGGCGCGTGTGGCAATACTCAATGGTTGCGCCCAACCGGTGCTGGACCCCGGCATCAATGAGGCAACAATTTCGCTTCTGACCAGGCTGGGCGTCGAAGTCATGGTCGCTGAGGATGAGGGATGCTGCGGCGCGCTGGTTCATCACATGGGAAAAGAGGAACAGGCGCTCGACCAGGCCCGGAACAATGTTGATACCTGGACGCGACTGATCGACCATGGCGGGCTCGATGCAATCATCATCACGGCATCGGGCTGTGGGACCACCATCAAGGACTACGGGCATATGTTACGGCTCGACAGCGATTACGCAGCAAAAGCCGCCAAGATTTCCGAGCTGGCGATGGATATCACGGAGTATCTTTCGGAAATCAAACTTCCAAAACCGTCAATTCAGCCCAATTTATCCGTTTGCTATCACTCGGCATGTTCAATGCAGCATGGTCAGAAAATCACGCAACAACCGAAGTCGCTACTCAAACAGGCCGGGTTTACGGTTCGCGAGCCGCGGGAAAGTCACTTATGCTGCGGATCTGCCGGTACTTACAACATCATGCAACCCGACATTGCCGCAAAACTGCGCGACCGCAAGGTGCGCAACATATCCGCGACCGGAGCAGAAGTGATCGCGACAGGCAATATCGGTTGTATTGTGCAAATCGGTTCGGGCACCGAACAACCCGTTGTTCACACAGTGAAATTGCTCAATTGGATCTATGGCGGCAAACGTCCAGCGGAGATCCCCGAATCTTTTAAAGCACCGGTTCAGGTTCAAGAATCCGCTTGAACAGCGAGCGCTATTTGCGCGTTTTTGTCTCGATCAGGTCAATCAACTCCATCAACGCTCCCTCGTTGAGCAATCCAATTCTTTGTGCCAGCAAATTTGCCAACCGTGTCGCTTCAGGCGAGAGACCGGAAGTGTCGATAACCACTCGCGGGTGCGATTTCAGGGCAAGTTGCTGGAGCTGGTCCGCATCGTCCCAGATAATGTTGAAATAACCGATGATCTTCTGGGTCAATGGCCAGGTCGGGACACCGCGGCGGCCATGTTCCAGCGCAGACAAATATGCAGGGCTGACGCCAATTGCTTCCGCCATTTCACGCTGCGTGACACCTTTCTTGCGCCGCAGGTCTCGCAGTTTGCTTCCGAATGGAGTCACTACACTTTGCTCTGCCGCTTGAGCCTTACATAGATCGCGCCCTCTCCGCCGTGATGACGGGCAGCCTTGTCGTGCCCACTGACGATCCCGGTGAAGGGAGCTGTTTTCAGCCATGACGGGACCATGCGGCGCAACACGCCAGCGCTTCCATGGGAAGAGCCCTTGCCGGTGATAATCAGCACGTGGCGAAGACCGGCAGCGTGCGCGCGGTGCAGAAAAGCAAGCAACATTCCATGTGCTTCCGCCTGGTCCAGATCGTGCAAATCGATCGTTGCATCGATCGACAATCTGCCTTTTGACAATTTGCGGCGTGTGGGCAAATCGATGCTGGAAGAGGCATTTTTGTGCCGCGGCGCTTGCGAAGCCGGCTGATAGGGTGGATGGGCAACCGGATTGACCAGCGAAACGGCTCCATTTTTGTGCGCGGAGTCGATTTCGGTGATCTCGGGCATGCATGGAATTGGTCGACCAGCGATCGGGTCAACCGACCGGGCCACTTTCGACCAAAGGATCCTGTCCTCGACAGAAGGTTCGCCATGTTTACGCCGCCCGCTCATGCCTGATCCATTACCAGTTGGCGAGGCAGTAGCGCAAAAAAATCTGCGTCGTGTTTGATGATGCCCGCTATCTCCCCGGCGGACTGACCAGAACCGACGAACAAGTCTCCGCGCGCAGGCCCGGTAATGGCCGAACCCGTATCCTGTGCAATCATCAGGCGGGAAAACGGCGCTCCGTCGACATGAGTAAGCGTGCCGGCGTGAACGAAAAACGGTGTTGCAAAAGTGTGAAGCAGGCGATCCACGGCCATCGATCGCCCGGGTGTCAGCGGCACCTTGGCCGCCGCAACCGGCCCGAGTGACGGATCATCGACGGCCGCTTCGCGAAAGAAAATGAAGGACCGGTTCTGCCATAAAATCTCATCGATGCGGTCAGGGTTGGCGTCAAACCACTTTCGAATCGACTGCATCGTCACCTGTTGGCGTGGAATTTCTCCAAGATCCGCCAAAATACCACCCGGCCCGGAAAATCTGTGCCCGCTCTTTGCCGCATAGGTGATGCGCTTCTCGGACCCATCTTCAAACCGCAGACGCGCAGCACCTTGCACATGGATGAAAAACAGGTCGACGCGGTCGGCCAGCCACGCAATTTCCAGGCCTTGATCCTGAAGGGCTCCCTGCTCAATAGCGGAGCGATCAAAATACGCCTCAAGCCCGTTACCGGTTTGCCGTGCAAAAGCCAGATACGGATCAAAACCTTCAGGTCGGTTGCTATCGTCAATACTGATCAAATCGGCAGGGCGCCGATACACGGGATAACAAAATCGTTCGGTCCGGGAATGCGACGCATGAACAATAGGTTCGTAGTAGCCGGTGACAAATCCTCGCTCACGATCGGTGGGGCGAACCCAGAAGGGCAGAAAATACGCTTCAAAGAACTGCCTCGCGCTGGCGCCGTCGGAAAGATTCGAATGGAGCGCAGCCGAGAAGGCTTTTGCGAATGCAGCGGATTCCACACCCAGAGATCCGGTTCTGTAGGGCTTTACTGCCGCGTGAGCGCCGCAGCGCTGAAAAGCCGTCAATGCCAGAGCATGATTGTCATTCGACCAACCCGGAAGTTCTTCGTAGCCGCAGGCTTCGAATTGCTTGGATAGCGGCATTTCCGGCGACTGTAGCGTTCAGTCTTCCGCTTCGGTTGCCACAAGTTTCCAGTTCGGATCGCGCGAGCGGGTGTCGCGGGCAAAGGTCCAGACATCCTTGACTTCGGCGACTGTTTCGGGATCGCCTTCAATCACATCGCCGGATTTGTCGAGCGTTGCGGATATCAACTCGCTAACGAGGCGAATCGTAACATGGGCCTCGCCATCCTTCATCTCGGCCCCGACAATGTCGGCCTTGGAGATGCCGACAAATGATGACTGCACCTTTTCGTCACGTTCCTCGCGCCCCTTGATCGCCTCGACAAAACCGTCAAAGACTTCGCGCGACAGAAGATTCTTCAACGTTTTGCGGTCACCGTCCGCATAGGCCACGACAATCATCTCATAGGCCATCTTTGCGCCGTCGAGGAAATTGTTTGGTCCAAACGAGGCGTCGGCATCCTTGATCGCCCGCAGGCCCTTGTTCACTGCCGACCCGGCCTTGGCGTATTTGTCGATTTCGCTGTATCGGCTGTCTGCGTCATCGCCACTTGAAGACTTTCGCTTCGGAAGCGCCACAACGTTATCGCCCGAGTCATCATTTGCGTCGATGCGATCGCGATTTGAATAGGGATCAAACGGCGGCCGCTCGTGCCCCGTTCTGCGCCCCAGTACATTTCGCAGCTGGTAGAAAATCACCACCGCAGCGACGAGAAAGAAAATCGTACCAAAATCGAAGAATTCCATGTCCGAACCAAAATTCCTGCTTCGCCGCCAGCAGCCCTGAATTGCCGTCAAATCGGCCTGTTTATCTTCATCTATGATATAGAACGCAATTGGCGATCATTCAATTTCGCCATTTGAATACCTATCTCGGGTAAATAGGCCAATCAATCAAGATGGCATCTGCCAACAATTGGCGATTTTTGAAGGAAGAATTCGTGCGATTTTCAATTGTACCCCTGTTGTTGCTGGCCATTCCGCTGATGGAAATTGCGGCATTCATCGTGATCGGCGGACAAATTGGTGTTTTGGCGACCCTGGTCATGGTGTTCGTGACCGCGGTCATCGGTTCGATATTGCTGCGTATCCAGGGTTTTGGCCTGATCAACAAGATCAGGCGCGAAACTGACCAGGGCCGTGTGCCGGGACGCGAGCTGGTTCACGGCGTCATGATCCTGATTGCCGGTGTTTTACTGCTTACGCCCGGATTTGTGACTGATACCCTCGGATTCCTGCTGTTTGTACCGGCAATTCGCGACATCGGATGGAATTTCGTCAAGGACAGGATTGTGGTTGCCGCCGGTCCAGGGATGGGTTCCCAGGGCGGATTTGGCGGGCCACGCCACCCGGGCGGCAAGACGATCGATCTCGATGAAGACGACTTCACCAGTTCCGGCAACCCGGATTCTCCCTGGAGATAGGTGAATCTTTCAGTTTCAGAGCCAGGTGACAAAGCAGATAGGGGGCTCAACTGCCCTAGCCGATCTGTGTGGCGATCCAGATCAGGGTGACTGCAATGATCCAAAGGGCGATCCGCCCGGAGCGGGTATATCGCGCTTCGGCTTTGCCGATCTTCGACGCCGTTTCATCGTCAAAGCGCAAACCATGTTCGGCCATCGCGTCAATTTCCTCCGAAAGACGCTCAGCACGCTGTTTGAACTCAGGCGCTTGCCGGGCGAGAGCGGCAAGTGCTTTCAGTCCGTCTCCCGTGTCTTGCAAGATGGCGCGCGGACCCAGATTGCCCAACACCCAGTCTGAAACGACCGGCTCGGCGGCCTTCCACATGTTGAACTCCGGATCGAGTGTGCGGGCCACACCTTCGACCACCACCATGGTCTTCTGCAGCAACAAGAGCTCCGGCCTGGTTTCCATGTCGAACAGTTCTGTGACTTCGAACAGGAGGGTAAGCAGCTTGGCCATGGATATCGTATCGGCCGATTGCCCCTGTATGGGTTCGCCGATGGCGCGGATGGCCTGCGCAAAGGCCGCAGTGCCGTGCTTTGACGGTACATAGCCCGCTTCAATGTGCACCTCAGCGACGCGGTTGTAATTACGGGTAATGAACCCATGCAGGATTTCCGCAAGGAAACGCTGTTCCTTCTTGCCAATTCTGCCCATGATGCCGAGGTCGACAGCGACAATATTTCCATTCGCCTCGACGAACAGGTTACCCGGATGCATGTCGGCGTGAAAAAACCCGTCCCTCAATGTATGGCGGAGAAAATTCTGGATCAAATCGCGGGCCAACCGCTTCAGATCATGGCCGGCAGACCTCAAACCCTCAATATCCGATAATTTGGTGCCGTCGATCCATTCAAGCGTCAGCACATCACGCCCGGTGCGCTCCCAATCGACCATGGGAACGCGAAATCCCGGATCATTGGCCGTATTTTCGGCAAGCTCAGAGAGCGCGGCAGCCTCAAGCCGCAAATCCATCTCAATCTTGGTTGTACGCGCGAGTGTTTCGGTGACCTCGACCGGTTTTAACCGGCGGGTTGCGGGAATAAATCGTTCCTGCAGGTGTGAAGCGAGATAATAGCTCTCAAGATCGTTGAAAAACCTCCGGCGCACGCCAGGGCGAATGACCTTGACGGCAACGTCTCTCACTACACCTTCGTTGTCTGTCTCAGCCCTGTGCACCTGTGCGATCGAGGCTGCCGCCACCGGATCGCCGAACTTTGAGAACAACTCGCTCACCGGCTTTCCCAGCGAGGCCTCGATTGCAGCCTTGGCTTGCGAGGTTGGGAATGTTGACATCCGATCCTGCAGGCTGGCCAGATCTTCCGCGATCTCATTTCCGACGACATCCGGACGGGTGGCCAGGAACTGGCCAAGCTTGACGTAGGACGGTCCAAGCCGGTCGACCGCCGCAGCGAGACTTCCAGCACGGTCCCGTCGCAACGCGCTCGACTTGGTAAACATCCGTGCAACCCGCCATGCAAGCTTCGGCGGTCCATCCAGCTGCTCGCCCGGGATTGCGGCAATCACTCCCTCACGGACCATGATCCAGCCCGCACGAGCCAAGCGCATATATGCACCGAGAACGGACATTATTATCTTAAAGCTTCCAGCCGGAGTGGCATGCGGCGATCCCGCCAGAGTAGTTTCGCCAGGTCACCCGCTCGAAACCGGCGCTTGCGATCATGCGGCCAAACTCGTCTTGCCGGGGAAATTTAGCAATTGATTCAACTAGATAACGGTAGGGCTCGTCGTCACCCAAAACGGCCTTTCCAATGGCTGGAATAGCATTGAAAGACCAGGCCTCATAGGCTTTGTCCAGTAACGGTACCTCCACTTCCGAAAACTCAAGACACAAGAAGCGCCCGCCTGTTTTCAATACCCGAAAGGCTTCTGCCAGTGCCCGGTCGATATGGGGCACATTGCGAATGCCGAACGAGATTGTGTAGGCATCAAAAAGACCGTCTTCAAAGGGAAGCTCCTCCGCATTGGCTTCCACGAATTCGATGTTTCCGGTCAGCTCGTTCTTTGCCGCCCGCTCCTGTCCAACCGCAAGCATTGAAGGATTGATGTCGGAGACCGTGACCCTGGCAGCGCGATTGCCCGCCTCGACAATGCGGAAAGCGATATCACCGGTACCACCGGCCATGTCGAGCGCGTGCCAGCCCGGTTTTTGCGGCGGATTGAGCCAGGCAACCATCGCGTCTTTCCACAGCCGGTGCATGCCTGCAGACATCAAATCGTTCATCAGATCGTAACGGTCTGCAACGCGATGAAACACGTGATCGACCATTGGCTGCTTCTCGCCATCGCCGACTTGCCGAAATCCGTAGGCAGTTTGCATGCCCCCGTCTGAAGTTGTGCGCTGCTCAGCCAAAATCAAATCCAATATTCGTGATCGGGAATATCGCGCCGGACCATAGCCGATCACCTGCCGCCGCGCTATCGTAACCGGACGGGAGCACCTGTGCGATTTGTCGCGCGGTTAATTCCCGAATGAGGGAAAAATAATGTTGAAGGCAGAAATTCATTGCCATCTGGAGGGATCTGCATCGACCGGGCTGGTTTTGCAGCAGGCGGACAAATACGGCGCCGATGTCTCTGAATTCATTCAGGATGGTGCCTTTGTTTGGCACGATTTCACCAGCTTTCTAGCCGCCTATGACGCCGCGTCGAGCCTGTTTCGTAGTGAAGACGATTTTGCGTTGATGATAGAGGATTATTTGACGACGATCGCGCGTATGGGCGCGATTTATTCGGAGGTCTTCACATCGCCCGACCATGCGGAGAATTCCGGTGTTTCAGCACAGGCTTACACGGATGCCATTGGTGAGGGGATGGAACGCGCCAAAGCCAAAACCGGTATCGAGGCGCGCCAGATCGTTACGGGCGTACGTCATTTTGGTGTCGAGGCAGTCGAGCGTGCAGCCCGATTTGCCGCCAATTGCAGTCATCCGCTGATCACCGGCTTTGGAATGGGCGGGGAAGAGCGCTTCGGGCAGGCCGAAGATTATGCACGCGCATTCGAGATTGCCCGGGAGGCAGGCCTTGGGATCACCGTACACGCGGGGGAACTTGCCGGCTGGGAGAGTGTTGCTGATGCGCTTGATCACATCCGGCCGGCGCGGATCGGCCATGGTGTGCGGGCGATCGAAAATCCGGACCTGGTGCGCCGGATAGCCGACGAGGGCGTTGTGCTGGAGTGTTGCCCGGGATCGAACATCTCGCTGAATGTGTTTGACAGTTTCGCCTCACATCCGGTTCCGGCATTTATTGAGGCTGGATGTGTTGTGACGCTCAGTTCCGATGATCCGCCCTATTTTCACACTTCGCTTCAGCATGAATACGACATCGCCGCTGAGCATTTCGGTATGGACGAAGATGGCCTCAAGCAGATGACCCGGAACTCAATTGAAGCTGCTTTCGTCGATGAGCCGACCCGAAAAACGTTATTGGAGAGGCTCGAAGAGACCGGACCGAAATATTGATGGTCGCGCCCAGTCGAATTCGACCGGGATAACGGTCCGGCAACGTCATCGAAATCAGCGATCGAACAGGTGCCACAGCGCAACGGTTAGGACCCCTTTCAGGAAGGCATCTCCCACAAACCTGTGATTCAGTTTCGCGCACAGGTATCGGGAATTGCCATCTGCCGCTAATGTCGGACCGGGCAATTCTTACCGGGAGAAGACACCATGGCAGGTGCAACCGTCGTCGACCATCCGCTAGTCCAACACAAGCTGTCGATCATGCGTGACAGGGATACCTCAACGGCCAGTTTTCGCCGTTTGTTGCGCGAGATATCAACGCTGCTTTGCTATGAGGTTACTAGAGACCTTGAGCTGACTACGCGGCGGATCGAGACTCCGATGGAGGCGATGGATGCACCCATCCTGGAGGGCAAGAAACTCGTCTTCGCTTCCGTATTGCGGGCCGGAAACGGACTTCTCGATGGTATGCTCGATCTCGTACCGGCCGCGCGCGTGGCCCATGTCGGCTTGTATCGGGACCACGAAACACTGGAGGCCATCGAGTATTTCTTCAAAGCCCCGACTGACCTTGGTGACCGGCTGGTCATTGTTGTTGACCCAATGCTCGCCACCGGCAACTCGTCAATTGCAGCGATTGAGAAACTGAAAGGTCGTGGCGCGTCAAACTTGCGTTTTCTGTGCCTTTTGGCTGCTCCGGAAGGCATCGAACGGTTCAATAAGGCGCATCCCGACGTGCCGGTTTTCACCGCCGCGATTGACAGTCATCTGAACGAAAAGGGTTATATCGTTCCGGGTCTCGGTGATGCCGGCGACCGCATGTACGGCACCAAATAGGGTTGGTTGCGCGACGCCGCACCCCAATTTAACCATTGATTAAGGCTGGCGGACAATTTCTTCGCTCACGCCAGGTAACTTAAGGCAACTCTTACGCCGCTGATCCATCATGTCCGACAGGGCGTTTTGCGACTTCTTTGAACCGCAACAACGCCGTTATGCGATTGGAACCATTGAAGCATTTTTCGCTCCTTTGATTCCTTCTGAGCGAAAAATGCCCTGGAAAGGCAATGCCAATACGGACACAGGCTGGATGTTGCGGAACTTTTTCATCGTTGGCGCAGTCGTTGTAGCATCTGCTTCAGTACCGGCGTTTCTGGAATCGAATCCGGAGGTACTGGACAAATTTGTTGGCAATAAGCGGGATTCCGGCGAGGTCACCGAAGTCGTTGCCCCGGTGATCCAAAAGAAACCCGAAGCGAAGAAACTCGGCGGCACGAGAACCCTTACCGGTCGGCGGGTAGCAATATCGATGGATGCCCATGGCCATTTCAGCGGCGACTTCAAGCTCAATGGCCGGCGTGTGAACTCACTTATCGATACCGGCGCGACGCTAGTCGCAATCAACAAATCGACCGCGCGCAGAATCGGTCTCAATTTGATGCCGAATGATTTCAAATACGAGGTCAACACCGCCAACGGAAAAGCCAAAGCTGCCGCCGCAAAGATCGCCCGCCTGCAAATCGGACGTATCTATGTGGAAAATGTCGAAGCGGTTGTCCTCAACGACCGGGCATTGGACAACACTCTGATTGGCATGAGCTTTCTCAACCGGTTGAGAAAGTTCCGGGTGGAAAACCGGGTTCTTCATCTGGAGCAATAGGTCTTAGGCGATCCGTCTGGTGACAGGCCGTTTGGTCTGGGGCCGATCGCCTGAGAGAGTAAATGCATTTCTGACAGCAAATTCGGCTGCCTTGGCATCCGAGGCGCTTTTGGCATGAACCAGTCCGAGTGGATCACCCCTGCGCACTGCCGCACCCAGAGGTAGGAGATTCGCCAATCCAACGGCATGATCTACCGGATCCTGTGGCCGTGTTCTCCCGCCCCCAAGCGAGACCACAGCGAGACCGATTTCGCGGGTTGCAACGCCAGACACGAAGCCATTGTCTGTCGCCGTAACTACGCGTGTAACCGGTGCAGATGGCAGGTGGCTGCCGTAGTTCTCAACGAAATCCGGCGGTCCGCCAAGTGCAACCACCATGCGACCGAAGCTTTCGGCAGCACGGCCGGATTCCAGCGCGTCAAGCGCCATTGCGGTTGCCTCTCTATTTGACCCGGCTTTGCCGCAGAGATGCAAAAGCTCGGCACACAACGCCATGGTCACGAGCTCAAGCCTGCGGTCCCGCTTTGTGCCGGTCAGAAAGTCCACAGCATTTGCGACTTCAACGGCGTTTCCCGCAGCGGATGCCAAGGGCTCATTCATACCGGTGATCAGGGCTGAGGTTGGCAGTCCAGCACCGTTTGCCACTTCGACCAGGGTTTTCGCCAGCTTTGCAGCGTCGCGCGGCTTTGCCATAAACGCGCCATTGCCGGCCTTGACATCAAGAACAAGCGCCTGGAGCCCTGCGGCAAGCTTTTTCGACAGGATTGATGCTGTGATCAGCGGAATCGATTCAACCGTCGCAGTGACATCACGGATGGAGTAGATGCGTTTGTCCGCCGGCGCCAGATTTGCAGTTTGGCCAATGATCGCGCACCCGACCTCCCGGACGGTCCGTCTGAAGGTCTCATTGTCCGGCTGCACCTGATAGCCGGGTATGGCCTCCAGCTTGTCGAGCGTTCCGCCGGTATGGCCAAGTCCCCTGCCCGAAATCATCGGTACAAACACATCGCACGCGGCCAGGATCGGCGCCAGCATCAACGAGACATTGTCACCCACGCCACCTGTCGAGTGTTTGTCGACGACAGGTCCCGGCATTTCGTCCCAGTTGAGCACATCACCGGAGTCTCGCATGGCCAAAGTCAGCGCCACAGCCTCTTCACGGCTCATACCGTTGAAGAAAACAGCCATCGCCAGTGCCGAGACCTGTGCGTCAGTGACCTGGCCGCCGGTCACGCCAGACACAAATGCGGCAATCTCTTCTGATGACAATTGCCCGCCTTCGCGCTTTTGGCGAATGATTTCCTGGGGAAGCATGCTGCTGATCCTCACACGCCAAATGGTGTCCAGATGGTTTTGATCTGAGTGGCATGGCGTAAGAATTCTTCGCCCTGCCCCTGGGCGGGATCATACCAATCCCGTGCTTTGCCATTGTTGGCCCAGACCGGTTTCAGATTGCCGGCGGAGTGTTCTTCGACCATCGCCGAGCCGGCAGCCGAACCGAAATACCACATCGCATCAATGCCGTCGTGCTTGGCCATTGTGTCTGCCAGCGTGTCCCGGTCGCCGGTGATGATGTTGACGACCCCGCCAGGTACATCCGATGTGTCCAGGACCTGGTAGAGATCGCAAGCCGGCAATGGATTGGCGGGCGAAGGAGTGATGACCACGCGATTTCCCATGGCTATCGCAGGTGCAAACAGCGACACAAAACCAAGCAACGGCGCCTCATCGGGGCAGGAAATACCGATGACATCATAGGGCTCGACCAATGCCAGGGACAGCATGCGCGGCTGCGGCCCGCGCACTGCGCCATCATATTTGTCGGCCCAGGCGGCATAGTGGATCATGCGGGCGATTGAGACATCTACTTCCCGCCTGGCCACGGCAGGTTTTGCACCGTTGGTCTGGACAAGACGTTGGGCAAATTCGTCAGCTCGCACATGCAGGTTTTCAGCAAGGAAATAAAGCACCTGCGCGCGGCCATGGCCTGTCATTGACGTCCACCCAGTGGCCTTTCGCGACGCTTCAACCGCATTGCGAACATCTTTTCGGTTTCCCAGACCCACATCGGTGACCGGCCGGCCCTTGGCATCCAGTACCGGGTAGGAATAGCCGGAATCCGGCCGCGCCTGCTTGCCGCCGATATACATTTTGATCGTGCGGTCGAGACCGCCAGTCACACTGTCGGGTATTGGTGTTGCCTCCGCAATCGGCTTTACGGCCGGGAGCATTTTTGCCTTCTTCTGCCAGCCCGGCACAAGATATTCGTACATGCCCTCACGGCCACCCTCACGTCCGAAGCCACTTTCGCGGTAGCCGCCGAACCCGGCCGCCGCATCAAACAAGTTCGTGGAATTGATCCAGACCACGCCTGCCTTGACTTTGCGCGCCGCGTCGAAGGCTTCGTCGAGATCCTGCGACCAGATCGAAGCGGCCAAGCCGTAGCGGGAATTATTGGCAAGCTCAATCGCCTCGCCCGGTGTACGGAACGTCATTGCGGTCAACACCGGTCCGAAAATCTCTTCCTGTGCGAGCGTTGAAGCAGGCGACACGCCTGTGAACAATGTCGGCGGGAAGAAACAGCCATCCGAAGGCACTTCGCTTGCCCAACTTGGCTGCCAGCACTCGGCACCGTCCTGCTTGCCGGCATCGACTTTCGCAGTGATGCTTTGCATCTGAACCGGAGCAACGACAGCTCCCATGTCGATTGCCTTGTCGAGCGGATCGCCGACGCGCAACGTTTCCATTCGCGCCTTGAGCTTGGCGAAGAAGCGCGGCGCAATACCTTCCTGCACCAGTGCCCGTGATCCGGCGCAGCAGACTTCGCCCTGATTGAACCAGATGGCGTCAACCACTCCCTCGACCGCTGCATCAATATCGGCGCGATCATAGACAATAAATGGCGATTTGCCGCCGAGTTCGAGCGACAGTTTCTTGCCAGAACCTGATGTCTGGCGCCGCAAAATACGACCCACCTCGGTCGATCCGGTAAAAGCCAGTTTGTCGATTCCATCATGGGAGGCAATTGCCGCACCGGTCGCTCCGCCGCCATTGACGATATTGACCACGCCGGCAGGCAAGCCAGCCTCAGCGCAGATTTCTGCAAAGGCCATTGCCGTCAGCGGTGTGTGCTCGGCAGGTTTGAGCACGACCGTGCAGCCGGCGGCAAGCGCAGGTGCTATTTTCCAGGCCAGCATCAGCAGCGGAAAGTTCCATGGGATGATCTGGCCGCACACCCCCGCTGGCTCATATCCGGGAAACTCGGTGTCGCGCAGCTCCGCCCAACCGGCGTGATGGTAAAAATGGCGCGCTACAAGCGGAATATCGATGTCGCGTGTCTCGCGGATGGACTTGCCATTGTCCATGGTTTCCAGAACCGCCAGAAAACGAGAATGTTTCTGGATGTGGCGGGCAAGCGCATAGAGGTGACGCGCCCGCTCGTTGCCTGGCAAAGCCTGCCATTTGGCCTTGGCACTGGTTGCAGCGCTAACGGCCTTGTCGACGTCGGACCGCGTTCCATTGGCCACTTTGGCAAGTTTCTCACCTTTGGCCGGGTTCGATACGTCGAAACTGTCCTTGCCAGGTTTGGTGAACTTGCCGTTGATAAAGTGGCCGAACTTGCTCTTGTGGCGGGCAAGCCAGTCATGGACAATTTTGTCATCCTCCGGCGCCGGGCCGTAATCCATCGTCCTGAGAATGTCCTGGATCTCGTTCATGGCGGTTTCCTCAAGCGATGCCGTGGCGATTGGTGGCGGAGTAACGTCCGGTGACGAAATGTTCGAGCTGACGTTCGATGTCGCCAAAAAGCGAGCTGGCGCCAAAACGGAACAGATCCGGCTGCAGCCATTCCCGGCCCAGTTCCTCTTTCATCAGGAATAGCCAGTGAAGCGCGTCCTTGGCGGTGCGAATGCCGCCAGCCGGTTTGAAGCCGGCATGGTAACCGGTGAACTCCAGATAATCGCGGACGGCGCGAACCATGGTCAAGCTGACCGGTAGCGTAGCGTTGACGCCTTCCATTCCCGTTGACGTCTTGACGAAATCCGAACCAGCCATCAACGCCACCATCGATGCCTTGTAGACATTGGTCAGCGTCTTCAGTTCGCCGGTCGCGAGGATGGCTTTCATGTGCGCCTCGCCACAAGCTTCGCGCATTTGGCGAACCTCGTCGTACAGTGCCTGCCAGTCACCGCGGAGCGCCTGAGCGCGGTTGATGACGATGTCAATTTCTGCAGCACCCTGATCGACAGCATAGCGGACTTCAGCCAATCTTTGCGGCAGCGGCGTCAGTCCTGCTGGAAAGCCGGTCGCCACCGAAGCGACAGGAATGCCAGTTCCCTCAAGCGCCTTGACGGCCGTTGAAACCATCACCGGATAGACACAGACGGCGCCGGTGGTCAGCTTGTAGTCGGAGAGGCCCAGCGCTTCGACGAGATCGGCCCGCAACGGATTTCGTGCCTTGGCGCAAAGACGCCGTACCCGCTCTTCGGTGTCATCACCCGCCAGAGTGGTCAGATCCATGCATTCGATCGCCCGAACCAGCCAGGCAGCCTGCCATTTTTTCTTGACCGTCCGGCGGGTCTGCAATGTCGCGGCGCGGCGTTCTGTGGCGGACAGGTTGACCGATACATGATCAAACCATTCCGGCGTGAGTTCGGTTCCATCGTTGCGCGGCCTGTCGTGCTGCAAAGCCACCAGATGCGAACCGGTCGCGGTGGCTGCCGTCAGCGCTTCGTGGTCTGTTTTGGCATTCATGCCGTTACTCCAAACAATAAAAACATTGCGGGATTGTTTGTGTCCGCGCTCAAAGCGCCCGGTGTACCCGCAATTTACTTCAGCACATCTCCGTCGAACCCCAACGGCAACAAGGCGCCAAGTGTGGTCGTCTCGACGACACCGTTATTATCGCACAAATGCAACGGCGTGTCCGGCCCGGCGAACTCTGCCAGCCGCTGGCGGCATCCACCACATGGTGTCACCCTGGGCATCTTTTCGGCGATTACCAGAATTTCAGACACATCACCGCCACCATCCATGATCAGGTGGGACAGTGCTGTCGTTTCTGCACACCAGCCCTCGGGATAGGAGGCGTTCTCGATATTGCAGCCTGAAAAGATACGGCCGTCACCGGTCCGCAAAGCTGCGCCAACCGGAAATGCCGAGTAAGGCGAATAGGACTTGGCCATCGCCGCTTTTGCAGCGTCAAACAGATCGCGAGACAAGACTTACCGTTCCTTGACGTAAGGCACACCGCCGGCTTTGGGCGGAATGGCCTTGCCGATGAAGCCCGCAAGCAGGATCACCGTCAACACATAGGGCAGCGCCTGGAAAACCTGCACAGGAACCGTTCCGATGCCCGGTATCGCCTTGCCCTGAAGGACAATGGCGATGGCGTCCAGATAGCCGAACAACAGGCAGGCGAACATGGCGTTAACCGGTTTCCATTTGGCGAAGATCAACGCTGCCAGAGCGATAAATCCGCGGCCAGCGGTCATGTCTTTCACAAAACCCGCATTCTGGGCCACGGCCAGATATGCGCCGGCGAAACCACACAGCGCGCCGCAACAGATGACGGCACGGTATCTGAGCCAGGTAACCGAAATACCGGCGGTATCGACGGCGGCTGGGTTTTCGCCCACGGCTCGCAATCTCAGCCCAAAGCGGGTGCGAAACAGCACCCACCAGGTGACCGGCACCATCAAGAAGGCGAAATAGACCAGCACCGAATGGCCGGAAATCAGGCCGGAATAGATATGTCCGATCACCGGCACATCTGCGAGTGTATTGGCGCCGGGCAGCTCGATCGCGGTAAAACGGCTTCCCTCGGCGGAAAGTGAGGGGGTACGGCCGCCCTGCCGGAACCAGGCCTGACCAAGAATGACAGCGGATCCTGCGGCGATGAAATTGATCGCAACACCGGAAACGATCTGGTTGCCGCGATGCGTGATTGAGGCGAAGCCATGGACCAGCGCCAGAAAGACCGATGCTGCGACAGCAGCCAGCAGGCCCACCCAGGCGGAGCCGGACACATAAGCCGCCGAAGCGCCGGCAAATGCACCGGCAAGCATCTTGCCTTCAAGACCAATATCGAAGACGCCCGAGCGCTCCGAGTAAAGGCCCGCCAGACAGGCGAGCAACAATGGTGCTGACACCCGCAGCATGGAATCAAAGACATTGAGACCGAAGATGAGGCTGAAAAATTCCATCGATCAGCCTCCGGCTTTCTCGGGTTCAAGCCCGGCGGATTTGGGCCGCAAGGTCGCAAATGCCGCCTGGACCGCAGGCCTGAACATGTGCTCCAAAGCTCCGGCAAACAGGATGACCAGACCCTGAATGATGACAATCATGTCGCGGCTGATATTGGGCATCTCGAATGCGATCTCCGCACCGCCCTGATAGAGCGTGCCAAACAGGATCGCGGCCGGGATAATACCTGCGGGATGAGACCGTCCCATCAAGGCAACGGCAATGCCGACAAAGCCTGCACCGGTTACATAGTCGAGCTGCAAGCGGTGCTGGTCACCCATAATCGGATTCAGCGCCATCATGCCGGCGAGCGCACCTGAAATCATCATCGTGATGATGATGATCCGGGCTTCGTTGATGCCGGCATATCGCGCCGCCGTCGGGCTGAAGCCCATGGTACGAATTTCGTAGCCGAGTTTGGTCCGCCAGATCAGGGCCCAAACCGCCGCGGCCATTAGCAGGGCCAACAGGAAGGACAGATTAAGCGGCGTTGAGCGGATCGACGCACCGAACAACTCAAGCAGCCAGTCGAGTTTGGGAAGATGTGCCCCTTCAAGGAAAGTCCGCGTCTGTGGCGCCATCGAGCCAAGAGGCTTCAGAAGACCCACGAGAAGATAGACCATGACACTGGCGGCGATGAAGTTGAACATGATCGTCGTGATGACGATGTGGCTGCCACGCTTGGCCTGCAGATAGGCCGGAATCAAAGCCCAAAATGCGCCAACCATGGCCGAACCGGCAATGGCAAGCAAAAAAGTCAGATACCACGGCAGGATGCCATCCAGCGCCAGACAGGGAACGGCAACGCCGAGCCCGGCAATATAGGCCTGTCCCTCGCCGCCAATATTGAACAAGCCGCAATGGAAGGCCACGGCAACCGCCAAACCGGTGAATATGAAATTGGTGGCATAAAACAACGTATAGCCAATGCCTTCGCCGGAGCCGAAAGCGCCTTGCAGCAGCAAGGTCGCCGCCCGGATCGGGCTTTCGCCGACAAGCAGCACAACCAGTCCGGCAACCACGAAGGCGACGACCAGATTGATGAGCGGGATCAGTCCGTAATCGACCCAGGCCGGGAGTTTTGCATAGGGAACCGCCATGATCTTACGCCGCCTCCTCACCTTCGACGCCTGCCATCAGCAGGCCAAGCTCGCCTTCGGTCGCTTCAGGTCCGCGTTCGCCGACAACGCGGCCAGCGAACATGACGAGTATCCGGTCAGAGAGGCTGCGGATTTCGTCGAGCTCGACAGAAACGAGCAGAACCGCCTTGCCGGCGTCGCGCATCTCGATGACACGGCGGTGGATGAATTCGATCGCCCCCACATCAACTCCACGTGTCGGCTGGGAAACGATCAGAACCGTCGGATCCTGTTCCATCTCTCGCGCAAGCACGATCTTCTGCTGATTTCCGCCAGAAAAATTCGCCGTTCTCAACCGGCAATCAGGCGGACGAATGTCGTATTTCTCAATTTTGACATCGGCGTCATTGCGGATCGCGTCGATGTTCTGGAACAGGCCCGAATTGTAAATTTCGTTGTTGTGATAGCCGAGTATCGAGTTTTCGTTCTCCTCAAACTGCAGCACAAGGCCCATGTGGTGGCGATCCTCGGGTACGTGCGCCATGCCGCGCTGACGCAGTTCCGCCGGATCGGCGTTTCCCGTCACGCTGATTGGCTGTCCATCGAGCAAGACCGAACCGGCTTCGGCACGGCGAATTCCACTGATGGCTTCAATCAGTTCGGATTGACCGTTTCCGGCGACACCGGCAATGCCGACGATTTCGCCAGCCTTGACCTCGAATGACACGTTGTCGACCATGGTGACACCACGGCTGTCCTTGACGGTCAAACCTTCCACATGAAGTTTGACGCCGCTGGGGTTGGCTTCGCCCTTGTCGACCCGGAGCAGCACACGACGGCCCACCATGAGTTCCGCCAGTTCCTCGACCGTCGTCTCAGAAGTCTTTCTGGTCGCCACCATGGTGCCCTGCCGCATTACCGAGACATTATCGGTCACTGCCATGATCTCGCGCAGCTTGTGGGTGATGAGAACGACAGTTTTTCCCTGCTCTTTCAGCTGTTTGAGAATGCGGAACAGATGATCGGCTTCGGCAGGGGTCAAAACGCCGGTCGGTTCATCGAGGATGAGAATATCAGCGCCACGATAAAGCGCTTTCAGTATCTCTACGCGCTGCTGCAGGCCCACCGGAAGGTTCTGGATCAGGGTGTCCGGATCGACTTCAAGACCGTATTCCTTCTCGAGCCGTTCCAGTTCCGTGCGGGCATTGGCGATACCGCCCGACAACAATGCTGCACCCTCTGCTCCAAGTATGACGTTTTCAAGCACGGAGAAATTGTCGACCAGCATGAAATGCTGGTGAACCATGCCAATACCAGCGGCAATCGCCTGATTGGGTGAGTGAATGACGGTTGGCTGGCCCGCCACTTCAATCTCACCGGAATCAGCCTGATAGAAACCATAGAGGATCGACATCAATGTCGATTTCCCGGCGCCATTCTCGCCAATAATTCCGTGAATGGTGCCCTCTTCGACATTCAGGTCAATATCGCGATTGGCACGCACCGCGCCAAAGCTCTTGTTAATCCCCGTTAGCCTGATCGCCGAACGACCGCCCGTCTCTCCCATTGCGCAAGCACGCCTTTTTTTATCAATTGGTCAATTTTTTAGCATGGCAGTTTGCCGATGCCAAGCTGACCTCCCTCCACACCGACACTCTCGACAATTTTTGCCCGTCCTGCAACAAGGTATTCGTTTTGGAAGACCGTGTTGAAAAACTCGAAACCCTAGCTGCTGAGCAGGAGCGCACGATTGAGGAACTGTCCTCGGTTATCGCGCGCCAATGGGCGGAAATCGAAACGCTGTCGAAGAAACTGGATTTGCTGACCAAACAAATCGCGGTGCTGGAGGAGAGAACCGGTGCCGAGACGCCGGAGCCACCACCGCCGCACTACTGACTGATTGAAATCACTTTCCGTCAGGTGGCTGCCAGAGCTCGATCGGATTGCCTTCCGGATCATGGACACGGGCAAACCGGCCATATTCGCCGTCCCATTCTTCGCGGGTTTCAATTTCGATGCCGGCAGCTTTAAGTTTGGCAATCATCCCGTCGATGTCTTCGACGCGGAGATTGAGCATCCAGCGTTTGTTTGGTGAAAAATAGTCGCTGTCATCGGCAAAGGGAGAAAATACCGTCGGTCCTGCGTCCTGCGACCAAGGTCCGGCGCTGACCGGATTAATACCGAAATGCTCGTCGTACCATGCGGACAGTGAAACGGGATCATTGGCCCGAAAGAAGAAACCACCAATGCCGGAAACTTTCGCCACGGAGACTACGCAAACAGCCGCAACTGCTGACCCGGCATTGGGCGCACACGCGCTTCGAGGTCGAGCAGGAACTGTTTTTTCGGCAAGCCGCCACCAAAGCCGGTCAAAGAACCGTCTGCTCCAATGACGCGATGACACGGAACGACAATTGGTAGCGGATTTTGACCATTGGCAATGCCGACCGCGCGGCTGGCTGACAAATCTTCGCCAATGCGGCGCGCAATTTCGCCGTAGGAAACGGTTTCGCCGTAGGGGATCTCATACAGTGCCTGCCAGACCGCATTCTGGAAGCGGCTGCCGTTAAACCGGATCGGCAAATCGAACTCGGTCAACTCGCCGGCGAAGTAGGCATCCAGTTGCGCCGCGGTCTCAGGGAAAAAGGCGTCGTCGCGAATCCAGTTTGGGCGCGGCTTGATGGTCGTCCGGCCGGACGGAAAGGAAATGTAGTCGAGCGTTGTCTCCGTGCCGGCAAGCAATAGCGGTCCCACCGGACTTTCATGAAATGTGTAGCGCAGCGATTCCATGGAGCCGATTATCGACGATTTCCTAAGATAGGCCACCCGGTTCTTGCAGGCAAAGAAATCTTACAAATGGTATTTCAAGCATATGTTCCGATTCCGCGATTGGCCTCCTGTGCTTTCTGCTGATCAATTACGACTGATGCAAATTTGGTGGCAGAAAGATTAGCTGCGATCTTACGTCGCCAGTCCTCGTTCTCGATTTTCCTGTACATGCCAAGTTCAATCCGCTTGGAAATGATTCTTTTGGTCAGCATCGGCAGAGCGATCTTTTCGCCAATTATTCCGACGCCGCCTGAAATCGTATCCAATGCGCTTTCGAGATTGTTTTCCTTCAGATAGTCGACGAGACCGGTGAATGCCCCACTTTCGATACCGATTCTGCTCGCAATTTGTTCTGGCACGCCGAGCTGCTTTAGCCGTTCGCTGATGCCAAATACAAATAGCGACAAGCCAGTGTCCATCGTTGCACTGATCTCAATGCTCCGGCCGAAATGGGATGAAACAAGCCTTGCGTAGCGCTTGGCAGAGGATTCGAAGTGATCAAGTCCAATTCTTCTGGAACCATATAAATACAAATCGTTCAGGTATGCTGTTTTTGCGTCGTAGAGTTCATGGCCCGGATACAACACTTCGTGAATTTTTCGCGTATTCGCAAACGACAAAGACGTCGGCAATTGAAAGGAGGGAAGGGAAGCGAGTTGTTCGTGACTCAATTCTGCCGTGTCGAGGATTTCATCGAAAGCGGGGCTTACTGCGGTTTCGACTGCAACTGGTTTGTCGGACTCAGCGGCAAGGCAACTGGCAAACCTGTAATGATAGACTTCATTGGCAATATTCATCAGCCTGTTTTTTGCCGCTATTGAGATGACACCGTCATTTTTGAGTTTCTCAGTTGCGGCTTCCCACTTGGATCGTGGTGCATCATGATCCTTTTCGAGTTCCTCAACGAATGCATCGTTTGTTCTGAAGTACGCGTCACGAAATTCGTTTTCCAGTCCAAACTCGCGGACATCTTTCTTGGAGGAGATTTGCCGAATTCCACGAATGATGGACTCGGAAAAATTCAGTTTTGGAAACAGCTTAAGCAAATTTCGCCGCTCAAGACCACGCTCTATTTCCTTAAGGGTCTGCCGGATCTCCGGCCATTCTCCAGAACGGATTACTGCTGCTATCGAAGGTACTTTATCAGCGCGTTTCTCCAAGGAAGAGACCGGGCCATCATTGGATGTCAGCAAATTAACGTAGCCAGTATCAATGAGGTATCGAAGCCCGTTGTCTGCGTTTCCTTTGAGTGCGGCCAGGCAATGCTTGTTTTGTATCAAGTACCCGTCATGCAACAACAATGGTCCACCAAACAGCACGTGGCGCAATAGAGTCAGCCGTACATAGGCGGAGCTCCTCAAGAATTTACTAGTATTTGGCCACGGATAAAGTTCAACCCGGTCGTCAAATGCACCGATAAATGTTGTGCTATCTTCTGGATATATTCTGTTCATCAACAAAATATACGAAAAACCGCCGGCGTTGCCACCGGCGGCTCGAATGTTAAGCGGTACTGCCGATCAGTAGGGGCAGTTTTCGTCCGACATGAAGTCGTGCACGGTGACGGCGCCCGAGATGATATCGGCCTTGGCCTTTTCAACCGCATCAATCATTTCCTGGCTGACAAGCGGCTTGTTGTTGTCGTCCATTGCGTAGTCAACACCGCCTTCCTTCAGACCCAGAACGTTGAAGCCGTAGGTGAAGGAATCGTTCTTGGCATCGTTGAATGCGTTATAGACGGCAACATCGACGCGCTTCAGCATCGAAGTCAAAACCTTACCCGGTTGCAGGCCGTTCTGGTTGGAGTCGACACCGATACCGAGCTTGCCGGCATCTGCAGCAGCCTGGAGAACACCAATACCGGTTCCGCCAGCAGCCGCGTAAATCACGTCGGCGCCCTGCTCAATCTGCGATTTGGCGATTTCGCCGCCCTTGGTGGGATCGTTCCACGCTGCAGGCGTGTCGCCGGTCATGTTCTGGAACACGTCCGTCGCGCCAGCTGATTTGGCGCCGCCGACATAGCCGCAGCCAAATTTGCGGATCAGCGGAATGTCCATTCCGCCGATAAAGCCGACCTTTTTCGACTCTGAAGCCATCGCAGCCATGATGCCGACCAGATAGGAACCTTCATGCTCGTTATAAACAACGGAACGGACATTGGGCTTGTCGACGACCATGTCGATGATCGCAAAATCCGTATCAGGATATTCGGCGGCAACTTTCTCAAGCGCGGCAGCCCAGGAGAAACCGGCCATCACGATGGGATTGTTGCCATCCTTGGCAAAACGGCGAAGCGCCTGCTCGCGCTGCGAATCGTTCTGGATTTCGAACTCCCGGTATTCAATGCCGGCTTCGGCCTTGAACTTTTCGGCGCCGTTATAGGCGGCTTCATTGAATGATTTGTCGAACTTTCCGCCCAGATCGTAGATGATCGCCGGATTGATATCTGCAGCAAATGCCTGTGCAGCCATCGCGGTAGCGGCCATGAGGCCGAGAATAATACGCTTCATGAGTTTACAACCCTGTTATTGACCTTTTCGTTTCCCCGCCCCGGATCTCGCCGGAAAAAAGGGGTTTGCGAAGGGCACTTCCTCCACTGCAAAACAGTCTTGCACGGAAAAAAAGCGAATTCACGAAAAAAATTTGAGCGTTCGGTTAAATTCAACCAGACCTGCAAGGCAGATATCAACCGATTTGCCCGGCAACCAAGTTTAGGCTGCAGGAATTGCGCAGGCCACGCCTGTACCCTGTAATCCGCAATATCCGCCCGGGTTTTTGGCCAGGTACTGCTGGTGGTCGGTTTCGGCGTAGAAGAATTCCGGTGCTTCGCGAATTTCCGTGGTGATCGCGTTCATGCCGGATTTCTTCAGTGACTTGCCGTAGGATTTGCAAGACGCTTTCGCCTCGGCGAGTTGTTGCGGACTGGTGGTGTAAATCGCGGATCGATAGGTTGTGCCGACATCATTGCCTTGGCGCATACCCTGTGTGGGGTCATGATTTTCCCAGAATATTTTCAGCAACTCACCATACGAAACAGCAGACGGATCGAACACGACCATAACGATCTCCGCATGGCCGGTGAGGCCGGTGCAGGTCTCCTGGTATGTCGGGTTTGGGGTGCTGCCGCCAGCATACCCGACCGCCGTCACCCAGACACCATCGGCCTGCCAGAACAAGCGTTCCGCTCCCCAGAAACATCCCATTCCGAAATAGGCGGTCTCCATTCCTTCGGGCCACGGTCCCTTCAGCGGCCGCTTCGAGACAAAGTGTTTGCTCGCGGTTGCAATGGGTTGATCGCGCCCGGGAAGAGCATCTTCAGCCTCCGGCAGTCTCAGTTTCTTGTTCAGCATGTCGGAAAGAAAAAACATGGACTTGCTCCCGATGGTCAGGCCGGCAATTCGATTCTGCCGCGCCGCTTTCGTTTGTAGCCAGCGATATAGAGCAGTAGTGAGAGAACGGCCATGACCGCAAACCCCGGCTGGTTCAAGACCCAGATCACGAACGGGTCCCAGATAACCGGCAACAAGTAGCGCTGGATGATGGCCTGGGCGAGGTTGAGCGTGTCGGGCGAGGTTTCAAACCAGCTGACACCGAGCGGCTTGAGAACAACCGCAGAGGCTGCGACAGATCTGGCGCCGTCAAGAACGGCCATGATCACTGCGATACAGAGGCAGATCATCGCCAGTAACCGAAACAAGAACCTGATCATTTATTCCTCGCAATCCGCCTGAGTTTCTGTGATGGCAAAAGCCCGCCGGACTGTATGACGCAACCGCGGCATCCGCAATTGTCGTTACCGGGCAATCCTCGCACGGACATCCTGTCGCTGTTGAGCATAGCGGATGGTGACCCCTTGGCAACCGAAGCGCAATCGACTAGATCAGCGCCGGTAACCGCGCAAACAGCGGCGGTTTTCTGTCCACAGATACTGTTTTCAGGTGGACAGGCACGGTGAGGTGGCCGAGTGGTTGAAGGCGCACGCCTGGAACGCGTGTATAGGGGCAACTCTATCGAGGGTTCGAATCCCTCTCTCACCGCCAGTGACCCAGAACAGTTTGCCTCGCTTCAAACCCCGCTTGAACAAGCTGCGGATATTAAGTTGGTTATTGCTGCCTTTCCCCTTCGTGATCGATTTTTTGGCGCCAGATCCGGTCGGGTTTTGGGCCCAATTGAAGGTCTGTCTGTGGCTGTCGGTTTGGGGGACGTTTCAATTAACACGGAATTTTTTGCAGTTTTGCCCAAAAACAGGGAAGAACGAAAACCATTTCCCATGACCAATTTGGATAGTCATTATTTTTCAATCGCTTACCGCTACAATGATGCGCTTTCCTGTCAATCGCAAAAACAGGAAGTTCAATCACTCGCGACAGGACAATCAGTATCGGAATTTGGGCGAATAAAGCTGATCTTCGAACGATTATCGATGGCAGGAAACGGCCGTATAGCCTGACGAAATCATCAAGTTCCAAACGCTTTGGACTGTTCGTGCCAGGAGTGAGAGATTGGCATATTCAACAGCGTTTCGAGATTGAGGTGTCCAGCCCCATATTCATGGGCCAATTTCTGAAACGGTTTCAGGGACCGGCGCGCGCATGTTGATACAGGGAAAAATCGCGCCGGGATCAGATCAAAGAATTCGCGTCAGCAGATTTGCTACTCACACCGGCGAGACAGATAGGCGCTGGCAAATTCTGCGAACCACTTCACCAATTCGCCACTATCGGCATCCTTCCTGACAGCGACGATCAACTGGTCCTTTGGGAACTCGACATCCGTCACGGGTATCCACGCGGTTTTGATTTTCGAATTGTCGTATCCAAGCGCAAACAGTCTGGTACGCAGGGATATGAACTTGCCGGTTTCAACAAGCGATTTGATCAATGCGAGTGAGTTGGTAGTCACCCAAGGCGCGTAGCGTTCAGAACTTTCGCTGACCAGGCTGCGCACCTCGTTGAAAAACGGATTGTCAAGATCGGGATCCACAATCGGGTATTCCAGCATCTCGCTCAAGGTAACCGAGGTCTTTTTTCCAAGCGGGTGATCAATCGTACAAAGCAATCCAATCGCCAGTTCGAAAACATGAACAACCTGCAGATTTGGGTGGTCGGCAGGCGCAAAGTTCAGGCCGACATCTGCCTCACCTTCGGCGACCAACCGCCAGATCTCCGGCGACTCAGCAACATTGACGCCAAATTTCAGCGCAGGGTGTTCTTCCAGCGCTTCAGAAAGAATGTTGGGCAGAAATGTGCTGGCGGCACTGTCGGTTGTCGCAATTTTCAGATGCTGAGTGTCTACTTCGGTCATGCCCTCGATCTGCAGTCGCATACGATCGAAGTCGCGCATGGTCCGTTTGATGTGTTCCAGAACGACCTGGCCCGGCGCTGTCAACTTGGCCCCATCGAGCCCTCGTTCGAATATCTGAAATCCGAATTGTTGTTCAGCTGTCTGTATTTGCCGCGTGACGGAGGATGACGACACGTTCAGGTGGCGTGCGGCCGACCGAACTGAACCGAGTTTTGCGACGGCTTCCAAATATTTCAGCCTGACACTGTGCATCAATCCTCCAAAAAGAACCTTCACATGATGATGCGAAAAACGCAACGGGGCGGTGGCTATTTTGGCGCTTTTCGCAACATCTGGAGTGTGCGAATATTTCCCAAACTCGGAGGACTGAACCATGAAATTGACATTGCAAAGATTGGCGTTGGCATCGGCCATGGTACTTGGTTGCGGCCTGGTTGCCTCGCTCCCGGCCAAGGCGGAAGAACTGACCATCTCGGTTTGGGGAGGTTTTTACGGCGAGAACTGGGAGAAGGACGTTGTCATTCCCTGGGAAGAGAAGACCGGTATTGAGGTCACGATGGACTTCGGACAGTCGGCCACACGGCTTTCCAAGGCATTGGCTACGCGAGGCAGAAGCGCGGACCTGCTGTTCATTACCGATCACCAGATGGCTATTTTGAAAGCGCGGGGACTGCTGGACACGGTTGATCCGGCAAATGTTCCCAACCTGGTCAATCTTCATGAATTTGCCAAAGACCCGCTCGGAAGCGGTCAATGCCCGGCCGTAACGTTGTTGGGCGTGGGATTGGCGTACAACAAGGATCATTTTGACGCGCCGCCTACCTCGTGGCTGGACGTGCGCAGAGACGACCTGAAGACCCGGCCTGCATTCATGAACATGGGCTGGTCGGTAGCACCATCGGTCATGACGCATTTTGCGACCCTTCAAGGTGGCGGGCTGGACAATATGGATCCAGCTTTCAACTTGATCGACACCGAGAAAGAAGATGCGCGGTTTTTCAATCTTTTTGAGGTTGTCGACTGGATCAACCAGGGTGAAGTCTCAATCGCGCCGTTTTTGAACATCTTTGCGCGGCAGGATCCGAACCTGCCGATGCGGTTTGTCTATCCCGAGGACGGGACGCTGGGCGTTGTCAACATGGCTTGTATCCTGAAGGATTCTCCAAACAAGGCGAATGCCGAACGGTTTTTGAATGACTATCTGACCATCGAAACCCAGGAAATGCAGGCCAAAATCTGGGGCGAAGGACCGGTAGTGAAGGGAGCGAAGATCCCGGAAGATTCACCCTACGTGATGGTGGATCCGGCAAAGGTGGACGACGTCATTATTTATGACGCCAATGCGATCGCCTCAAAGCGTGAAGAATGGATCACCAGGTTCCAGGACATCGTCGCGCAATAGGTTGTCGGTGGCGACATGGCTGAAGTCAAACTAACCGGTCTCAGCAAGCTTTACGGAGACTTTGCCGCAGCGTCGAACGTCTCGTTTGACGTCGAATCCGGCAGTTTTCTGAGCTTGCTGGGCCCATCCGGTTGCGGAAAAACCACGACTTTGCGGATGATCATCGGTTTTGAAGAGCCGAGCGCGGGCGACATTTTCATCGACGGCGAACGCATCAACAACGTCAAACCCTGGTTGCGGGATTTGGGTGTGGTTTTCCAGAACTATGCACTGTTTCCGTACATGACCGTGGCTGAAAACGTCGCATTCGGTCTCAAGCGCAGAGGCATGGCGCCGGCGGAAATAAAACACCGGACATCGGAATTTTTGGAACTTGTCGGACTTCCCGGCAAGGAAGACAGGTTTCCGCGTCAGCTCAGCGGTGGGCAACAGCAACGGGTGGCGCTGGCGCGTGCTTTGGTAATCGAGCCACGGGTACTGCTGCTGGATGAACCCCTGTCAAATCTTGACGCGAAATTAAGGGCAGAGATGCGGTTCGAGTTGAAACGAATTCAAAGCGAAACCGGGGTGACTTCGATCTTTGTGACCCATGATCAGGAAGAAGCGCTGACTTTATCTGACCGGATAGTCGTCATGAATCAAGGCGAGGTGATTACTGTCGGCAATCCAAAAGAGATCTGGGAGAAGCCAACATCCGCTTTTGTTGCAGACTTTCTCGGTGTGGAAAACATCTTTGCGCCCGACAGTTTCGAATCCGGTGCGGTCAATATTGGCGGCAATCGCTTTGCCGCGGAACATGACGGGCAGAATGATCGCTTGGTGGGATTACGGTCGACGGATATTGAGATCAGCGAAACCGGCGCTTCCGGATTTGCCGGTCGCGTGCGTCAAAGCAGCTATCGCGGCGCGATCAACACCTACGTTGTCGATGTGCCCGGGATATCGCGACCGCTCTATGTCAGTACCGCTTCCGATCTGCCGATCGGTTCTGACGTGGTGTTGAAACCACGCGAAGGCGCAATTCTGATCCTTGAACCCGACATGGAGATCACCGCCGCATGAGTGCCGGTGCCAAACGCGAAACCTACATTATCGGAGCGCCTGCTTCCGTGTGGCTGATCGTGTTGCTCGTCATCCCGTGTCTTTATCTGCTGTTTCAAAGCCTGACGCCGCTGAGCGGATCGGGCCTCTCGCTTGAGAACTATGCGAACTTGATCGAGAGCAGCACCTTTCAAAAGGCGCTCAGACGGTCGGTGATCGTCAGCATATGGGTCACGATCCTGACCGTTCTGGCGGGCTATCCCATTGCGCTTGTCGCATCACGAGCTTCTTCACGGACACGAACAATTGTTATGGTGATCGTGATTTTTCCGTTTCTGCTATCTGCCGTCGTGCGTGCGTACGGATGGACAGTCATCTTGGGCGAGAACGGCGTCGTCAATGACTTTCTGGTCGGTATCGGCCTGATCGACGAACCGCTCAAGCTGATCCAGAACACCTTTGCGATCGTGGTCGGCGAGACCCATGTGCTGCTGCCCTACATGGTTTTGTCGCTGCTGACGGTGATTCAGCGAATTGACCGAAACCTAGAAGCCGCGGCGATGAGCCTTGGCGCTTCGCCGCCAGTCATTTTTTTCAAAGTGGTGGTTCCGCTGACACTGCCAGGCCTGCTGACGGGCATGCTCTTGGTGTTCAGCCTGTCAATGACTGCATTTGCCACGCCATTCCTCCTGGGCGGTCCGCGGTCACCGATCCTGACGGTGTTGATGTACCAGTACGCCTACACGCTGTTCGACTGGTCAAAAGCAACCGCAGTGGCAGGCGTGCTGCTCATCCTTGGTCTCGGATTCGTTATCCTGCACCGCTTTGTCAGCCGCCGACTGATGCGTGATGCGGAGGCAAAGTCATGACCGGTCAAATAACAGAAAGGGTTTGGGAAAGGCCGCTTATTGCAGCCGGGCGCATCTTCCTTTGGGGCAGCGTGTGTTTCTGGCTCATTTTCGTACTCGCGCCGGTACTGGTCACCGTTGTGTCGTCCTTCACCGCCGCAGAGTTCCTGACCTTCCCTCCGAAGGGGTTTTCGCTGCGATGGTATTTCCGCGTCATGGAGTTGGACTGGTTCCTTACCTCCATGCAGACCAGTCTGATCGTGGCTGCGGTCTCCACATTGATTGCGACGATCTTTGCGGTTCTGGCGGCGCGGGTTCTTACCCGCCACCGTTTCCGGGCCAAGGGTGCATTCGAAATCCTGATGTTGTCGCCGCTGATTATCCCCGGGGTCGTGTTTGGTTTCGCGTTTTTCAACGTGGTTCTGCAGTTCCGGATGGAAGGCTGGAACCTTCTCAATCTGTTTGTTGCTCATTCCGTTGTCACGATTCCGCTGATGCTGCGCCCGATCTGGTCAAGCATGGCCGGAACGGACCTGTCGCTTGAAGAAGCGGCGCAATGCCTGGGTGCGACGCCTTGGGTGACGTTCTGGAAGATTACGTTCCCGATGATCCTGCCCGGCATTGTTGCCGGTGCCATCATCGCATTTACGTTTTCGTTCAATGACATCACGATCGCGATTTTCCTCGTCGGCCCCGGAACCCAAACCCTTCCGGTCCAGCTAATGTCACAGATCGAGTACACCCCTGACGCGTCTCCGGCCGCGATCACATCAATCATCATCTTCTTCACGCTGATCCTGTTTTTCATCATCGACAGGACCGTAGGTATGGACGTGTTTGCACAAAAATGACCGAGCTCTACGACTTCTTCCGGGCGGTTCCAAAGCCCGAATTACACCTGCATCTTCATGGGGCGGTTGCGCCTGAGACATTGATCGATCTGGCAGCAAAGAATGGCATTCCGCTGCCCAAAGGTAATGTCCGCGATACGCTGTATGCGCGAAAATCAGGCAATAAAGTTCAGTCAATTCTCCCGACGCTCAAGATCATTTGCCAGTCGATGGTTTCGCAAGACGACTTTGCGCGGGTCGCTTATGACATCCAGAAAGCAGCGGCAGATTGCGGCGTACGATACAGGGAGATCTTCTGGAACCCGACCGATCACGCAACGATTGCCCAGGTTTCCTATGAAACGGCAGTCGATGGGTTGATTGACGGCCTGAAAGCAGCGGAGAAGGATTTCAACATCATTGGGCGGCTGATCCCGTCCATCGACCGGGAGGGATCACCCGAAGCCGCTTATGAGATGGTCGAATGGGTCGTCAACCATCGACGTGATGAAGTGATTGGCCTGGGCATGGACTACCTTGAAATCGGACATCCACCGGAGAAGTTCTGGAAATCGTATCGTCTTGCCGCTGAACACGGATTGCGCCGTACCGCCCACGCCGGTGAGTTTCTCGAACCGGCACGAAACGTCGAGACTTGCCTGGATCTATTGGATTGCGAACGGATCGACCATGGGTACACAATCGTCGATGCGCCTGATCTTGCGGCCCGTTGTATCGACGAGGGAATTCCGTTCTCCGTCGTGCCGACAAACACCACCTATATCAAGACGCTAGCCGGCGAAGCGTTTCACAAGCATCATCCCATCTGCAAAATGGGCCAGATGGGATTGCACATCTTTCCCAACAGCGACGATCCGCCATTGCACCACACCGATCCGGCGCGAGCTTTCGCCGACATGGTCACCGAGTTCGGGTTCACATTGGCCGACACAAGAGATTTCTTGAGTAACGCAATCGACGCCGCTTGGGTCGACGACGCCACCAAAAAGGATTGGAAGCGCGCCTGGCTCGCGGAATTCGACAAGCAGGCCGAGAAGCTCTCGCTACAAAGCCAGATTGGAAATGGTCATGACTGACGTAAGCGAGTTCATTCGTGCGATGCCAAAGGCCGAACTTCACGTCCACCTGGAGGGCACCCTTGAGGGCGATCTTCTTCTGGTCATGGCGGAACGCAACAAAATTGAACTACCATTCGACGATCCCGACGGAATACGCCGAATGCAAAACGAGACCAAGACCGGCGTGACCAACAATCTGGTCAATTTCCTGCGCTGTCTCGATATTTGCCGGGAAGCAATGCGAACTGCCCAAGATTATTATGACACCGCAATGGCTTTCGTACGCCGGTCGGCCGAAGAAAACGTCGTCTATCTGGAGATCACATTTGATCCGCAACAGGCGGTCCGCCAAGGCGTGCCGCTTTCCCAATGCATTGATGCGCTGCGCCGTGCGCAACGGGATGCGAGGCGGGACCACAATGTTGAGATTCAGTGGATTGCCTGCTTTCAGCGGGATCATTCGCCCCAAAACGCGATGGAAACACTCATTCAACTTGATCCGCACCAAGATGCGATTGTCGGTGTCGGTCTCGACAATTTCGAGACACCGAACTTCCCCGCACTCTTCGAGCCGGTCATGACGGCCGCACGGGAACGCGGCTACCGCCTGACATCCCACTGCGATGTCAACCAACCTGACTCGCTCGCCCATATCGGCGAGTGTGTCGACCTGTTGGGCGTGGAGCGCATCGACCATGGCTTGAACACTGCGCAGGACCCTGCGCTTGTCGAGAAAGTGGTCAACCGGAGGATCGCGCTGACGGGCTGCCCGACTTTTCACGTCTCGATGACATCGGCGCCGGAAGACAGGATTGCAATGATCAAGACCCTGTTTGATGCCGGTGCGTTGATATCATTGAATACCGACGATCCGGCCCAGTTCGGAAGTGGCTACCTGAGCCATACATTGGCGGCTTGTCAGAGCGCCGGGGGCTTTAGCGACAATGACATGCTGCATTTCATGCGCAACACGTTCGACAGCGCCTGGATAAACGAAAGTGCCCGGTCGAAATATCTTTCGATGCTTGACCAGTTCCAGGACGCCTCGGCTGCGTAGCATTTGGCTACGCACGAAACCGGTTCCTTCATCGATCGGCAGAGATCGACAGGTTCCCGCGTGGATAGGGGGCGAGATGAAATCTCGCCTGCTTGAACAGTTCAACCAGCCATGTTGCCAGGGAATTCAGTCGTGGCAAATCCACGCCGGGTTCAGAATGTTGCTGTTCGCGGAACTGGTGTTTCTTTCCCAGATGGCGTTGCTTTTCGATCTCTGGCCGCAAGGAGGCAACATCATGGCAGTTCAGCCGCTGGCTCAGAACAAGATACCGGCATTCGAATTCGATATCGTTCAGCATTCTCTTCTCCTTCAGACGTGGTTCGAAATTGTCCAGGCTAGAGTAGCCTTTCCATAATTTCGTGATAATTGCCCAGTTTGTTAATTGACTTCCCCGTATTTCGGGATAATCATTTGGCATGGATTTGTTCAATTCAATGCGCGCCGTAGTGGAGGTTGCCAATCTGGGCAGTTTCTCGGCCGCAAGCCGGTCGATGAAGATGTCCACGACATCGGTATCCAGACTGGTTGCCGAGTTGGAGGGTGACCTCGGCGTCAGGCTCTTTAACCGAACCACTCGGCACAGTGCGCTGACGGATGCCGGACGCGTTTTCCTGGAGCGGTGCGGCACGATCCTTGAAGAAGTCGAGGCAATGAGGGAGGCGACCCAGAAAAGACACCTAAGTCCGAGCGGCAAGCTGGTGATCAATTCAGCGCAGGTATTTGGTACCGAATTGCTGGCGCCGGTTATTCCGGCGTTCCTTGATCGCTATCCGGGTTTGAGCGTGGATTTGAGCGTATCCAATCGCACCGTAGACCTGATCGAAGAACATGTGGATGTGGCTTTGCGAATTGGTGTTGGCGGCTTGCCGGATTCTTCTCTGACCGCTGTTAAAATTCTCGAATACCGGCTCATTTTTATCGCTCATCGCCGATTCGTGGAATCCCGCGGTTTGCCTGAAAATCTGGAAGATTTACCAGACCACGCAATGGTCAAAATTGCTACGGGTGGATGGGGTCATGTTCACGAACTGGCGACCCCGGACGGAAGGTTGGACTACACGGTACCTGATACCTACACTGTGAATACATATCGTGGGCAGTTAAGAGCGGTTCTTGAGGGGCATGGATGCGCCCTGATGCACGACATTATCGCAGAACCGGAACTGAATAACGGTAATCTTGTGAGGATTCTTCCGGGCTATCAAACGTCGGCACAGTCGGTATATGCGCTTTATGCCCATCGCTCCTTTGTCGCTGCCCGAATCCGCGTGTTCATCGACTTTCTCAAGGAGCATTTTGCTGCGCGCAACCTGGTGCACTATTGATCGATGATCTTGGTCTGCGAGGATCTCACGAATCGATCGGACTTCGGCAAGCGGAAAAGCTCGGTCGCGGATTCCCAGAATTTTCATTCTACGGATGCAGACGGGGCACGTCGGCCAAAATGTCCTGTTTCGATCAAGCATCGGATCTTCTTCAGTCTGGTGCAAAAAGACTGACCGGGGCCCTAGCGCTTGTCCGCTTTTGACCTCTATCCTTTCACGGAACAATTGCTTGAACGAGAATGATGGAGCCTGGGATGACCAGATTTCAAAGCGGCGCGGCATGGATGAAAGGCGAGATCATACCGATTGGTGATGCCGCCATTCCGGTTACCGACTGGGGACTCACCCACTGCGATATTGTCTATGATGTGGTGCCGGTCTGGAAGGGCGGCTTCTTTCGATTGCCCGATTACCTGGCCCGGTTCGAGGCTTCCATGTCATCGGCCCGGTTGGATGTGAGCATGGATGGGGATCTCATTGCGGCAATACTCCATGATCTGGTTTCCCAAAGCGGTCTGCGCGATGCCTATTGCTCCATGGTTGCCTCGCGCGGCGTGCCGCTGGTTCATGGCGACCGCGACCCGCGACACTGCGCCAACCATTTCTATGCCTGGTGCGTGCCTTATGTCCATGTGGTGAAGCCCGAGGTGATCGAAGCGGGCGCAAGTGTCTGGATTGCCAAGGATGTGCGGCGGATTCCTTCCGACAGCGTCAACCCGCGCGCCAAGAACTATCATTGGGGCGATATGACGGCCGGTCTGTTCGAGGCCAAGGATCAGGGTTGTGAGACCACCGTTTTGCTCGACCATGCCGGTAATGTGACCGAGGGTCCGGGATTCAACGTCTTCGCCGTGCTGGATGGTCATGTGGTCACGCCACACGAAGGTGTGCTGGGCGGCGTCACCCGGCGCACGGTTCTGGAAATGTGCACCGAGGCCGGCTACGCCACCGAGGTCCGTGAACTGCCGCTGGAAGAGTTTCTGGATGCCGACGAGATTTTTCTTTCAAGCTCCGGCGGCGGCGTTTTGCCGATTACACGGGTCGATGACCGGGTGTACTCAAACGGTGCACCTGGACCGGTCGGGACCAAACTGCGTGCTCTCTACTGGGATTGGATCGAGCGGCCCGAACTGCGACAGCAAATCCGTTATCCCTGATCACAAGACGGCCGTGTCGGGGCATCCAATCGACACCGTGACCCTTACAGGGACAGGACGCTTTTGAATAACACTTCCTGGCCATCTTGTGCTCCTTTCTCGGCAGGACAACCATGACCTAATATTTGGGCGCCAAGACAACCCGGTTCACCACTTGGACTGCGCCGCGGTCGATACCTCAAAAGAGCATAGTGGAATATCAATCACACCACACTTCAAGGGGCGGTCTCATGGACAGGTAAAACTGGAACTGTCACATTTGGAGATGTTTGGCCGCATGGATCAACGCGATGAAGATTTGCGTAATTCTCAACCCCCAGGCTGGCGCCGGAAGAGCCGGAGCAAGCTGGCCGCAGTTTAGCGCGCTCCTAGAAGAGGCGGTGGGAGAATTTGAGCTCAAGCGGACCTCGGCACCCGGTGATGCAAGTCACCTGGCCAGAAAGGCAATTTTTGACGGAACGGAGTTGATTATTGCGGTCGGTGGCGATGGAACCACGAATGAAGTGGCAAACGGCTTCATTGACGGCAACGGCCAAATTTCAACAAGCTGCGCATTGGCTATCGTACCGTGCGGAACCGGCTCCGACTTCTGCCGCACCTTGGGTGTTGACTCTGATCCAGCCAAAGCGATTTCGGGACTTTCGGCGCGGAGCGAGCGCTCAATTGATGTCGGCGTCGCGCATTTCCAATCAAGTGGGCGCATGTTGGTATCCCGGCTTTTCCTGAACATCGCCAGCTTCGGCCTTTCCGGAGTAATCAGCAGAAACATGTATCTGGCCGGCCGATCGCAATTGCTGCCCATCAAGTTGAGATATTTGGTCGAGACGTTTCGCGGCCTGTCCTCTTACCATCCGGCCAATATTCGATTAGCCGTTGACGAGGCCGTCTTTGAAGGGGAGGTCACTTTGGTGGCAATCGCCAACGGACAGTATTTTGGCGGCGGAATGATGGTCGCACCAAATGCAAGCCCGCAGGACGGTCTGTTTGACGTCATCGTATTGAGGGCAATAACGAAATCTCGATTGGCCCGAAAAATCGCTCTCGTTTATCGAGGTGCTCACCTCAGCCTTCCTGAGATCGCTGTGTTTCGCGGTTCGCGGATCGTTGCAGAAGCAGACAATCGCACAAGTCAAAATCCGGTGTATCTGGAACTCGATGGAGAGAATCCAGGTACTCTCAACTGCGAAATCGTCGTTCGACCCAAGGCGCTGCGATTGATGCAATAATTGGCCCACAGAGAGATCTGCCATGACACAGACAAAGGAAACCTCGATTGAAACAGGCTTTGGCGCCGTCAGCAGCGTATGCGCAGACATAGACCTGGCCGGCCAGGGCAAAGAAACCGGCTACATTCGAGTACCTCACTCGGTCCATCGTTCCGCATACGGCTGGATCCCAATCCCCATCGCGCGGATCGCCAACGGAGAGGGTCCGCAAGTCGTGCTCATTGCCGGCAATCATGGCGACGAATGGGAGGGCCAACTGGCGCTTGGTAATCTGATTCGTGAGCTCGAACCGGAGCATGTTCACGGCCGCCTAGTCATCGTACCGTCAGCTAATTTTCCGGCTGCGATGGCCGCAACCCGAACATCGCCGATTGATTCTGTGAATATGAACCGAGCTTATCCCGGCAATGAGAACGGTACGGTAACGGAGCAAATCGCTTACTGGATCGAACATGTGTTGCTCGACGATGTCGATTTTGCCATGGATCTGCACTCCGGTGGAAGTTCACTTATGTATCTTCCAAGCGCACTTGCCATGCGCGATGATGATCCCGATTGGATGGACAAATGCCTTGATCTTCTCAGCGCATTTGGAGCGCCGGTCAGTTACCTGCAAACCGTACCGCAAGGTGGCAACCACACGTTCTTGTCGGCGTGCCGGCGCCGCGGGGTCGCCGGTATCGGAACCGAGCTTGGTGGGGGCGGCACACTGACCAGATACAGCCTGTCCGTCGCGGAGGCCGGTATTCGGCGCGTCCTGGCGCGTGTAGGTCTGTTGCGCGACAATTTCCCGGTACCTCCGCCTGAGAACACCCGTCTGACCGAAGTTGGTGGTGATGATTATTACGTCTATGCGAGCGATTCAGGAGTATTTGAGCCACTTGTGGAACCGGGAGACGGAGTGACGAAGGGCGCGCTTGCGGCTCGCATCCATTTTCCGGACACGCCATCCCGAGCGCCAGCCGAATTGATGTTCAAGCGATCCGGGCTTGTGCTTTGCAAAAGACTGCCATCGCGATGCGAGCGTGGCGACTGCCTCTACCACCTGGGAACCGATTGCATCCTGTAAGGTGAGGATCGCCGCTTTCCGCAGACGGCCATGCGGTTTTTCCAGGTGATGACCAGTTTTCCGTGAACCAGAACGGTATTTCCGGGGAAAAGCAGTTCCTGTGATGCACCGCACTGCAGGCTGGTGCCGCATCCGTAAAATCTTCGTCACTCCAGCAACAATAGGAGTGAGGACATGAGACGAATCATTTGTACGGCCCTTATTGCAGGATTGGTATCAACCGGTATTGCCAACGCCCGCAGTGGAAGCGGAGCTGAAGGTGCTGGTGGCGCTGCAGGCAGTGGGGCCGGTGAAGGCAATGGCAGAACCTACATAAACATACATACCCCAGGCCAACTCAAACTGGTTGATGCCACTCCTGACAAAGCTGAAACCGAATTGCTGATCTTGATTACCCCACGGCTGAGAACGCCGCGAGAACCCAAGACCGACGACAGCCGCTTCACGCGATGAAGACGGAGTGAACCGCTCTAGCTGATATCGACCGGTACCAAACCCTCCGGGATGTTCTGGTAGCAGACGGGCCTGAGGAAGCGGCGGATTGCCATCGTTCCAACGGACGTCGCGCCGAAATTGGTCGACGCGGGATATGGGCCGCCATGGACCATGGAATCGCAGACTTCCACACCAGTGGGGAAACCGTTTGCCAAGAGCCGTCCCGCCTTGCGCTCCAGCACCGGCAGAAGGATCGCGGCAAGTTCATGGTCTGCTTCATCCATGTGTAAAGTACAGGTCAGTTGCCCTTCGAGCGAGGCGGCGACGGCCGGCATTCCCTGGGCCGATGGAACCCGTATAACGAGGCCGAGCGGGCCGAAAACTTCATGCGACAACAAAGGCTCGGCCTCCCAGACATCAAGTGTGGTCTCAAACAAAAACGGCGATGCGGCGCGGGTAGCGCAATGCGCTCCGACGTGTTTGCGTAATTGGGAGATGGCCTCGATTTTTTGCGCGCCCTCACGATAGGCCTCGGCAATGCCATCGGTCAGCATGGTTTGCTCGGCCGTTTCTGTGAGCGCCGAAGCCGCCGCCGCTACGAACGCATCCGCATCGGTCCCATCGGCAATGAACACAACGCCGGGATTGGTGCAGAACTGACCGGCACCCATCGTCAGCGATGCAGCCCAACCTGCAGCAATGTCCGCACCCCGGTTGTTGAGTGCCGCCGGCAGCACGAATACCGGGTTGACCGATCCGAGCTCGCCAAAAAACGGGATCGGTTCGTCACGAGCCGCGCACAGATTGAACAGGGCGCGGCCACCTCCGGTCGAGCCTGTAAAGCCGACTGCCTTGACCAGCGGATGAGTGACGAGGGCCCCGCCGACATCGCGCTTTCCGCCTTGAACAAGAGAGAAGACGCCCGGGTCGATCCCCTCTGATTTGATCGCCGCATCAATGGCTTGGGCAACGATCTCGCTTGTTCCAGGATGGGCTGAGTGACCCTTGACGATTACCGGGCATCCTGCCGCCAGAGCCGAAGCCGTATCACCGCCGGCAACCGAAAAGGCGAGCGGAAAGTTCGAGGCACCGAACACGCCGACCGGACCGACGGGGCGCTGGATCAGTTTCAGGTCCGGGCGTGGCAATGGCGACCGGTCCGGCATCGCCTCATCGTGGCGGTAGTCAAGGTAATCGCCTTTCAATATGTGTTCGGCGAATAGCCGCAACTGCCCCACGGTCCGTCCACGCTCTCCGGCAAGTCGTGCTTCCGGAAGACCCGTCTCCTGACAGCCGATCTCGGTAATCGCATCGCCGCGCGCCTCAATCTCATCGGCGATCGTGCTCAGGAACGATGCCCGCTTCGCCCGCTTGGTCGCGGCGTATCCGGCAAACGCAGCCTCCGCCGCTATTGCGGCTTCATCGACCAGCGCGGGCGTGCCGACGGCAAAGTCGTGCGACTGTCCGGAACTGGGAGAGGACTGGAATGTGGAACCGCTTGTCTTCCAATTGCCTGCAATCAGGTGTTTGCCAGTCAGCATTAGCATATCTCCGTCAAATGAGGTTGCGTCCGGCCAGATTTGCCATCAGTGCACGGACACCGAATGTCCATGGTGCACATTCCGTCGAAAGCCGCACGGTGTTGGTCAGATGCCCCAGTTCAGGGCAGGAAATAGTCACCTTGTCGCCAAGCTTGTGGGTGAAACCCTGGCCCGGCGCATCGCGGTCCTGGGTCGGTGCAAATAGCGTTCCGAGGAACAGCACAATTCCGTCCGGGTATTGATGATGGCGGCCGATAGTCTGTCTGACAATGTCAGCCGGATTACGGCTGATCTGGCGCATCGAACTATGGCCCTGCAAGACAAAACCGTCCTCGCCCTCGACCCGTAAATCAAGTTCAGCGTTGCAAACATCATTCATCGAGAAATCGTCATCAAACAAACGTATGAAAGGACCGATCGAGCAGGAAGCATTGTTGTCCTTGGCTTTCGATAGCAGCAGGGCCGAGCGACCTTCGACGTCGCGCAAATTGACATCATTGCCGAGCGTCGCGCCCTTGATGCCGCCGTTGGAATCCACCGCCAAAACCACTTCCGGCTCCGGATTGTTCCACTTGGATATCGGATGCAAACCGACATTGGCGCCGAAGCCGACCGACGACATCACCTGCGCCTTGGAGAACACCTCGGCATCCGGGCCGATGCCGACCTCCAGGTACGGTGACCACAGACCTTCCTCAATCAAGGCCGCCTTGACGGCTTCAGCCTGTTTGGAGCCTGGTTCAATATTGGACAGGCTGTCGCCGATCTTCGCACCCACCCTGCGGCGAATGCCTTCCGCCTTATCGGGGTCGCCGGCGGCCTGCTCCTCGATCACCCGCTCGACCATCGAGTTTGCAAAGGTGACACCTGCAGCCTTCACCGATTGCAGATCGCATGGAGCGAGCAGATGGACCGCTTCAAGATCGTGTTCAAGACTTGCGCGTTCAATCTCTTCAAACAGCCCAAGCGTCTCGCCATCGCAATGCCTGACAAACCCGGCCGGGTCGTCCATTTCCAACAAATCGCGCATCGTCGGCACCTCACGTGAAGTTATGTCGACAACCTCACCTTCCCGGACAGCGACAATTGAAGGACCGTCAACTTCGGGCCGAAACACACGGCCAACAAGGGTAGGGTCAGAGTTGTCGAACGGCAACGCGCTCATATGGTCTCTCCATCATGGGTGGCATTCTCTTTCCCGGTGCCAATGAATGCCTTTAGGGCCTGGTTCAGATTACTTGCAAGGTCGGCCGTTGACCAAAATATCGACAAATGATCGTCGCTTTGTGACGTGAGCATCCGACAGCCGTGTCGACCTGCTGTCAATGCCGTCGAGATACACAACCTTGCCATCAATCCGATCTCAAGTGTGAACCGCATATTGCCCTGACGAATCATCTTCAGGCAGCGCGGTATGTTCTAGCCAGTCCCGGAACGCTTTGACCGTCTCCGATTTCTCCTTGGAAGGCGGGATTGCAAGGAAATAGCCGTAAGAGGATAGCTCCACTTCCGAGAGCCGTACAATCGAACCTTCCTCCATTTCGCGCGCAACAAGATCATCCATCAGCGCTATGCCCTGGCCATCTATCACGGCCTGCACCCTGACATTGGGATCGGGGATGATCAGTGCATCCAGCCGGGATTGCCGCAGTAACCCGGCCACTTCAAACCATTCCGACCACGCAGTGCTGCCGTCATGGTCACGAAGCAGCGTGAGTTCAGAGAAAGTATGTTCCAAGCCCTGCCGCTGCACGGTCTCGCCAATCTGGGGGTTCCCAACCGGCCAAGCCGGCATTGGCATGAAAGGAGAGATGACAGCGTCGTTCCAGTCGCCATTTCCCCAACGGATGGCGATATCAACACCTTGCCCTTCCAGGTCGAGGAGCTGCGTCATTGGTTGAATGCGCAATCTGATGTCCGAATGTTTCTGCATGAAGGTCATCAATCTCGGAGACAACCAACGGGAAGCAAAGTAACTCGACATGCCAACGGTCAATGGGGGATCGGCGGGATTGCGGAATGCGGTCAAGTCGGCTTCGAGGTTTCGGAAATGAGGGCCGCACAGGAAAAGCAGTTCACGCCCGGCATCCGTCAAAGCCACTCCCCGCGGTCTTCTCTCAAAGACCTTCAAATCCAATTCAGCTTCAAGCGTCTTTATCTGATAACTGATTGCACCCTTGGTCATGTTGAGAGCATCGGCTGCAGCGGAAAGGCTGGAATGCTTGGCGATCTCCATGAAGAGCCGCAAGGTATCGTGACGACCAAATCGCGCAGGCATGATTCTATCGTACAAATATTTTAGACATTCTGTACAGATTTACTTGCTTGTTTCACCCCAATTTTCCTCTGAAACTACCGAAATCATCGCCCTGAGGGATATTGAGTTGGAAAATTTGGACGTTTCCGTAACCTCAGAACTTCGAAAGCTCGCCCGCCGTGGTCGCGCGGCACGCCGAGCAGCCAGCATACCATTGGAATCATATCATTCCCGAGAAATCCCGGCCTACGAATTGCTCGACGGAAATTCACTTAAAGCGATCGAAGAGCAGGCCGACTGGATACTTTCAAACATCGGTGTGGAATTTCGCGGTGACAAGACCGCACTGGAGTTGTTCGATGCAGCCGGAGCAACAATCGCAGACAATCGCGCTACCTTCACCGAAGGCCTCGCCCGCGAACTCTGCCAGACCGCGCCGGCCGAGTTTGTACTTCACGCACGCGACCCTTCAAAGAGCGTAGTACTGGGCGGTGACAACATTGTGCTGATGCCGGGTTATGGATCGCCATTTGTCAGCGATCTAGAAAACGGCCGCAGATACGCGACTTTGGAAGACTTCAGAAACTTTGTGAAGCTGACCTATTCTTCCCCTTGGCTACATCATTCCGGTGGTACGGTCTGCGAACCGACCGATGTTCCGGTGAACAAGCGCCATCTTGATATGATGCTGGCGCATCTCACGCTATCGACCAAGCCGTTTATGGGCAGCGTGACTTCTGCGGCCCGTGCCCGGGACAGTATCGACATGGCCCGTATCGCGTTCGGTGCTCAGTTTGTGGACGACCATGCGGTGATGCAGGGCAACATCAATGTCAATTCTCCGCTGGTCTACGATGAGAGTATGTCAGGCGCGCTTCGAGCCTATGCAGCCGCCAATCAGTGTGTTTGCGTTTCACCTGCTGTTTTCGCCGGAGCGATGGGGCCATTGTCACCGGCCGCTGTGGCTGCACAGACGCTCGCTGAAGGCATAGCCGGTATTGCACTGAGCCAGCTCGTCCGGCCCGGATGCCCGGTCGTATTTGGAAGTTTTCATTCATCGATGAATCTGAAATCCGGCGCACTGACCTTTGGTTCCCCGGAGGCCAACCTGGCCACAATGGCTTTATCGCAGCTCGGACGCAGGCTTGGTGTCCCGGTGCGTTCTGGTGGAGGTCAAATCACCGCTTCCAATGCTCCGGACGGACAGGCCATGCAAGACAGCACCGGCGCACTGTGGGCAACGCTTTTGTCCGGCGCCCACCAGGTTTGGCACGCAGCCGGCTGGCTCGAGGGCGGGCTTGTCATGTCCTACGAAAAATTCATCATGGATCTTGATCATTGCGGAGCGATGATGACGCTGCTGCAGGGGTTAAAGACTGATACTGAGGCTTTTGGCCGTGACGCCTATCTGGAAACGGGTCCCGGACAGAATTTTCTGTCCACACAGCACACATTACGGAATTTTGCCCAAGCGAACTTTCAGCCTTCGATTCCGGAAGGTGGGCCATTTGAGACCTGGTGCGAGAACGGCAGCCTGACGGCCGATCAGCGAGCAACTGCAATTTGGAAGCAAATGCTGGCTGATTATTCGCCACCTTCCATGGATGAACGGGTGAGCGAAGCGCTGACCCAGTTTGTGGCTGAGCGCAAATCAGCAATGGACGATCAATGGTTTTGAGAATTTGGCAGCAAATTTGAACGGATGAGGGAGAGTATTCATGACTGAAGAACTTAGCCGCACCTCGGCGCTTGCTTCAAGGCACACAGCATTGGGATCTGGTCTTGAAGACTGGAACGGTATGGGAACCGCGTGGACTTACAACACGGATCCCAATGATGAACACGACGCCATTCGAGAAGGGGCGGGGATGTTCGACATGTCTCCGTTAAAAAAAGTGTTGGTGCGCGGCGAAGATGCAGCTTCGGTTCTCGATCATCTGACCACCCGTGATATCAGCCGGATTTCGCCCGGTTCGGCAGCATATCTGTGCGTCCTGACTGAGAAGGGCGGAATCGCCGATGACGCAATTGTCTACAATAACGGCAGCAACGACTGGATGATCGTGCATGGATCAGGCGATACGATGGCTTTGCTTGAGGCTTCCGCACACGGGCGGAACGCGCAAATCGAATTTACCGATGATTTGCATGATCTTTCGGTTCAGGGTCCAAGATCACTGGAAATCGTCAACGCCAACTGTGATATCGATCTGGCAGACCTTGCCTATTTCCAACATGCTCCCGCCAGTCTCTTCGGCCATGCATGCCGCATATCCCGCACTGGATATTCTGGCGAGCGGGGATACGAAATCTTTGCCGATGCGTCTGTTGTCGGCGATATCTGGGACCGGCTTGCCGAAGCCGGGGTGATGCCTTGTTCGTTCACGGCTCTCGACAAGGTTCGCATCGAAGCCGGTCTGCTTTTCTATGGCTATGACATGACCGAGGAAAACACGCCTTGGGAAGTTGGCCTGGGCTTCACTGTCAGCGCAACCAAGCCGGACTTCCGCGGCAGGGATGCATTAATGGCCGCCAGAGGCAATGAGACCGTCAACAATGTCTGCCTCGACGTCGATCATGCCGACATGCTGGCAGGTGGCGAAACCTTGTCGCAAAACGGCGAAGACGTTGGCGTTGTCAACAGTCCGTGCTTCTCGCACCGGATGAACAAATCGCTGGCGTTGGCGCATGTCCGGCCCGGCATCGCGGCTGGTTCGACGCTACAGGTTTCGGGAGACGGCGTTGAAACCATGGCGACTGTTGTTGATATTCCGATTTACGATCCCTCTAAATCAAAAACCCACGCCTGATTTCGGGCCCATCATTCAGCGCTGTTTGCCACCGGCGCTGATACCGATTGCCGCAAGGATCACCAGTCCGGTGGTCAGATCGCGGTAGAACGGGTCGGCGTTCAAAATGTTGAATCCATTGTTGATCAACGCCAGTAGCAGCACACCCGCAATGCTGCGCCAGACTGCGCCGACACCACCATAGATGCTGGTTCCGCCAAGAATGACAGCTGCGATCGCCTGCAGCTCCATGCCTGTTCCGGCCGATGCCTGACCCATGGAGATGCGCGATACCGCGATCGCAGACGCCAGGCCGGCGGCAAGGCCGGCGATCGAGAATGTGGCAATCTTGATCCGGTTGGTGCGAATACCGGAGAGGATCGCCGCTTCTTCATTGCCGCCAACCGAGAACACTTTGCGCCCGAACACAGTGCGGTTGAGTACGAATGTCAGGATGACCGCAAAGGCGACCATCACCCAAACAGCGATGAAAACACCGCCTATCCGGTCACGGCCAAGCCAGGTGAATTCGGCCATTCGAACCGGAATGAGCTTTCCGTCCGACAGAACAATGGCAATGCCCTTGAAAATGAGACTGGTGGCGATTGTCGCGAGGAAAGAATGAACCTTGAGTGTTGTGATGACCACGCCGTTGACCGTCCCCAGTGCCAGACCGATCACAGGCGCCAGTAACAGCCCCAAATAGGGATCAACGTGCAGCGCGATCCAGGCCGAACAGACCGCCCCCATGGCAAATATTGACCCAACAGACAGGTCAAATCCACCGGCAATAATCACCAGCGTCATTGCCGCAGCCATGATCGCGAGCGGAGCGTTCTGATTCAGGATGTTCAGGAGATTGCGGAAGGTGAAGAAGCTGTCAGAGAGAAAGCTGAGCCCGATGATCAGGACGACGATCATGATCAAAACGGCATAGTTCTGCAGAAACCTCAATAGGGCGTGGCTAGTCATTCGGAACTCTCATTAAGGCTTTTTGCATGGTTAGCGCTTTGGTGATGAAACAGTGCAGACAGGACGGATGCCTCGTCGTTTTCAGACGGGTCGATCTCCTCGACAATTGACCCCCGGTCGATCAAATAGGCCCTGTGTGCCAAACCAAGCACTTCGTCGATCTCACTGGAAACCAGCAGAATGGCTGCTCCCGATGCTGCAAGCTCGGCGATGGCTTCATGAATTCTCTGCCGTGCACCGACGTCCACACCACGGCTCGGTTCGTCAAGAATGACCACACGCGGGCTTTCCATCAGCCATTTGCCTATCAGCACTTTTTGCTGATTACCCCCGGAATAGTTTGATACGTCACCGTCAACGGCGGCCGGCCGGACCTGGAAATGGTCGATCAGTTCGACAGCCCGCTTCCTCTCATCCGTGCTTTTGACAACACCATAAGAGGAAAGGTTTTTCAGGTGCGGCAATGACATGTTTGCGCGCACCGGCATGGTCATGATCAGTCCTTGCTTGCGCCTGTCTTCAGGCACCATCACAAGTCCGCGTTCATTTGATTTTGCGACCGTTCTGTCCGTGTAGGGCTCGCCGTCCAGCACAAGCTCTCCGCTCGTCGAAGCATCCGCTCCGATGATTGCCCGGACGATCTCGCTGCGGCCGCTACCCACCAGACCAATCAAGCCAACGATTTCTCCGCGCCCAATGGTCAGTGTTGCATCTTGTGCACCCGCGGCACTTGAAAGGTGCCTTGCTTCGAGAACAATTTCCGACGTTTTGGGTGGTGATTTTTCGGGATAGGGCGTTTCGGTCTTTCCACCGCCCAGCATTGACGCAACGAGGTCGGATTTGCTCAGGCCCTCAGTTGCAGCCGTCATCACATGATCGCCGTCGCGCAGAACGGTGATCCTGTCGGTCACGGCAAGAATGTCGTCCAGGAAATGCGAGACATAGATGACCGTGCGGCCCTCGGCCCGCAAATTGCGCATTGAATCATGCAGTTGATCGACTTCACTTTTCGACAGGGAAGAAGTCGGCTCGTCCATGACGATGACCTTGGCGTCGCGGGCAAGTGCACGGAGAATTTCGATTTTCTGTTGATCGGCAATCGAAAGTTCTGAGACAACTGCGTGTGGATCAAGAGAAAAACCGCTCGACTTCATCAGTTCCTCAAGCCGGGCAGCTTCGCTGGTGCGAAGCACTCCCCACTGATGTTCCTCTATTCCGAGAAAGACGTTCTGGGCGACGGTCAGCGCCGGTACCAGTTGAAGTTCCTGGTGCATCATGGCGATGCCGTTGGCGAGTGCGGTGTGAGGGTCCCAGCCCACGGCGGCACGGCCAAACACTTCCATCTTGCCTTGAGAGGCGGTGTAGTATCCACCGAGGACCTTGCCCAAGGTCGATTTGCCAGCGCCGTTCTCGCCAACAAGGCCGTGAATCTCACCCGGCAGAATATCAAGCGTGACGTCGCGGAGCACCGAAACGCCGGCGAACGATACGCCTATTCCTTCGGCACGAATTGCCGGTTTGCCTGGCTCATCAGAATTCATTGACCCGCCGGTTACGTCCGCGGCTTCGACGCCGCTTCATCGACGATCATATCAGGTCCAACCTTGACTCCATAGGCTTCCCAAGCGCCTTCGCGCGAAACATAGCCAAGCCGGATGTCCTCGAGTACTTCATCGAATGGGCGGGCCAGTGGCTCGCCGTTGCCGCCTCCGCCCCCGGTTTTGGTTTCAACAACCGTATCGGGTTCGAAATGCCGGGCGCGCATTTTCAACAAGTGCTCGGTTGAACCATCCGGAAAGGTGATCTCGATTTCCGGACCCTCACCATCGTTACCGCCGTTCAAGCCCCAGGCGGGTGTCTTTGAACGCTCAAACCACAAGGCGCTGTAGCAATCTTCCAGCGTTTTATAGCGCCGGACAACCCCGCAGCCGCCCCGGTACCGGCCAGGACCACCTGAATCCGTGCGAATCGAAAACTCCTCCAGCCGCACCGGAAACTTCGTCTCCATCACTTCGGCGGGAATGTTCCTGAAACCGCCATTGACCAGGTTGATCAGTGCGCTTTCGCCGTCGCCGTCTGCGCGACCGCCCCAACCTCCGGCCGTGGGCTCGATCGAAATCCATTGCCCGCGTTTGGGATCGACCGAGAAGAAGCCGGCTACCATCGAGTCGCCATAATGCGCGGCCGTGGAACGTTTCGGCATGGCTTCCGAAAGGCAGGAAATAAACAGGTCCGCCAACAGGCCCAATCCGGTGAAATACCATTCGCATGCCGCCGGTTCCTTGGCATTGAACATGCACTCCTCGGGCATCGTCACCGTCATCGTCTCAAATGATCCGCCGGTTATCGCGCGGTCCGGGCTGATCATCGTCTTGTAGGCCAGCCTCAGCAGAGATTCTGTCTGGCTGGCGCCGCAATTGACCGAACCGGCCACCGGCCCGGATGTCCCGGTCAGATCGACGGTCAGCGCATCGCCTTTGACCGTCAGCGTCATCGCGACCTTTACCGGCTCGTCACCGAAACCGTCATTGTCGAGATAGCCTTCACGTGACCATGTGCCGTCCTTGATGGCGGAAATTGCCTCGCGATCAAGCCGCCTTGCCTGGTCAAAAATGTTCTGGCAAGCGGAACGGTAGGTTTCCGCTCCGATGCGCTCCAGCAATTGCGACAAACGCCGCTCACCAGTGCGAATAGCTGCGATCTGGGCACCGAGGTCGCCAATTGACGCATCCGGCAAACGCGTGTTGAGACGCAGGTGATCATACCATTCGCGGATCGGAACCCCTTGCTTGACGATCCTCGTCGGTCCGAGGCGCAGGCCTTCCTGATAGATATTGGTCGAACCCATGGTCGAGCCGGGGTCGATGGCGCCAATGTCGTTCCAGTGTGCCCTGGCAGCCCCAAATCCGATCAACTCGCCCTCGAAGAATATCGGTCCAATGGCGGTGATATCGTGCAGGTGCGTTCCCTGCATGTAACTGTCGTTCATGATGAAGATGTCGCCTTCGGCGATGTCTTCACCATAGTAGTCCTTGACATATTTAACGCAGACATCAATGGCGCCGATAAACAGCGGAACACCCGTCGATTGACCCAGCATGTTGCCGTGTTCGTCCATCAGGGCAACGGCGCTGTCCTTGCCTTCGTAGATGATTGCAGAGTGCGCCGAACGCCACAGGGAAGCATTCATGTCTCCGGCACACGAGATTACAAAATTTCTGACGACTTCCGTCGTGATGGGGTCGGCAGTCTTTGTCATCCTTGCGCCCTCGCCTTGGTCAGCGACAGATGGCCGCCGCTGATTGTTGTGACCTGCCAGTCCGGCGGAACCAGCGTGGTAGCGGTCCCTTCCTCGATAATCGCCGGGCCGTTGACTGTATCTCCGTCGCTGATCGCATTGCGATCGATGATCGCCGTCGGCAGTGCTTCACCTGAAAAATACACGTCCCTTTGCCGTGGAGATCTGGCCTCTTCGGGAGCAGGCGGAGCGCTATCGGGGCGCGGTATCCGGCCTAGTGCAGCAACCCGGATGTTTGCCATTTCAACCCGGTTTTCGGGGCTTGAATGGCCGTATTGACGTTCATAGGCGACATCAAAGGCACCTCGAACTGCATCCATGTCGATTGGACCGTCGGGAACAGGAATGGTCAGGACGTATTCCTGCCCATAGTAACGGAAATCGATGGCACGCTCGAACGCGATTGCGCCTTGTTCAATGCCTTCTCCAGTCAGATATTCCCGGCCACGATCCTGCAGCGCTTCGAAAGCAGTTTCGAGTGTTTTCAACTCCATCAGGTCCCAGAAACTGTAAAGCGTCTCCTTGAAGTCGTGCCGGACATCGGTTTGAAGCATTCCCCACGCCGAGAAGGCGCCGGGGTGAACGGGAATGATGACTTCCGAGATCTGCAGTTCTTCGGCAAGTGCAGCAGCCTGGGCCGGACCGGCTCCGCCGAACGCGACAAGGGAGAAATCGCGCGGGTCGATACCTCGTTGAATGGTAATCGTGCGGATGGCATCAGCCATCTTGGCGTTGACAATATCGACCACACCCTGCGCCATCGCCTCAGCCGACATGTCAAAGCGGCTTCCCATGCCCGCGAGGACTTTGGAGGCGGCTTCGCGGTCCAATGTCATCTCACCACCGGAGAAGTTGGCCCCGTCGAGACGGCCCAATACGAGATTGGCATCGGATACCGTCGGTTCCCTGCCACCGAGACCGTAGCAGACCGGCCCAGGATTGGAGCCGGCCGATTGCGGACCGACACGCATGGCACCGGCCTCTTCCCAGGCTATTGAGCCACCGCCTGCGCCAATGACGTGAATATCGACCACCGACATTTGCACAGGCAGGCCTTCCAGCGTGGTTTCGTTGGAGCCGGACGGAAGCCCATCGATAATCAGGCTGGCGTCGAATGAGGTGCCGCCCATGTCGACGCAGATCAGGTTCGGCCGGCCGGTTGCGGCCGACAAGGCCTTACCGCCGATTGCGCCGCCCACCGGTCCTGAGAGTAATGTCTGGAGCGGAGAGCGGCTTGCGGAAGCTGCGCTCATCACGCCGCCATTGGACTCCATGACATGAATGCCTTGCCCGGCGGGAAGCCGGCCCTCGAGCTCGCCAACCAGCGTTTCAAGATATTTCCGCACGACCGGCGCCAGGTAACTGTCCATGGCGGTCGTCGAGGTTCGCTCGAACTCGCGCCACTCAGGTGAGACCTCGTGCGACAGGGCGATAGCCACGCCGGGCAAACGCTCGGCCAGATACTTTGCCGCCTCGATTTCGTGGGCCGGATTTTTAAACGCGAACAAGAGGCAGATTGCGATCGCCTCGTAGTTTTCTTTTTTTGCAGCGTCTACAAGTTCGTCCAGATCTTCAAGCGACAATGGTTCGACAACTTCTCCGTCGGCGGCAATTCGTCCGCGAGCGGTAAATGTGTGCTCCAGAGACACCAGTGGTTTCGGCTTGTTCCAGCGGATGGAGAAGATCTCTCCGCGGTTGTTGCCCTGGATCGTGTAGATGTCGCGGAAGTTCTGTGTCGTAAGCAGCGCGACTTTTGCACCTCGGCGCGTCAGCAGCGCATTCAGTCCCACCGTCGTGCCGTGTACAAAGAAATCAATGTCGGCATCGGCATCAATCGCCGCCTCGATACCCTGCAACACGGCCAACGCCGGATTGTGGGGCGTTGAAAGCACCTTGTGAGCGCCGCAGGAACCGGATTGGCTGTCCTGAAAGACAATATCGGTAAACGTCCCGCCAATATCAGCGGATACGCGAAAGTGTTTAGTCACGGTATTCACCTTGAAGAGTTGGGTGTAGCCGGGGCCTAATCGCCCCGGCGTGGATCAACCGATCCGATATTACTGGGCCCACTCACCCTTGAAGTCAGGGTTGGCGTCGAGCACGCCCTTGTCGATCATCGCTTCCAGCGGACCGGCAGTATCCATATTGATGACTTGGGTCACCGGCTTGCCTTCGATTGCATTGACGATCTGCTCTGCGGCAAGCGCACCCATGGTTTTCGGGAAATAGGCCAGTGTTGCGTCCCAGCGCCCTTCGCGAATGGCGTCGATGGCAATTGATGCCGCGCCGCCGCCTGTCAGGTAAAGATCGGCAACCGTATAGCCGGCAGCTTCAAGTGCAATTTCCGCACCGACAAGATGCTGATCCGCATTTGAGAGGATCACGTGCACATCGTTTGCTGCCTGAAGGATGTCGGTCATCGCCGTCAAAGACTTGTCCGGATCATACCAACCCTCGCCTACAGCCAGGACCTTGATGTTGCCGTGTTCGGCGAGAACCTTCTGGAAGGTCTCGAGGCGCAGATTGTCAAACGGGAAAATTTTCGCGCCAATCAGGATTACGACATTGCACGGATCGCGACCTTCACACTCCTTGACCACTGCATTGGCCTGGAATGTCGCCCCGTCAACCGGCGGTGAGGCAACGGTTGTGGTGATGCCCTCTACCTGAGGCTCAAGCGTCGTCAGGTCAGGACCTACCGGAAACAATACGGTGCCAATGGGCGTACCGGCGGCGATCACCTGTTCGAACGCGCCAGCGATACCGACCGTATCATTGGGCGCGACGATGAAGCCGGCAAAGTTGCCACCGGCCAACGCATCCTCGATCTGGCTATACTGATGAGCCGGATCGAACTTGCCGTCAAAGATAGCCGTCTCGTAGCCAAGTTCCTTGGCCTTCTCTTCAACACCGGCATAGGTCGCTTGATTGAAACCGTTCTGTGAAGCCGCCGCAAAGTAGGCAATCTTTTTCGATTGCGCCTGGGCAAACGGCGTGAGCGCCAATGCCAGCCCCGCGCCAATCGCCAGTAATTTCAATGCCCTTAACATTTCAACACTCCCTAATGCTTGTCTTATGCCGCACATCATTATACAATTATGCAAACATTATACAAGAGATTATCTGATTGGAGCGAATATTGGGCGAAGGGAAGGGATCAGGCACTCGCCGCGGCGCACTGCAAGTCTACGATGCGCTGCGCGAAGATATTTTATGGCTCCGGATCAAACCGGGGACAGCATTGGATGAAGTTGGCTTGGCCGCCCGGTTCAAGGTCTCGCGCACGCCAATCCGCGAGGCGTTGCTCCTTTTGTCTGGAGAGAATTTCGTTCAGTTCCTCCCCAATCGCACAACCATCGCCGCGCCGTTTCAACTGGATAATCTGGGCGACTATCTGGACACATTTCTCATACTTTCACGCGGAGCGGTAAGGTCGGCGGCGATGTGTGGAAAGGCGGATCCATCTGAACTCAATTCATTCCTGACCGATTATGAGAAGGCGATTGGAGAACAGCGATTTCATGACGCGCTGCGCGCCGACAATGCCTTTCGACGGCACCTCGCAGGACTGAGCGGCAACATTTTCCAGACCAGGTTTTTTGACCAAATTCTCGATGCCGGCGTTCGCTCCAAGGTGTTGCACTATTTTCCGAACGCAACGGCCGACGACCTAAGCGCGTCGGTGAATGCACTTTCCAGGCTGGCGGAATCTGTTACAGCCGGCAACCCGGACGAAAGCGACGAGCGGGTGACCGAAATCATCAACGCAGAGTATCGCATTGTGGCAAGGGCGCTCGACCCGAAAGTGGCCCATGATGTGCGGATGTCAGGCCATCCGGTGGGACTGGAAGAACTCAAATGAGCGATTTGTTTGCCAGGCGCCGGGCTCGCTTGACCGAGATTATCAAGGATGCCGGTCTTGGCGCCGTGGCGATCGTGCCGGGTCCGAATTTCTACTATCTTTCCGGATTGCACTTTCACCTGATGGAGCGGCCAACCCTTCTGATCGTGCTGGCTTCCGGTGAGATTGCCGGAATTGTTCCGGAGCTTGAGCGGTTGAAATGGTCTCAGACATTTCCCGGCGCACAAACTTTCTACTGGCAGGACGATGACGGGTTTGCTGGCGCATTCGCCCAGGCTTCGAAAGATCTCGGCTCCCTTTCCATTGGCATCGAAGGCCAA
>JBFOMG010000040.1:0-58489 GCA_040830725.1 Rhizobiaceae bacterium
AGCCCATAGCCGACGTTCGTCAGGCAGAATAGGCGAGGAGCTTCCGACCCAAATCTACATTAATGTGACCGACTACCAGTTCGCTGCACAAGTCAAGAGGCCGAATGCCTTGGCTCCTGACAATTCGAGTATCTTCCAAACAACTCCGGTCGCGCCAATCCATTGCGCGGAGACTGGATTCGCGCAAGTCGGATCAGTGATTCTCGAACAACGGCCCGTGGCCTGAAAATTGATCCATAATGCCCATGGCGCGAAGTGCATGCCAATACGTCGCTGCGTTGATAGCGATGAAAGGCTTGGCCAGTTTCTGCTCCATTTCGAGGCAAAGGTTGACCATTGAAAGATTGGTGCCGACCTGGACAAAGGCGTCAATTTGATCGTCATCCATGTCGAGAACGTGCTGCCGCAGCTCGCTTTCCTGAACCTGCGCAATAGCGACCGGACTTGGGCATTTCAGTCCTCGGAACTTGACTACATCAAAACCGCAGTCCTGGAAAAAACGGGTGACGTTTTTGTCGGAAACAGGAAAGTAGGGCGAGATCACCGCGATGCGTTTTGAATTGGTGAGATTGAGTGCCGCTTCGCAGGCAAAAGAGCCGGCCGAAACATGAACCCCGCAATGATCAGACAATTCCTGCATGCGTTTTTCTGACGCGCGGCGACCGTCCCAAAACATCAGAGCCGACATGCCCATGATCAGGTAGTCCGGCTCGCAGGTCATGCATCGGTCAACACATTCGTAAAGCGTCGATCCAATTGCCTCCACCAGATCGACAAATTCCTTGTCATTTCGGACTTTCATATTCGGGACATAAATCCGGCCAAAGTGATTGGTGACGCCATCGACACGCAGATTGTCCATGTCGGGTTGGACGATGGTGTTGGTGGACGGTGCGACCACGGCAAATTTGCAGCGCCATCCCAATGCATCTTTCGACATGGCAATCCTCCAATCGGTTTACTTGCGGGCACTTGGTCGGTCGTCGGCCGGTATCATGCATCAGAACCCGCATCTGGAGATCAGTCAACAAGTTGTCTGGACAAATAGTCGATTTGCTTGACCAGCGCAGACCGGCCCTGTACCTGTCTTGCTTGTAATCGCGACTGTCTTCGTTCCGGAAAACTGCAGATTGGTCATGGCAGACCCCCGCCTACGATCCGCCATTGAGGCCCAGGAATTTGTCCTCGCTCCCGGCGTGTACGACATGATTTCGGCGCTGATCGCCGACAGAATGGGATTCAAGGCGCTCTATGTGACAGGGTACGGGGTTTCCGCTTCCCATTTGGGACTGCCGGACGCGGGTCTTGCAACCTACACGGACATGGTTTCGCGTGTCAGCCAAATCGTCGGTGGAACATCGACCCCGGTCATTGCGGACGGCGATACCGGTTATGGTGGATTGCTCAACGTTCGGCAAACGGTGCGTGGATATGAGGCAGCCGGCGTCAGCGCAATCCAGATCGAGGACCAGGAATACCCGAAGAAATGCGGCCATACACCTGGTCGAAAAGTGATCCCAACCAAAGACATGGCCGACAAGATAAGAGTTGCCTGTGACAGTCGGTCGAGCGCCGACTTGCTGGTGATTGCACGGACCGATAGCCGGACCAGCCTGGGCCTGGACGAGGCGTTGAGGCGGGTCGATGCCTATGTCGAAGCAGGCGCCGACGTCATTTTCGTGGAAGCCCCTGAAAGCGAAGACGAACTGATCGAAATCTCCCGGCGTTGTGCCAAGCCGCTGCTGGCCAACATGGTGTCCGGCGGTCTGACCCCGGTATTGCCTGCCAGCAGGCTGGCCGAGATCGGTTATGCGATAGCAATTCATCCCGGTCTCGGCTTCCTCGCCGCAGGGCAAGCACTTCAAACCGCCTTTGCGGAACTGAAAGACAGCGGGGAAGTGACTAAGGCACCGCTACACGATTTCGACGAATTCTGCCGGATCGTCGGCTTCGAAGATATTTGGGAGTTTGATCGGCGCTGGGCTGCCTCCGATTCAAAACCTGCCAGTTAGGAGGTTTTCGTGGAATACGATTTTGTCCCCATCCCTGAACGTCAGCCATTGCGGTGGCCTGACAACAAGCGGTTAGCGCTGATCCTGACGACCAATCTGGAGCATTGGGACAAGGTGAAAGACACCGACCAGGTTGTCTATCCAGGCGGTCCGGGCATTGTTGGCGGAACCCTTGCGGGACGTATTTACGACAATCCAAACTATACGTGGCGCGAATACGGCCAACGTGTCGGTGTCTGGCGGATGTTCGAGGCGTTCGAGAAAGCAGGCGTGCCAACATCTTGTACGATGAACGCTAAAACCGGATTGGAGCGGCGCCCTATTATCGACCATGCAGTATCCAGAAACTACGAAATTGTTGCGCATAATTTTGAACAGTCGGAACTGTTGACCGATTTCCAGGATGACGAGGATGCCGAGCGCAAAGTCATTCGCGAAACGTTGCGGGTTTATCGCGAAACTGTCGGGCGGGATGCAAAAGGCTGGCTGTCATCATCGCTGCGATGTACGCCCAACACCGTCGACATCATCGCCGAAGAAGGGCTGATCTTCACCTGCGATCTGCTCAACGACGATCAACCCTATCTCGTGCGCACGCGGTCAGGAAAGACGATCGTATCGATACCCTATACATCCGAAGTCAACGATTTCACGGTTTTCATGCGCCAGGGAAAAGACGTCGATGGCGGATTTGCGGTCTTCCGGGAGCAGTTTGATCAGCTCTACCGGGAGAGTGCGGTAAGCGGCAGGCACATGAATGTTGGATTGCATCCTCACGTCATCGGACAACCCTTTAGAATACGCGCTTTGACAATGTTTCTTGATTACGTCCGTCAGTTCGACGATGTGTGGTTCACAACCAGAGAAGAAATCGCTGAGTGGTATCTGGAAAACCATGCCAGCCATATCTGAACTTGCGACTGCGTGAATACCCTTTTTCTAGTCGCGGATTTTTTCAAGCGAGAGCTTGGTTTTGTGCACAAATCGATCACCACCATGGTGCCAGTTGAAGGAAGCAATCACCGTGCCGGTATTGCTTCGGTATTGGCGTAATAGGCGCAGGGAAATACCATGTGGTGCCGCCGACAAGGCCTCGCTGACGTGTAATGGCATTTCCAGAGCCTGGGCAGATTGGGTCGCGGAGATGATCCGCTCGCCGGATTTTGCTTCCAGCACTGAGTATAATGGCCCATCCGTGTCGGCGAGGTTGGGAATGAACGCGCCAAATCGGGCAGGAATGTAGCTTTCGATCAGGCAAAGTGGCTCGCCATTGGGCTCGATGGATCGCAAGCCTCTAAAAATGAACCAATCCTCTCCGGCTGCGCCGCCGACAAGTGGTGCAACTGAGGGCTCAAGCGGACCTTTGGTGCTGCCTAGAAACTGGTAGTGCGTATCCAGGGAGAATTGGCTCAATTCGGAGACGGAGCGGTGGCTCTGCACGAACACGCCGGATGGAGATTGGCGAACAACCGTGCTTCCCGCACCTTGGTATCGTTCCACCAAACCTTCTGCTTGCAGGCGCCGCAGGGCTTCCCGAACGGTAAAGCGGCTGGACGCGAACTCGGTGCAAAAGTCCGCTTCGCTTGGCAGCCTGTTGCCCACAGCATACTCTCCGCTCGCGATGCGCGACCGGATCATTTCGAGAATCTCGAGATATCTTGGCGCCTTCTTCGGCCGTTTTGCGGTCTGTGTGGCAACGGTAATCCGCATGCTTCCCTCAGCTCTCCACGACAATCACATATGCCCCGACATTGTAATCAATATTGCCGCCGCTGATGATCGCCGTTCCGCTACTCGACATTCTCCAGTTCACGCAGCGACTGGATCATCGATGATCGCATAACAAACGCCTTGTGACGCTCGGGATCGTCCGCTGTAGCGCGTAAGTCATCGTAATATGCCTGTCGTTTCTCCGGGTCGGTCTCATTGAGAATGCGCCGGTTGCGCAGCGCCTGGGTCTGGACGGTTTCAATGGCAACCTTGCGGCGTTGCCGTTCGTAACGGTCGATCAGATCCGGCGGGGCGCCATTCCACACTTGCACCAACTTGTCGGTCAGATTGATCGCATCGTGAATGCCGCCATTCATTCCCATGCCGCCCAAAGGATTGTTCAAATGAGCGGCATCACCTGCGAGAAATATCCGGCCGTGCACATATTTCTCTGCGACTCGCTCGTGCACCCGGTAGGCGGTCTTGTGAACCACCTCGTAGGGTTCCTGCGACGGGACAACGGCCTGTAGTCGCGCTTCCAAACGGTCAGGATCCATCATTGATTCTTCCGTATCAGATGGATCCGTAGGCAGCAAAACCCGCCATAGGCTTGGTGTTCTCAGCAGCACCAACCATTCGTCGGGATCGGAAACATAGGCAATGTTGGTAAGATCATCGATTGCCTCGTGATAGCGAAATGTTGTCGACAGCGAGAGAAAGATTTCCGGAATGGTCAGTCCATCAAAACCTGTACCCGTCATCTTTCGCACGACGGAACGCGCGCCGTCAGCACCAATCAGAAACCGCCCCGAATACCGGTCTCTCGAACCATCAGGTCGAGTGCCGCCCACCTGGACAGCTGTCTCGTCCTGTTTCACCTGATCAACCTTGAAATCAGTTATGAGGTTGCCGTCCGGGTGGTCGTCGACAAGAGTTCTCAGCGCAGCTGTCAACTTCCATTGTTCACATTGAAGCCTGTACGGATGGGCAGTCTCATCCTTGAGTAATCCCAAATCAAACGTCGCGACGACGCCCTGTTTGCGATCTCGAAACTGCCAGTGGGGACAAATCAATCCTCGCTCAATCAGCTGGTCGGCAACGCCGAACCGATCCAGAAAATCCAGTGTGGGCGGATGAAAGGTTGACGCGCGCAGGTCCTCAGCCAGATCAGGCGTCGCTTCCAGCAAAGTGACAGGGATCCCTTCGGTCAACAATGATGCAGTTGCAACAAGGCCGACCGGCCCGGCACCGACTATCAAAACCCGGTCATTCGTGTCGCTCATCGGTTCTTTATCCGCCTATTGGCCAGTCGAGGCGCTCATTCTCAGCCCTGCAATCCATAGCGTCAATCAAAATTTGTCTGGACAAGTGGGATGAGATTAGAGACCCTTACCGTAAAGGCAGGAACGGAACCAACCGTTGGCGCATAGTTGGAGGAATTGACCGGTGCCCTGGGCGAACGTCTGATGCTTCTGGTTCAACAGATTCTGAATGGATTGATGCTTGGCGGCATTTATGCCGGGGTTGCGGTCGCCTTTACGCTGACCATCGGCATTCTCAATTTCCTCAACTTCACTATTCCGGTCCTGTTCATGGTTGCGGGAATGGTTGGTTGGTCCGTTTCGTTTTACGGCCTGCCGTTTGGACTGTCGGAGCCGCTCGGCTGGGCGCCATCGCTTGCAATTGGAATTTTGTGCGCCATCGCCGGTTCTTTGCTCGTTGAGCGGTTCACGTATCGATACTTCAAAGCCAAGCACGGTGATGCCACCGAGCATGCTATTCCGCTGGTGTCGTCATTGGGTTTCCTTCTCATTTTTGAGTACATGATCCTAATTGCACACGGTTCGGACCCCCGAGCATTCCACACCCCATTTGCGGACCTCAATTGGCGATTTGCCGGGCTGGTCGTCTCAATTCCACAATTTGTCAGCCTGATTGTTTCGCTCGGTATTGTGGCCTGCCTGTCAGTGATGCTCACACGGTCCCGAATCGGACGCGCGCTTCGCGCCACAGCCGAAAATCCCGATGCTGCGAAACTGATGGGTGTGGAGGTGAACCGTATCGTTCCGATCGTTTTCGTCCTGACCGGCTTGCTGTGCGGCCTCGCAGGCGCGCTGTTCGCCGTCAATTACGGCGAAGTCAGTCCCTATATGGGTGACAATGTCGGCACAAAGGCAATTGCCGGCATGGTTATCGGCGGTTTGGGCTCAGTCTGGGGTGCCATAGCCGGAGGCCTGATCGTCGGAATGACGGAGACGCTTTCGATTCATTTCTTTGGTGCCACATCCGTTCAGATTACCGTTTGGGGTCTGTTGCTGGCCCTGTTGTTGCTCCGACCACGGGGCCTGTTCGGGCACAATGCCATCGGCAAGGGCAAATTCTGATGAGCGGCTATGTCGCCGGATTGTTGTCGATCCTCGGGATCAACATCATCTTCGCCTATGGCATTTACGTCACCGCAGCCTCAGGCCAGCTTAATCTCGGCGGCGCCGGTTTCCAGGCGATCGGCGCCTATGCGGCGGCGGTCCTTTCATCGCTTTATGGATTTCCCGTCTGGGCGTCGATCCTGTTCGCCATAACACTGGGAAGCGTCATCGGATTTATCATCGCATTCCCGATTTTGCGCACGCGAGGCGTCTATATGGTCCTTGCAACATTTGCCTTTGCCGAAGTTGTTGCCGGTATCATCATCAATTCGGAGTTTCTCGGCGGGGCAGTCGGTCTGACGGTCAGCGACTACGTTGAGGTGGGTGCAATCATCGCTTCCACGGTGTTGGTCATCCTGTTTGTCTTCTACCTCATGTCGACCCGGATCGGGCTGGCCATGCGGGCGGTACACGATGACGAGCCGGTCGCCGATCTAATGGGGGTCAATAATCGGGCGATTCAAGTTGCGGCTTTTGCAATTGGCGGTGGTCTGGCGGGTCTGTCCGGTGCGCTTTATGCGTTCTATTTCGGCTTTGTCGAGGTCCAGTACTTCAACGCGTTCTTGTCCATCTTCGTGCTGCTTTATGTCCTGATCGGCGGTACCCAGACCGCTTGGGGCCCGCTGTTCGGTGCCGCATTCTTCACTCTTGTTCCCGAAGTTCTTCGCATTGGTGAAGATTGGCGGTTTTTCATTTTCGGGGTTCTGATCGTCGCGATGATGATCGTCCGGCCTGAAGGCATTGTTACACGGGACTCCCTCGACCGGCTGTGGTTGCGGCTGTCGCCCGGAGGCCGCCATGGGTGAACCGATCCTTCAAATTCAGGCAGTGTGCAAGCATTTCGGCGGAGTGGTCGTTCTGGAAGATGTTGATTTCGAGATTGAAACCAATACGCGACACGCACTGATCGGCCCCAATGGCGCGGGGAAAACGACTCTGTTCAATCTCATTTCCGGGGTTTTTCCGTGCGATTCCGGCGCGATATTGTTTGCTGGACGCGATCTAGCCGGCGTTCCATCGCGCAGCCGGATCGGCCTCGGCATGGCGCGCAGTTTCCAGAACATCCGCTTGATGCCGCATCTCTCCGTCGTGGAGAACATTATGTTGGGGCAGCATTCAAAGGCGTCACCTGTGCAGATGTTGAAACCCGTTGGATGGATGTCCGGTTCACAGGAAAGGCGTGCAGTTCTCGATACGCTGGACATGTTCGGGCTCGATCCATACCCCGGTGAGATTGTGGGCAATTTGCCATACGGCGTGCGTAAAAAAATCGAAGTCGTCCGTGCCCTGGTCTCCCGGCCGAGGCTTTTGCTCCTCGACGAACCGGCTGCTGGTCTCAATCCCGTCGAAACGGCCAGCTTGCGCGATTTTCTGCACGGGGTCTCGGCAAACGGCGTGACCTTGCTTGTCGTTGAACACGACATGCCTTTCGTAAACAGTCTGTGCGAACGGGTTACCGTCCTGAATTTCGGCCGCCTGATCTACGATGGAACGGTCGACGGTGTGCGCGACGATCTCGATGTACAAGAGGCCTATCTGGGTCTTCGCCAGAGCGAGGGTGAATCCCATGTTGCTTGACGTCAACGGTCTGGATGTCCGCTATGGCGCCAACCACGCTGTTCGATCTGTAGATCTGACGCTGGCCGAGGGGGAGATAGTCACTGTTCTTGGCGCCAATGGCGCGGGCAAATCATCGCTATTGCGGGCCATTGCCGGAGCCACGCCGGTTTCGGCCGGCACGTTGATATTTGACGGCACACCTATTCAGGCGTGGGACACTTCGAGGCGGGTGAAGTCTGGAATCGTTCTGGTGCCCGAAGGCCGACAGATCTTTGTCAGCCTTACCGTAGAGGACAATCTCCTGATGGGTGCTTACACAAGATCGGCCCGCGATATTAGTGAAGATATCGAGCGGGTCTTTGACCGCTTTCCCAATCTCGCCGCACGGCGAAATGCGATGGCGTCGGTGCTTTCGGGTGGAGAACAGCAGATGCTGGCGATCGGCCGGGCTTTGTTGGCGCGCCCCAAACTGATGATGCTCGATGAACCGTCTCTCGGGCTTTCGCCGATACTCGTCGAGCAATTGTTCACCTTGATCAGGGAACTCAACGAGGAAGGCCTTTCGATCCTTCTAGTTGAGCAAAATACCCACATGGCGCTGCAATATGCGTCGCGTGGATATGTGCTTGAACTGGGTGAGGTGAGGGCATCCGGTGCTGCAGAAGAGCTTGCCTCCGACCCGCGCCTTGCCGAAGCCTATTTCGGTGCACAGGATGCGGCATGACTATCACGAACAGATAACAACCAGAGCAATGAAAGGGGAGAAGACATGAGATTTCAAATGGCGTTACGGACCATAGTCATCGGCCTGGCTGTGGTATTTGCCTATGCAGCCCAGGCCGAAGGAACCATCAAACTCGGATTCATAACAGTCACCTCCGGTCCGCTCAAAGGTCCAGGTGAACCGGCGATTGCGGCGGTCGAGATCGCTGTTGAGGAAATCAATGCAGCCGGCGGGGTCAATGGCAAGCAAATCGAAGTCTTCAAATTCGACAGCGCTTCTGATCCCAAACAGGCCGCACTCGCCGCGAGGACGCTGGCCAAGGATAATGGCGTTCTGGCCATCATTGGTCCGTTCTCTTCCGGTGAGGCAGCGGTGGCCTTCAATGTCGCCGAACGCGAGAAGATCGTCATGATCTCCAATGCGTCGTCGGCGCCGGGTTTGACCGATGGCAAGGAATGGGCCTGGCGCCTGACGGAAGGCGAAGGCAAGCAGTTTGCCCGCCTCCTGAAAACGATCGCTAAGCTGGACTACCCGCGCAAAACGGCGGAGATCGTTTATGTCTCCGATGAGCGTGTGGCCAACATTGTTGGAACCGCACTTTATCCGGCGCTTCTGGAAAACTTCGGCATCGAGCATGGCGAGCCAGTTGCCATCACCTATAAAAGCTTTGATGTGGCACCGCAGATCGCGGGTATAGTCCAGAAAAATCCCGACCTGGTCGCCGTGGCCGGATTGCCAGAAAATGCCGCAAAAACGATCCGTGAACTTAAGCGGCAGGGCTACAAGGGTCGCATGATTGGCAGCCAGATCTTTTCTGATCCAAACATCTTGGAATTATTTGGTGACCTCGCCGAGGGAACGACATTTGTAGCAGGCTTTCACCGGGATTCGTCTCCGGAAGCGTCAGCGTTCACTGACAAATTCATGGAGGAAAACGCTAGCCGTGGAATTCGCAAGCTCGGAGCCCATCATACCGATGCGCAATCCTATGACAGCGTCTATCTGCTGGCACAGGCAATGCGAGAGGGTGGTGTAACCGGCGATCCAGACAAGCTTGCCGAGGAGCGGGACATCATTCGTCAGAAACTCACCGGCATTCGTTTTTCCGGTGTACTGGGCAAGAATATCTGCTTTGTCGGCCGTGATGCCGAACTTCCCGGCTATGTCATTCAAATCAAGGATGGAAAGTGGGCCAAACTTGATGAGTGGCCGGCGGACGATTGTCCGGACAGCTGATCGTAAACTGAGTCCGTTGATCTTCATGTGCGGTTGTCGTGCCGCACATGAAAGCAATGAGTGAAATCATGGCAGAAAATGCAAGGCATGTGACGCTACTAGGCGGCTGCGGTGGCATTGGGCGCGCGCTGACAAGACGGGCCCTGTCTGACGGTTGGCGTGTGACTGTGCTGGACTTGCCAGCGTCGCTGGAGCGCCATCCGCCGCCGGAAACCGTTATGGTCAGCCCGATCGACCTGGCTGACGAGGAATCAATCCGCTTGGCTTTTGACCGGCTGGACCCGATCGACGGGTTTGTGAACCTGGCTGGATTTATGACCCCGATCCAGTCGATCGAGGAGACCAGTATCGACGAATTCGACGAAGCAATGATTGGCAATTTTCGCGGTGCCTTTCTCGCCTCGAAAGCCGCGTTGCCAAAACTGCGTCGGGGGCGCCAACCGGCAATCGTCAACATTGTCTCGGGATTGGCCAGTTTTGTCCGACCCGGCTACGGTCCGTACGGAGCGGCAAAGGCCGGCATCATTCATCTTACGAAAACTCTGGCCCATGAAGTCGCGCCGGGAATTCGCGTCAATGCGGTGGCCCCCGGTGCCGTCGATACGGCATTTTTACGGGGCGGAACCGGCCGGTCGGATGAAGATCAGGCTACCCAGCTTGACGTCAACGCCTATGTTGGGATGACCCCGCTTGCCAGAATGGCTGAACCGGACGACGTCGTCGGACCAATAATATTCTTGCTCGGACCCGATAGCCGGTTCATGACGGGTCAGGTCTTGTGGGTAAACGGTGGAGGTTACATGCCGTGATGTCGAAAGCGCCAATCGATCGTTCGCTTGTCGGCCGTTGCGTCCTGATCACGGGCGGCAGCCGGGGGCTCGGCTTTGAAATGGCACTTGCATTGGCGGAAGCCGGTTGTCGAATTTGCGTTACCGGATCGTCGAATACACCCGCCTTGGCTGAGGCTGACGCTCAACTGCGGGCGATTGCGGGCAATAACAATATCTTGGCGTTGGTTGCAGATGTTACCGATGCCGCGGCTTGCGAAAGCGCCGTGGCTGCGGTGCAGGACCGGTTTGGCAAGATCGATGTCCTGGTCAACAATGCCGGCCGGGGTATGCGGTTGATTTCCGAAACCTACAACACCGTTCCAACCAAGTTCTGGCTCTCCGATGTCGATGGATGGCAGAAAATCGTCAACACCAATGTCAACGGTCCTTTCCTGATGGCGCGGGCAGTTGTTCCCAAAATGCTGGAACGCGGTTTCGGCAAGATCATCAACGTATCGACGTCGGATCAGACGATGGTCCGAAACGGATACTCGCCCTACGGTCCCACCAAGGCCTTTCTCGAGGCCGCCAGCAGGGTGTGGTCGCGGGATCTCGCCGGATCGGGCATCGATGTCAACGTACTGCTGCCCGGTGGTGCTACCGACACCGACATCATACCACCGTCTCCGAACAAGAAGGGGGCCGATGGTAATTTGCTGTCTCCGCGGGTCATGCGAGATCCGATACTCTGGCTGGTCTCCGATGCCTCAAATGGACACACCGGTGAGCGCTATATTGGCCGGTTATGGGACGGGCCCGATGCCGCTCGCGATGCCTCAATTGAGAAACCACGAATTATGTGAGTGCAATGCTTCGCTTTGAAGTCGGCGACATCACCGTAACGGAAATCTGCGATATCCGCCGGTTTGAGATTCCGGTGAAGACACTCTTCCCGCTCGCCGAACCGGAGCGTCTGGCCGCCGATCTGGATTGGCTTTCGCCAGATTTTATCCATGGCGATCTTGCAAGATTGGTGGTTCGTTCCTGGCTGCTAAAGCTGAACGGCCGAAATATCCTCATCGACACTTGCGTGGGCGACCACAAGGAAAGGCCCAACAGGCCCGAGTGGCATCGGCGCAGTGGCGGCGCCTGGCTTTCCGAACTGGCCAGAAGCGGCGTCGGCCCGCAGGATATCGACATTGTTTTCTGTACACATTTGCACGCCGATCATGTCGGCTGGAATACAAAGCTGTCGAATGGGCGCTGGGTGCCCACTTTCCCAAACGCCCGCTACATCACCAGCCGCACCGAGTTTGACTTCTGGCAAAGCGAGGTCGAGCGGCTGGACGGAGCCGTTGGCCACGGCAGCTTTACCGATAGTGTGTTGCCGATCATGGAGGAAAGGCGCTTGGATCTGGTCCAGGACGGCTGGCAACTTGGCGATGGATTGATATTGCATTCCTCACCGGGCCACACGCCGGGACATATGAGCCTGGAAGTGTCGCGCCAAGGCGATCGCGCTGTGTTCAGTGGTGATGCGATTCATTCCCCAATGCAGATATTGGCGCCGGAGTGGAGTAGCGCGTTCTGTAGCGACCCGGATCAGGCACGGCTGACCCGCATTACCCTTCTGCAACGCCTCGCCGAGTCCGGCGAACTGCTGGTTCCGATGCATTTTGGCGGTATCGGCCGATGCCACGTCATCGCAGATGGCCATTCGTTCCGGCCTGACTTCGGCTGATTGCGCTACCGGCCATTATTGTTTGCCATGAATGGCCCTCCAAACCCGTTCCGGCGTGGCTGGCATTTCAATATCGGTGATGCCGCATTCTTCCAGTGCATCCAGTACGGCCGAAATGACGGCCGGGGTAGCGCCAACAGTACCAGCTTCACCGGCGCCTTTTACTCCCAGAGGATTACTGGCCGTCGGCGTTGATTGGGTCTCGATTGTGATTGGCGGAATGTCGTCTGCGCGGGGCATGCAATAGTCGAGGAAGCTTGAGGATATTAACTGACCACTCTCATCGTAGACGATGTCTTCCATCAACGCCTGACCGATGCCCTGCGCGATACCACCGACTAGTTGACCGTCCAGCAACATCGGATTGATGACGGTTCCCACATCATCCACCGAATGAATTCCCAACAATTCGATCGATCCGGTATCGCGACAAATCTCGACCTCGGCGATCTGGCATCCGCAAGGAAAAGTAAAGCCTTGCAGAGCGAAGTCGCCGGTGCTTGATAGTCCCATTCCCAGATGCGGTGGCAGCATTGGTTGATGAGCGAACGCTGCGACTTGAGCAAGCGTGACCCGTCTGTCCGTTCCAGTAACCGTGAAATCACCTGCTTCAAATGTGACATCATCAGCCGCGGCTTCCATCATGTGACCGGCGATCAACCGGCCCTTTTCCACGATCTTGTCCGCAGCCGCCTGTAATGCAGAACCGCCATTGACCATCGACCTGGAGGCAACGGTCCCGCGGCCCAGATCGACCGCATCAGTATCCCCTTGCACAAACCGGATGCGGTCAAACGGCACGCCGAGCCATTCTGATACCATTTGAGCGAAGACCGTTTCATGACCCTGCCCGTGGCTGAATGTACCTGTAACGACAGTCGCGCCACCGGATTGATCAATGCGAATCTCTGCCGCCTCATTGGCAAGGCCGGCATTCTCCAGATGCAGCGCAATTCCGATCCCGTAAAGCCGGTTGCGGGCCGCTGCTGCTTTCTTTCGCTTTTCGGCATCCTGCCATACCGCGAGTTCCAACGCCCGATCCATCAAGGCGGCATAGTCGCCCGCATCGATCGTGAAAATAAGCGGCATTTTGTAGGGCATGTCTTCCGTTCGAACGAGGTTCCTGCGCCGCAGCTCGATCCGGTCGATGCCGGTTTCGCGCGCCGCCTTGTCGACCAGCCGCTCAATCAGGAAGGCGGCCTCCGGCCGGCCCGCTCCCCGATAGGGCTGGGTTGGCGACGTGTTGGTCAGCACCGCCCGGCCTGTGGCGTGCGCAGCCTGGAATTTGTAGCACCCGGTCGCCAACGCACAGGCCAGCATTGGCGATACGCCAGCGCCTGTGGAGAGATGCGCACCGGTGTTGAAGTCGCTGTGCACCCGCAAGCCGAGAAACCGCCCTTCGGTATCCAGGGCAAGTCTCGCCATGACGGTCTGATCGCGCCCGTGATAATCCGTCAGTAGCGACTCCGTTCGATCAGCGTGCCAACGTACGGTCCGTTTCAGGCGCCAGGCACACCATGCGGTCAAAATATCTTCAGCGTAGACACCACCCTTCATGCCAAACCCGCCGCCGACATCAGGGGCAACGACCCGAACCGATGCGGGCGGCAGGCCAAGAGCCGAAGCAAGATCGGTTCGCACAGAGTGTGGCGCTTGGGTGGAGGTATGAAAGACCAGACGGTCAAGCCGCGCATCATAGCTTGCTACCGCCCCGCGCATTTCCATTGCATTGGCGGACACCCGGTTGTTGCGGAGCTTTATTTCAATGGTGTGGGCAGCTTTGCGAAATGCCGCGTCGGTCGCGGAAGCGTCTCCGATATCCAATTCGAAGGCGATGTTGCCGGGCGCATCATCTCGCAGCACCGGCGCTCCATCCGCAATGGCTTGTTCGATTGTGAACACGCCGTCCAAATATTCATAGTCCACTTCGATCAGTTCGGCGGCGTCACGGGCGATATTGCGGGTTTCGGCCACCACCACAGCCAGCGGTGTACCAACGTATAAAATCCGTTCACCGGCAATTGCCGCGGTTGAATGGCCTGCCTGATTGCGATGCAGTTGCGGTGACAATGTGTGGCAGCTTAGCCCGCCCAATCCGTCGGCAAGGCTGTCAGCCGCCGTCAGTACCGCAACAACCCCATCCACGGCCTTGGCCGCCGATACATCGATGCGTTTGATGCGGGCATGAGCCACATCCGATCTGAAAAATGCGGCGTGTAGCGCATCAGGGGGATCCAAATCTTCGACAAAAAGACCGCGCCCTGAAACAAATCTGTCGTCTTCCTTTCTGGAAACCGACTGCCCAATGCCAAACTTCATGCTGCATGACTCCCTGCCGAACGAACATGCAAAATAGGCTGGGCAATCAGCGACATTCAATAGCCGCGCCTCGACAAAAATCATGTGCGATGGAACGCAGTTTGCCGGCGTTGGATGAAATTGCCGGAGCAAATCATCAGCGCTTCAAGTTTCGACGTCTGATGAATCTCAACTCGTTGCAAGCCCGAATTTTCTTTTGCTTAATTGCGTGCGCGTTCTGCGTGCCGCATCCGCAGCGAACGTCCGATTTGGGGGCGCGAAGCATTCGTCCGGGGGCAGCGCGGTGATCGGCAGCTCCGAGCCCAATGCGGACTCTTGAACGCTCCGATCTGATCAAGAGCCGAAGCAATGAGGGCCATCGCAGCAGTTCATAAAGTCGAGGATAGATATAAAAAAACCGCCCTACTGATCGGGCGGCTCTTCAAGTTGGTAGCGCACGCCTGAGCGTCACTTGACGATAATCGAAATTTTCTCAGATGCGACCGGCGGATCATGGGGGATGTGGTTATGATCGCCCATGATCAATTGCAATGTGTGAGAGCCCGATGTTAGCTCAACGTTCACTTGCGTTTGTCCACCGCCGAAATGTCGATGGTTTTCGTCTGATGGCACCGGTTCATTCAACGAAGGCAAATCAACATCAATGATCAGATGATGATGTCCGGTCTTTTCTTTTTCTGTTCCGGCCGGCGCTACACCCATGCCTTCAAGCCCAAAGATCACTGTTACAGGGCTGGAAACGGTTGCGCCATCTTTCGGTGAGATAATGTATGCACGAGCGCCTTCTGGCGCGGGTGTTCGATCTTGAGCAAATGCTGGAGCCGAAAGCAACGCAAAGGAAATTGCAATTGCGGTGAGTTTCATTTGTTCCTCCCGATCAACGTGGCATTGTGTGTTTTATTATCACGAGGCGACTTGTCCAGCATTGACAAAGCGCAAGTTGCGCGCGGAATGTCGAATACCGCAATGGCGTCGCAGCGAATTCCCGCATTGAGCCCAGAGCGGACATCAAAACAGTCAAATCCCGATTGTAGTGGCGATCGCCAAAACGTTAAGGCTGGATTGCTGATTGTGCCGTTTTTGTCAGGTATTGAACCTGTCTGCACGGAAAGCGGCAATGGGCAGATCCGTTGATCCGGTCAAAACAAGGTCACTGACGATCTTTCCGCAAATCGGGCTCAATTGAAAACCATGCGCTGAATAACCAAAACTATGAAACAAGCCCTCCGATTGGCTGGGTCCGAGCACTGGAATTCCGTCCGCCATCATTCCTTCAATGCCTGCCCACTGCCGGACAATCCGGGCTTTTTGCATAATTGGGAAAATCGCAATTGCAGAGCGGGCGCTTGTCGCAAGTCCGGCAAAATCCAATGTTGTCTGGTTTGTTTCCAGGTTCGCCTGACCCTCAAATCCACCACCAATCATGACCGTGCCGTTTTCGAACTGCTTAAAAGACAAGGTACGGCCGGTCGCACCGACGACCACATCGATAAAAGCAGGCAGACGGGCCGTAATCATCAGCATCAATGCGGCTGGTCTGAGGCTGACCCGATCACCCATCTGGTCGGCAAACCGGCCCGCCCAAGCGCCGGCCGAATTAATGACCACCGGGGCCTCATGACGATTTCCATTTGCAGTTCGCACCACCCAGACACCATGACGTCGGTCAGTCTCCGTGACCTGCGCACCCTCGTAAATCTGCGCCCCAAGCGATGAAGCTCTATGACGAAAGGCCTGAACCGTTCGGAAAGGATTGGCGTGTCCATCACCATGCACGACCATGCCGCCTACGCATTCCGGATTCACTGCCGGCAGCAGCTTCCTCAACGTCTTGCGGTCGATGATTTCCTCGTGGTCAAATCCCAGGTCTTGCAGTTCTTTCGAGCGGTGTTGAAGTTTTCTGAGATCCGCTTCGGTCTCCGCCACCTTGATCTGGCAGGTGCTCTCGAACCCGCAATCATCGCCCACAAGTTGTTCGATGTTCTGCCAGAGTTCGGCCGCAGCAACTGACAAGGGCACCTCGGGAAGTGCGCGACCCAGGCGACGAACACCGCCAGCGTTGACCCCCGAAGCATGGCGGCCACAATAGTCTTTTTCCAAGACAGTGACGTCGACACCCTGCATGGACAGATGCAGCGCAGCCGACAATCCATGCAATCCGCCGCCAATAACAATCACGTCCGCGGTGTTTCCGGTTTTGTTTGAGGGCACGGCCATTCAATCCACTTTAGGAAGATCGGAAAGTGTCGCCAGTTCGCTTAGCCGCAGGGGTTTGACCGGAGGACGCAACCGGAAATAACCGACTTCACCCACCGGCCTGCTCTCGATATCAGCAATCAGTTCCGAAACCGTATGGCCGCAGAACCGCCCCTGACACGGCCCCATGCCACACCGGCTGAAGCTCTTGACCTGATTTGGATCCGAGCAGCCAATCCCAACAAATTCACGAATCTGTCCGGCATGGATTTCTTCACAACGGCACACAACAACATCATCCATGACCGGAATCCGCATATGCCTTGCCGGACGGAAGAGCGTTTCGAGAAACGGCTGAAGCCTAAGTTCAGCCCTTAGTGCCACGGCATGTGCACGAGCCAGCTTCGTCTGTATTGTTGTGTCAATCTTTCCAAGACGCTCAAGTGCCCCCAATGCTGCCAAATACCCGGCATGTTGCGCTGCCACCGCACCGCCGATTGCTGCGCCGTCGCCGACCACCGAAATGCGAGATTGACTCGACCGAAACCATTCATCCACAACCACCGTCCAGGCAGCCTGCCTTTCGTTCCAGCGGGTATCGCAACCGGCAGATGCGCTAATATTGATATTCGGAACAACACCCTGATGAAGAAGAACATTTTGTGTTTCGATTTTGTTCCAAGTGCTGCCTACTAGATATTCGATCGAATTTACCGCTCCGGTGCCGCATATGCGTATATTGCGAATCCCGGAAAGAAAGGGGATGTTCGAGCGCGTTATTCTACGTTTCCATTTCTGGCCGCGGAGCAGCTTTCCCGAACTTAGAATGGCCGCCGGCAAATGGCGCACAGCCGCAAAGTAGTTTTCGGCTGGCGTCAGGTCGAGCACTGCTTTGACCGGAATTCCTGCCTGCAAGTACTGATAGACGACAAGGTACAACAACGGCCCTGTTCCCGCGAAAACCGCGTTTTCGATACCTATGCCCGCCTCTTTGAGCAGAACCTGTGCTGCACCGGCGGACATGACTCCAGCGTTTGTCCAGCCTTTGACCGGAAACGGCCGCTCCATCGCACCAGTCGCCACGACAACGTGTCCGGCTTTTACAATTTTTGCCTCACCGTCTTGTGTGAAACCTATCTCACCCTCGCTAGACACATGCCAGACAGTTGTACCGGGCCGGTAGTCGACGTTTGCTCTGCGGAATGAGCGGATCAGCTTGCTTCCGGCATAGTAACTATCTCCGAGCTCAGGGCGTGATGCCGCATCGTTTTTCTCCATCGCACGGAAAACTTGACCGCCGGGTTGGCGCTGTTCGTCGAGTACGAGAACACGCTCTCCGTGTTCTGCCGCCACCAGTGAGGCAGCCATGCCGGCAGGGCCAGATCCGACAATCACAAGGTCATGATCCAGGCCGTCACTCATGGTTTCAGTCAGCCTTTGTGCCTGTCAGCCCGCTGCCATCACCGGATTGGCGGGAAATGCGCATTCCTTCGCGCGCTTCGATCATACAGGCCTGACAGTTGGCAATGCCATTCACAATGACCAGACATTCAAAGCAGACGCCCATCATGCAAAACGGTGAGCGAGGCGATTCCGTTACCGGCGAATTGCGAAAGTGGATGATACCGGCCTCCAGCAATCCGGCGGCGATACTGAGCCCGGACCGGATGCACAACTCCTCACCTTCGAATGTAACAGTAATGGTCTCAACGGGTTGTTTCGAAACATCAATGAACATACAGCCCCCATTCGTTGCAGAGTGCTACGCTGATTTTGAGAACCGCGGATAGATCCGGATCGACACATTGGCGACAGTCGAACGATGCGACCATTTTATTCGAACCAATCACGTCAACCTGTAGGGGAATACCTTACACTTTCACCCATTCTTTCAAGTGAGCATGCTCAAATATCATTTCGTTCTGGATGCGTAAATCTTGTCCAACGCCTGCATCCTGCGCCCGAAGATACATCGCATGAGCAATCGCGACATCGGCGAATGCGAGCCCAACTGCATTAAAGTAGATCATTTCGTCTTCGGTCTCGCGCCCAGGTTTCCTTCCAGCAACAATATCGACCAGGTTGGCATATATATCGCCATCGCCCAATTCGTTGTCCTTGTACATACGGCTTAGTGTTTGGGTGCGGTGCTTCACGGTCTCCCAATCATCACAAACAATTTTGTTGCACTTTTTGGCGACCGCATACTCATCTTCCCAGCCACCGACATGGCTGTAGAAGGCTCCCGGTTTGAGCCAAGCCGCCTGCAGTAGAGGCGCTTGCGCACTGGTCGCTGTGACAACAACATCTGCTCCGTCTGCTGCAGCCTGCAAATCCTGGTGACTGCTTTCCAGTTCCATATCTGGAAGCAGAGGCGACATTTGGCGAACAAACTCGTCTTCCTCGGACTGCGTCTTTGCGCCGATTCGACAGGTTTTCAAAGACGGAATAGCTGTCTTCATTGCGATCAAGTGCATCTTTGCTTGTTCACCGGCGCCAATTATGCCAATCGATTCCGCTTTCGGGCGTGCCAGGTACTTTGCAGCAATCGCACCCATTGCACCGACTCGCATGTTGGAGCAAAGCGTACCTTCCATAAATGCGATCGGAAATCCGTGCTCGATCTCGGACAGAATAATGACTGCCGAGAGATTTTGGATACCGTGCTTCTCAGGATTGAGCGGGAATACTGAGACCCATTTTACACCGCATATCGCTTCTTTTTTAAATGTAGCCGGCAGGCAATTTATCCTGTCTTGTGTTTGGTCAGAGAAGATCTGCACAATCTTGTCAGGAAACAGCACATCTCCGGAGTCGTAGGCGAGCAGCGCATTCTCCGCCGCCTCCATGGCCATAGCAATGTCAAGGCATCCAGCGGCTAGCAGATCTTCTTGAGAGAGATAGTGACAGTCGATACGGTGGTTAGGCACGATACTTCTCCCTTTGCCGGTCTGGGTTCATCTACACCTGACTTCGTATTGGTCTCAACGGTCAATCTATCAGTACGGCTAATTGCGTAGAAGTTCCGATTCCCTGACCGATGTGCGGTCCTTTGACGCCGGTAATCGGGAATAGCCGATGAACGATCGGGTTTGGTTCGAAAGATCAATGCGCAAGATGTTGTTGTAAAAGTGTTCTGGACCGAACCGCTACTAACAGTTCACGTTCTAGCATTCCAAATGTGTGACGCCCGGATCATGGACGCATTGACAGCTATGATGCGGATTGTTGTGGCGCCGGATGAACAAACAATCGAATATACGCATTGAAAAAGACGCTACTTGATTGCGACAATGCACCTCTGAAGGAAACGAATTCTGGGCGGTTTTGTTCGCGCGGGCGCAATACGGCCCGATCTGGATGCTTTCAGAACGGCGAATGCTGATGACGATTGTAGTTTAGGATATCTTAACTGGAGAGACGACATGTCAAAAGCCTATCTCGTAGCGCACATCCGCGTTCATCACGAAGAGGAATTTGAGCGGTTCAAGGATCTATCGCAATATGCGATCATCGAGCACGGGTGCAGGCTCCTGGCGAGCAATCCGAATCCCGAGATCAAGGAAGGCAGTGTTTCTGGCAGAGTTGTACTGATCGAGTTCGATGATATCAAAGCTGCTCAAGCGTTCTACAATTCTGACGCCTATCGCGCAGCACGTGCCGAACGCGAAGTGTCGGCAGAGACCGATCTCATACTGTTCGAGGGCCTTTGAGCTATCAGTATCTGGACTTTGCTAAGCGTTCATGTCCTCAAAATAGGCCAAATGTCCGAAAAGTCCGCTGAGTTGTCATTTCACCTCCTTGACGGAAGTCGACATAAGTGAGGCGATGTTTCTCGCTCGTGGTTTTAATTGCACCCACCAGTACCCTGCCAATGATTTTGAGAGGTAATGTAACGCTATTGAGGAAAGCCAGCGCGCATGAACACAACGATTTTCCAAATCTCCTCTCTTGCCAGTTCGCTTGCGAAGGCAGGCATTTCCGATCCAAATACAATTCCACCTTCCGATATCGACCACAGAAGGTACTCGTCTACTGACATGGGCATTGAAATCATAAAGGATAATAGTGCCGGAGATGGACTTAAGTCGTTGGCCAACATGCCCTCGCCATTGCCGTTTGAGCCATGACAGGATTTGCAGTTATTGTCGTAGAGTGCCCGTCCTTCGATGATTGTGGTCGGTAAAGCTGAAAGAGGATTGCGGGCACCCTTGTACTCGACGGGAACACCTTGCCGCATGAAGCTGAGGTGGCGTGCCTTTCTTTTGCTTAGAACACCTTTGTCCTGGTTCTTGTCCCAAACACTATGGTTCAACCAACGCGGATTCCAGATATCCTGGCCGTTAGGCCGTGTCATAATTTGTGCAGAGTGTTCGTTGGCACTCACGGAAAATGTTGCAAGCGCAAACACGCAAGCTGACACGAGAAGCGGAACAAATATCCCCAAGCGCTGGCAACCATCATTGGCCATCTTGATTCTCCATCGCAGAAATGGGGTTTTTCTCCAAATCAACTCGCTGCTCAGCTGGACAAATCCTCTTCAACACTGACCACTCTGTCGGAATTGCCAAAACAACATTCTCACCTAAATGCCATGTTGTGAATCTTGTAGACCGACCCATCCTTTGGCAAGCGAAAATCAGGACTTGCGTTTTTTCCTGGACCGCGGAGGTGCGTTCTTCTCCACATACCGGTGACCCTCAACCAGCTTTAACAGGTCAAATGAACTGATCAGTCCTACCACTTGTTTTTCATGAGTGACGATCACATGGTGTATTTGGTGATTGCGCATAATCCTCGCTGCCACACTGACATCGTTATAGGCGGGCACAACCGTAACGTTTTTAGACATGATGCGGCTGATGGGCGTGCTATCCTTGAGCCGTCTAGCAAGGTTAGTGGTTGTGACTATGCCGACAGGTTCATTGTTTGGCGCCACAACCGGCACGGAATGGATTGCGTTTCTTTCCATCAGGTTTCGGACATGCTCCACGCTGTGATGAGGTTGTGCGGTTATGACCTGTTTCGCCATCAAGTCAGCAATCTTTATTGTCATCGATGCACCTTCTCATTGAGCTTCATGTAGAGCTTAGAAGGTTAGACCGTTGATGCGCATGATCCATGTCAAGTCATGATATCCCACCCAAGAGATACAGAGACAAACGTCTGCTTTTTCCGCTTTCGGGATATTGTAGAAAACTGAAGAACGACCGAATAGGGGGCGCGAAGCAGCCTTCCAGATTTCCTGCAGCGAAGGTCTGTTCAGAGATCTGAAGAAGTCGTTCCTCGCTCGGTAACTATTTATCTGACTTCGCTCTCGTTCTCCAATCCATCTTCATGTAGATGTCACCTGTTCTGAGCTCGTGAAGCATCTGGTTCAGTCGTTTCTGTTTTGTCTCTTCACGTTTGGCGTTGCGTATCCAGCCCAGGTAATCATTACGCTGGTACCACGGGCGTTGGTCGTACCGGTTTTGCAACCCTTCCGACTCCAGCGCTGTCCGAACGAATTCGGGCATGAGATATGCTGGTCGTTTCAAAAAGGCACCTCACTGCGTTATTATGGAACCAGTCGACCGTCCAATTGCACCCGCTCCGCTTTACATCTCCACCAGGTCAGGTGTGGCGGTCCAATTTATCGGTTTCTGAGATTTGTCTTTCGGATCTTTATCGAGAATGCCGACCATGCCGCGCACCTCGTTGAGAGCGAGATCAAACAAGACAACAAACGGCAAATCACCGCCGAATTTTGCTTCCTCCAACTTGAGATTCTCCCAGATGGCATCCAGTCGAACGACGTCGAGGAATTCATGTCCCTGCCAGGTCAGCGAATGAGGTATCCATGCAGACGATGAATTGAAACCACGGGTGGTTTCGATTGCATGAATTAAGTTTGCCTCGTACAGCAATCGAACATGCAGTGAGATATGCAGATCATCATATCTGTCGGTTGGCAATTGGATTGATGCTGGTTCATCATCATCGCTCTGCTCGATTGCCAGCAGTATCAGGCGTGCAAGCTCCATGTTTCGCTTCATCGAAACTCCCCTCAGATATCAGTCTGGATTCACCACATTGGGAGAACAGGTTTGCATTGATCAAGCATCTGCTTAACTGCGGTACCTTGTGTCGGCATTAACTGCCATGCAATTTCTTGAGGAGCTCAGCGGGTTCCCGACTGCAATGAGATGTCGATATAGGTGGTCTATTCAAACATCCGTCAGTATCTAATTCAATGCGTTGAAAAATATGAGTGGAGTAGTGATTGATGACAATCAACGGTCCGGTTTTGCGAGTGTTTGAAGTTCGAGCAGTGCCAGGGTGCTCCGAAAAGCTGATGCAAAAATTCTCGACGACTTCAGCTGAGGTGGTTCAGGGCCAACCTGGCAACAGGGGTCACTTTTTCGGAAAGTGTGTCCAGGGCGGAGACAACGTTGTTGTGTTCGTCTCGGTTTGGAATGATTTGGATGCAGTCAAGGAGCGTTTCGGCGATGACTGGGAAAATTCTTATCTCCCTGCCGGTTACGAGGATCTAATCGAGGAATGCTCAATTCGTCATTTTGATGTGGGTGCTGGCTGGCATGTTCATGGTCTCTAGTCACAAATGACGCGCAAGAATTATTGGACCAAGTATTGAGTTCACTAACCCATTCGCATTCAATATCTGAATCGGATTGCATGCCGCTGCTTGCCACAAAAAACAGCAACCGCAGCTTAGTCCGCTTGGCCGAGCTTGAACACCCATAGCTGCAACGTCCGCTTTGTGCGAGACAGTGAATTTTTCGATGATCCCCTTTCCGTTTGCATTTTACTCCATCAGTTATAGTTCCTGTATCAGGCCGATAACGTCCCAAAAGAGCGGAAAAAGATATGAAGGCATCAGATGAGTTTGGATTCGGTACACAGATCCGCAAGTCGCCCTATTTCGATGCGACTGTGAGGTGGGGTGCCAGAGCGTTTTCCGTCTACAACCACATGTATATTCCTCGCGACTTTGGCGACCCGGAACAGAATTTCTGGAACCTGGTAAACGAAGCAATCCTCTGTGATGTAGCGGTTGAAAGGCAGGTTGAAATAACCGGGCCGGATGCCGCAAATTTCGTTCAGATGTTGACCCCGCGCGATCTCTCAAAAATGGCTATCGGACAGTGCAAGTACATTCTGATTACCAATGCCGAGGGGGGCATCCTGAACGATCCGATACTTTTGCGCCTGGCAGAAAACCACTTTTGGATTTCGCTTGCAGATAGCGACATATTGCTTTGGGCGCAGGGCGTCGCTGTGCATTCGGAAATGGATGTTAATGTCAGTGAACCGGATGTTTCGCCATTACAGCTTCAAGGTCCAAAATCTGGAGAGATCATGAGGAAGCTCTTCGGAGAGAGCATCGTTGAGTTGCGCTACTACTGGCTGCGTGAGTTGGAACTTGATGGCATTCCACTGATCGTATCACGCACAGGTTGGTCCAGCGAGTTGGGGTATGAGCTTTACCTGCAAGACGGATCGCGGGGTGACGAGCTTTGGGAAAAGATAATGGAAACAGGAAAGCCACTTGGCCTGAAACCCGGGCATACATCTTCGATCAGGCGCATCGAAGGCGGGATGTTATCCTATCACGCTGATGCAGACATAAAGACGAACCCATACGAGCTAGGTTTGGATCGTCTGGTCAATCTGGATGCAGACATTGATTTTATCGGCAAGTCTGCGTTGAAGCGCATAAAGGCCGAAGGTGTCCACCGCAAACAGGTGGGGCTTGTCATTGAATGCGCTCCTCTGAGCGGCCCCAACACCACATTTTGGCCAGTTAACAAGGACGGTTGTGTCATCGGAAAAGTGACGTCGGCCGTCTTCTCACCACGGCTCAAACAAAACATCGCTTTAGCGATGATTTCCGCGAAATTCGCAAATATTGGTGAGGAGGTCGAAGTTGTCACCAATTCCGTTGCTGCAACAGCACGTGTTGTTGAACGCCCATTTTTCGACCCAAAAAAGACGCTAGCTGTCGTTTAAACATCTGGCCGGAATTGTATGAGGAACGAGCGTGGCTTTTGTTTCTGACGATACTGCTCAGATTTGCAGGTCTAGTCTTGGTTTCCAGAACGGCCTGAAAAGCTCGATCTTGGGACAACGGTCCATAACCACTTTCATGCCGCCAGCCTCCGCAATTCTGGCGGCTTCCGCGTTCTTTACGCCGATCTGACCCCACAGAACCTTGGCGCCCACGGAAACCGCTTCTTTTGCGATTTCCGGCAGGTCTTCCGGTCGCCGGAACACCTCAACCATGTCAATCGGACGGTCTACTTCGGCGAGCGACGGATACACTTTCAGTCCGCGGATCTCCTGAACTCCAGGGCGCGGATTAATCGGGATCATGTCGTAGCCGGTTTCATGCAAAACACGCAGCACGCCGTAACTGAACTTGGTTTTGTCCGGGCTTGCTCCCACCATTGCAATTGTTTTTACGGTTTTCAGGATGGTTTGCAGGTACTCATCTGAATACGGTTCGTCATGGTTGGTATGGGAGAGAGCTTCGAGGGTTGTCATTTGGTCGGCTCCTCCAAAGGCGTTGCTATATCCGCCTTGAGTTCATGTGGTTTCAGCGGATCAAGAAACGGATTCCGGTACAGTTTGTCGTGGCTTTCAACCCCGATTTCCAATGTGAGATCAGACATCGGGCGGGCCACGCAAAGAATGACGTAACCGTCGTTAATCTGGCGATTGTTGAGTGCCACCTGCCGGCGCTGATCAACGATGCCGGCAGTCAGTTTGGCGGCACAGGTAATGCAACCGCCATACTTGCAACCATAGGGAAGATCGACGCCTTGCTCCTTCAGTGAATTCAGAAGCGGCCGCTTGGCATCGACTTCATGGGACGCATTGCCCCGATTGGCTATGGTCACCTTGTAAGTTGTCACAACCAGATATCCGAAGTGCAATCACCACCGGGATAGCGCATCTCGTGGCATCGGCTCGGTCCATTGGGCTCGGTGCCAAAGTTCACTATGAAGTTTTCGTTGATCTTCATGCCGCCATTTTCAGGATCGCAATCGATCTGGATCATGACCCCGCCCTGTTCGCGAATTTCCGGATAGAACTGGTTGTCCCAAGTCGAGAACAGGGAGGTCGTCACATAAAGTCTTCTCCCGTCCAGTGAAAGCTGGAACATCTGCGGTCCTCCGGCCATTTTTACGCCGTTGACCTCTGGTGCCCTGCCCAGCAAACCGCCCATCCACACCTGTCCGGTAAGCCTCGGATTGTGAGGATCGGAGATGTCATACTGCCGCATATCCCCGTGCAGCCAGTTGTTGAGGTAGAGATATTTGTCGTCCATCGAAACGAGGATGGCGGACATGACACCAGGAACTGGAATCGGCCATTCCGGATGTGGCTCATTGTCCACATCAATGATCTTTTCCCACTCCCATTTGCCAGCCTCTGATTTCCAGAAATGGATCACGTTTGCACTGAGTGCCGCGCCGCAGAATCCGTGTGTGCTGTCAGGGTTGTGATGGAATTTCACCTCAAGCGGGATGAGTCCGTCTTCGCCCAGATACATGGTCTCTACAGGCTGGCGCTTTTCGAAGTCCCACAGGTGCAGACGGCGTCCATATTTAAGGTGGCCAACCTCTTCAAGGTCGAAACCAGGCATGAAGGTGTTGGGCGCCGCCCATTCCGAAGACACCATGACGTTGTGCCTCGGTTGGTACCAGAAGTCGTAGCCAAACGGGATATCGCCCATCGAGTTTTCCCACCGGCCGACGATCTCGAAATCCTTGTTGAGATGCAGATACCCACCAGGGGCTTCGCCCTGGGCATCGCCCAGAAACGAGATGATGATCTCGCTGCCAAGGCAATGAACCGTATGAGGGCCGGAGAGGTTTGTTTTTGTCTTGATCTCGGCACCATCAATGATCTTGTGTAGCCTGGGGGCACGTGGGTCGGTTGCCGTATCCACGACATGGATATTGTTGGAACGTACACCTGGTACCAGCAGATACTTCCTGCTCATTGATGAATCGTCATGGCAAGACGAACATGCATTCCATCCCATGTGATGAAGTTCATCTCCAATTCCAGGCATCTCCAAGCGGTGAATGACCTGGCTGTAAGTTGGGCTTTCGGGGTCTACATCCACAGTTGCCAGATAATCCGGTTTCTGAATTCCGGTTCCGGTGTAAATGGCGATGGTGTAGAGCAACTTCTCGCGCGGTGCCTTGATGGCTTCTGCCGGAGAAGCATATCCTGGGCCGCAGCACGTTTCCTCCATGGCGCCAGTCTCCTCCGTGTTGGCAGCTGAACATCCCCCAATACGGGTGATATCGCAATAGGCCGGAGAATGTATATCGAAACGTGCAGGTCTGCATTTGCTCAACAAGCAGCCCTTGAAACGAGGGAAACTAACGGAAGCAATGTCCCCATTGCAGTCATTGGTTCGTCATTCGGCGGTTGAACGGCAGGGTTGGCTTTCGGGCCTGAGATACGAATACCCCACCGTGAAGGCGGCAATTCACTCGCAGATTGAAAAGGCGAAATTGACGAGACTGAATGTCAACATGTGAACCGGCACAGCCCGACTGATACGCCAGCGCCTGCCCCTATCAACAAGACGTCGCTGCCATGGTCTGTGAGCCTACCCGCTTCGATTGCCAGCGCTATTCCCAGAGGCAGACTGGCCGAAACCGTGTTGCCGTGGCTGGCATGAATGTCGAAATGCCTGTCCCAATCCAGCCCTATACGTTTCAATGCTGCCTTGCTCGCTTTTTCGCTCACGGAATGGATGAGGGTTAAGTCAGGTGGCGCCAAATCCGCGTAGCGTGCACGTTGGAATACTTTCTCAATGCCATTCAACCCGGTGTGAACGAGCGGGCCGGAAAGGGCGAAAAAGCGCTCACTGATGGCTTCTTCCGGAAGTGTTTCCCGGACGAACAGGTCAGTGTTGCGCAAAGGGATCATGCAATCGCCAAGCCCCTCCGGAAATGTCTGAAAATGAAACTGAAAATCCTGTCCGCTCGGCAGCAGAACCGTCGCTGTTGCCGCCTCGCCAACAGTCAATCCTGAAAAATAGAGGTGAAGATTATCAGGTGTGAGTTCCTGACCGACAGCGAGGAACGAACGCATGCCCATTTCACAATTGACCAGCAGAACATTGTCATACTGTTCGGTCTTGAGCAGAGACTGTGCAATTTCCAGACCTCGAACCCAGCTCACGCAAGCCTCGAGGATATCGAAAGATGTCGCGTTCGTCGCGCCAATGTATTTTTGTACAGCGGCGGCGGTTGCGGGTTCCAAGAAACCCCTTCCCACGCCGACATAGATGATCGCACCAACTTCGGATGCTTTGATGCCTGCATCCTCCAATGCTTCGTTGCAGGCACTGATTGCGTAATCCAACGCAAATTCACCTTCATCAAGCCAATAACGGTACTTGGAACCGGTGAGGCTGTATCCAAGTTCTATGCGTCGCGATAGTTCGTCAATCTCAGCAGCGCTAAGCGAAGGTGCATATTCGGGCAGTAGCGCAATGACGTCGTTGTTGCTGTAACGTTTTGTGGGCAGACGATACCGTATCGAGCCTATGTCCAATTCCTTTGACCCTTCATCACTTCATATCGGGAGTCTTGCCGCCAACCATCATGTGCTCAATGAAAAGGGCAACAGCCAGACGGCGCGATTCCCCAAAACTTTTATACAATTGTTGGTCCGGTGGCCTTGATCGATATCAGCCCGTCGCGCTTACCGCAGATGCTCGAACTGACCCTGGGCCCGTACTTCAAGCGTAAATCGAAAAACAGAAAACAACGTCAATCTGTAATGATGTGTCCGCTTTGGGCGGTGGGCTCAACAGGTGGTCGCAACACTCTGGTCTTTAAACAAAGATGGAGTGTTGGACATGGACGTCTCCCCTTCATGAACCCACGGTCACCGGCTTCAGGGAGCACCGAATCCGGCAGGCCGCCAATCAAGGAGAGCACAGCGTAGCACACGGGGATGGCATGCACGACTTGGCGGGATCTATGTGGGCCTGCCGGGCATCAGCAGCGATGGGCGTTGGACGGTCTGCTGAACCCAATAATCCAGCGCCTTTGATGTGCCTCAATGACATCAATATCCGATTGCTGCAATATTACAGCTGGTCGGACCTCATCGAAGGGAGTGAAGATTGTTTATTCGCGCCAGTTTCATTGGATTTGCCGTATTTGTCGGCTCGATGATGTTGTCGATTGACGCGCAGGCAACTGAGGGATGGGCAACCAGAGCGGTAAACATGCGCACCTGTCCAAGTGTTCGCTGTCCGAGGATTTTGACAATTCCGGCAGGCGCAAGGGTGCGGGTCTACTACTGCGAAAAATGGTGCAGGGTACGGTTTGCAGGACGCAGGGGATTTGCGCATGGCCGATACATCGCAATATCAGACTACCGGCGTCCGCCAGTCATCATTTATCCGCCCATATATCGGCGTCCTCCTCGCTATCGTCGTCCCCCATTATTTGAGCACCCTCCGATATTCCGGCCTCCTCCGAGATACAGGCCGCCGCCGAGATACAGGCCGCCGCCGAGATACAGGCCGCTGCCGCCTCAACCTCCTCCACCAGATGGGCCGCCGGGATTTTTCCCCCCACCCGGTGCTGTACCGCCCCCCAGAGGTGGTGTACCTCCGATTTGGCCGCCAGCGGGACAAGAAGTTCCGCCGGGTTACTATCGGCGCAACTGACGATCTGTGAGCTCAAATGCAATCAACGAAGTTGCCCTTGTATTTGCGATTTGGAGCAGCCTGTCTGGACACTTGAGAGGAGGTAATTCCTGATTGGGTTTGTTTTCAAACAGATCGTAATTTGATGATTGAAGTCTTGAAATGCCGGCCGTTGAAAGCGGCGTGTCATGGTCTTCAAAATCAATCAGGAACGATCAAGATGCGCGCAATGTCCGTCGCGCTTGCAGCTTCGCTCGGCTTTGTGTTGCCGGTTGCCACGCCACCAAATGCAATCGTCTATGGTTCCGGCATGGTCTCAATGCCGGATATGTTGCGCGCCGGCATCTTGCTAGACTTATTGGGCATTACCGCCGTGGCATTTCTGGCTTTCGCCATCGGTCCAATGATTTTTGCCGAATAGTAAAGTGCCGTTCGCAGAAGCATTTATGAGTTTGTCTCTGACATGATGGACCAACCGGCAGTGCATTTGGCGACACGATTTAAATGGCCATTCATTGCCATCGTGTCCACACAATGCTGGAATCTGAAGTCTTGGCAGCTTAAATTGCATTGGCCAGCCTGCGGCAGATTCGGTGCAGTTCGCTTCTCTGATGTTTGCGCCGGTACTCAGACCCACTCAACAAAGCGGAGCTTGGTTTGAAAGTCGGATCCTCAATGTCGCCGTTGCCGTGTTAGAGCTGTTTATCATCATTGCTTTGATCCTGCTGAACGGCTTGTTTGCGCTGTCAGAGCTTGCGGTGGTTTCATCGCGAACCCACCGGCTGAAGGCGATGGCCGAAACAGGAAATCGTGGCGCCCGCAACGCCCTCGCACTTGCATCAAATCCGGGCCGTTTCCTTTCGGCCGTTCAGATCGGAATCACTTGCATTGCTATTGTGAACGGAGTCTATTCAGGCGAAGCGCTCGCCCCAGGAGTTGCGTTAGCACTTCAAGGGCTGGGAATTTCAATCGAACTGTCAGCTCCAATCGCAATAGCCGCTGTTGTTGCCCTGGTCACCTATTTCTCGGTGATTATTGGGGAGCTCATTCCAAAAGCGCTCGCTCTTCAAAATGCCGAAAAGATAGCGTGTGCCGTTGCACCAGCCATGGAGATATTCGCCACTCTTGCCGCACCAGCAGTGTGGCTTCTCGATACTTCTACGCGGCTGTTCCTTAGGGTGCTTGGGCGGGACATCACTACCCGGTCAAGTGTTACTGACGAAGAGATCCAGCAGCTTATCGTAGAGGCCGAAAGGACAGGAGTCATCGAGGCAGACGAGAGATCGATGATCGCGGGGGTAATGCGGCTCGCCGACCGCTCTGTTGCCAGCGTCATGACGCCTCGTAGAGAAGTAGATTGGATCGACCTGTCGCGCGGTGAAGCCAATATTAGAGAACGTCTCATCGCCACACATCACTCCTGCATGCCGGTCGCCTACGGATCGCTTGATGACATCTCCGGTGTGGTTCAAAACCGCGAGTTGCTGTCGGGTATCCTGTCTGGAGAGAAGCTTGAAGTCGAAAGGCACATCAGCAAAGTGCCTTTGATTCCGGAATCCATGGATGCGCTGGAGGCCACCAGCCTACTGCGGGAAGCTGGCGTGCCAATTGCGCTCATACACGATGAATACGGACATTTCGTCGGTCTGGTGACACCAACGGATATTCTGCAGGCGATAGCAGGTGTGTTCGGTGCCGAATTACAGAAGGAGAAACCACACGCGACTAAGCGGCAAGACGGCTCGTGGCTGATATCGGGTTCTATGCAGGTCGATGAAATGGCGACGATCTTGCAAATTGGCCTGCCACAACAGCGCAACTATCAGACCGTTGCGGGACTGGTTCTAGCAAACCTGAAGCACTTCCCTGAGGTAGGAGAGCGGACCGAAGCACTTGGCTGGCGTTTCGAGGTCATCGACCTTGATGGGCGAAAGATCGACACGATTCTCGCGACACCAAAAAATGTTGCGACACATCGGGCTATTTAAGGAGGCAAGCGATTACCCAACCGCGCGATACTTGGTCGGGGCGAGTAGGCTTCATTTTGGCGACGACCGGATCTGCCGTCGGCATCGGCAGCATTTGGAAATTTCCCTATGAGGTTGGGGCGAATGGTGGAACGGCTTTCGTCCTGTTTTATGTACTGGGCCTGGTACTGGTTGTCGTTCCGCTCATGTTTGCCGAGTTCGCGCTTGGTCGCAGAGGCCAGGGGGATGCAGCGACGAGTTTGTCCAATGTCGCTGCGGCTCACGGCGCCAGTCGCAGTTGGGCGCTCGCCGGTCTGCTAGGGGTAGTTACGAGTTTCCTCATTTTGAGCTTTTACTCGGTCATCGGAGGATGGACGATCGCCTATGCCGTCGAAACGCTCATTCAGGGACTGCCTGGAACCGACCCACTTGCGGTGCAGGAGCGTTTTGACGATTTCTTGAGCTCACCCGTCACACTTACCGCTTATCATGCGATTTTCCTGGCAGTTACGGCACTCATTGTCGCTGGTGGCATCAGCGGAGGAATTGAAGCCGCCGCAAAGGTTTTGATGCCTATTCTCGCGATCCTGATGATTGCTTTGGCGGCGTACGCGGTCATCGAAGGCGATATGACGGCGACGGTGAACTTTCTGTTCAAGCTTGATCCCGAAAGTCTGACAGCCACCGTGGCTCTTGAGGCATTGGGTCTCGGATTTTTCTCAATTGGTGTCGGTTTGGGCCTGATGATCACGTTTGCTTCCTATGCCCAGACCGACATCAACCTGCGAGAAGTTGCGATCGCGTCGGTAGCGGCCGATTGCGCGATCTCTCTGCTTGCAGGCTTTGCCGTTTTTCCAATCGTCTTTGAACACGGTCTCGATCCCGCAGGTGGCGCCGGCCTGGTCTTTGTGACCTTGCCATTGGCCTTCGCCAACATGCCCTTCGGTGAAATCGCCGCCGTCGCGTTTTTTGCACTGATGTTTGTGGCCGCTCTCGCCTCAGCAATTTCAATTCTCGAGCTGTCCGTCGCTCTCTTGTTACCTCGTTTAAACTGGACACGAACCCGCCTGAGTCTGGTCGTGGCGATCACATGTTTCCTGGTCGGGCTATCGACGGTTTTCTCATTCAATTTATGGTCAAATTGGCATCCCCTTGAAGCAGTCGAAGGTTTTGCGACCGCGACAATCTTCGACATCCTCGATTATGTTACATCGAACATAATGATGCCTGTCGGCGGGTTTGCCATCGCTGTGTTTGCGGGATGGATCGTGCCGACGCGCGCGGTAATCGCAGAGCTGGACCTTTCCCCTGCCGGGGCAGCGGTTCTTTCTTTCACTTTGCGGTTCATAGTACCGCTCGGGATTGCAACGGTCGCATTGGCGCCATTGATTGGGTAATCCTGATTGTTTGGCCGGTAATCGTGTCCGCAGAGAACTGTCAGAATCCCCGGTCTCCGCAAAGGCATAGAAGCACGTTCAGTGCTTGAGAATATGTGCTTCGATATCTGCGACCGTATGCGATGTGAGGTCCTTGTCGAACTCAGCTATGATTTCAGCGCCGAATGAACCGGGGATCGCCTTTCGCACGGCACCCAGTGTGCGGGGCGGCGCGATCAGAACAAGTTCGGAGAATTGTCCCTTTTGCGCCAAAATGTGTAACCGGTTCGCGATCTCGTTTGCAAATCGGTCTTTTTCCAATCGATGCCAATCAGTTTCTTGAACAGCACTTTTGTGGTGGGTGACACCATCGTTCAGGCGTCCGGGCCGATCACTGCTTTGCTCGCGGTTTGACGGATTGCGATGCTCAATATCGCGAACAACCTGAAGATTGATGTGCACGTCATCACCGATGTTTCGTAGAAAGAGTGCTTTTTCACCGTCCATTGTGGCGACCCAGCAATTTTGCTTCAGTTTCATTTTGGCCATCCGTTCTGCGCACTATCGCGTGGCTTGGAAGGTAGGAGCAGAAGTCAATTCCTTCTGCGTGAGATCGGAAAAGCTGACACCCCTCATGGATCATTGCATTGATCCTACTCAAACTCCGAATTCGTGAATCCTTGTATGGATTGCGAAGATAGGCACCGGGAATTGGTATGTATGAGACCGCTGCGCGCTGGATCGATACCACGTTAATTGATCTCGCACGCCAAGTTCGCTGGACATTCTTGCCTCCCCTCATGATCTATTTTGCGGCTGGCATCGCAGGATTGACGGCCATTGTCGGGACCTTTTTTGTCAAGGAATATCTGGGACTTTCAGCCGAATTCCTGGCCGGGCTGGCATTCTGGGCCGGTCTGCCCTGGGCTCTGAAAATGCCCCTTGGACATCTCGTCGATCTGATTTGGCGCTGGAAGTATCTGCTCGTTTTTCTCGGAGCCGGTCTGATCGCGCTGAGCCTCGCGATAATGTATCTGTTGATCACCAACACCATATGGATGACTGAATACCTGACGATTGAAGCCTGGTACGTGATGAGCGCACTGCTTGCCCCAAGCGGATACGTTATCCAGGACGCGGTAGCCGATGCGATGTCGGTCGAGGCTGTTCCCCGCACTGATGCAAGCGGCAATCTATTGCCGGAACCTGAAGCCAAGGCGCTTCACACTACCATGCAGACGCTTGGCCGTTTTGCGCTTATTTTCGGCATTGTTGCGGTCGCATTGCTGAACATCTTCATGTTCTCCGGCGTAGAGATGATGACGGACAGCGAGAAAGCAGTTCTGTACGCGCGCATCTACCTCTTGGCGCTTTTTATTCCCGCCATTTCGATCTCCGGGGTACTGCTTGCTGTCATCCAGAACCATGTCCAGCGAAGGCGCTTCGCTAACCGAGATGACCCCATCCATCACGACCAAGTCCGCGGCGAGGAAACCGGTCCTTTCGCGGTAAATCACTGGTATTTCACGGGTGGTGCGGTCTTTGTTGTTTTCACGATGGCGATCGGAATTTCCGACATGCCCCTCGCACAGGAGGTTGTCTTCACCGGATCGATGGCAATCGTGCTGTTCTTGATGCGTCAGTTGCTGAAAAAGCTGGAACCGGAAAAGGCACGTGCCCTGGTCGGAACCGCCGTGATAATTTTTGTTTTCCGCGCCGTACCGCTTCCTGGCCCCGGTGCAACCTGGTTTGAGATTGATGTTCTGGGTTTCGACCAACGATTTCTCTCAGTTCTGTACCTGATCTCATCCTCGCTGGCGCTCGTGGGGATGGTTCTGCTCAGGCCGCTCATGGCCACCCGCCCGATAACATTCATTGTTATCGTCCTGACAATTGCTGCGGGCATCCTCTCACTGCCAAACATCGGACTTTATTATGGTATTCATAACATAACCGAGGCTTACACCGACGGCATCGTCGATGCCCGGTTCATCGCGATCATGGATGCTGCGATTGAATCGCCGTTGGGACAGATAGCCATGATTCCGATGCTCGCATGGATTGCCCGCAATGCTCCAGATGATTTGAAGGCGACGTTTTTTGCGGTGATGGCATCCTTCACGAACCTTGCCCTGTCGGCGAGCAGTCTTGCGACGAAATATCTGAACCAGGTGTTCATTGTCACGCGGGAGGTCCGCGACCGTTTGACCGGTCATGTGCAAATTCAGGCTGACTACAGTGAACTCGGCTTGCTTCTGATTACGGTTACGACATTGACGGTGTTGCTTCCGCTACTGACAATCGCAGTAGTCCAGCGCACTGTATTCATAACGAGGGAGTGACAACCCGGCGATCGGCGGATTCGCCGTTCGGCAGTTTGATGTTATTCTGCGGCAGCACAGATGAACGAAGAAAACACAGACAAAAATCTGATGGACAACGGCCTTCCCGTCGCAGTCCTTGAGCATCTGACGGGACCCGCACGCGGTACTTTAAGTTGGCTTGGGGCGTCCGCTCTGGAAATTTCGCTGGATAGTCGCCGATGCCCGCAGCTACGGGTATTCATAACTGATGAACCCGCTGAAAATGCCATCGCACGGCTGACAAGGCTCAACAGCCATTTCGAGATCGAAACTGTTCGGGGAAACTCAGTCTGGGTGAACGGCCGGGCGGTAACGCATAAGCGTCTTGAAAACCACGACATGATCGAGTTTGGAGCCTCAGGTCCGATGTCGAGGTTTTGCCTTTGCGCAAACCGGCAACCAATCCAAAGGGCGGCTCCCGGCGTCATCAACGACCTGGTCGCCTATTTTCGAACCAGTCGCAGACCTATAATCCGCAAAATTGCCGGCGCTTTCATGCTCGCATTTGGCCGCCTGGCGCTCGGAACCACCAACATATTCAGAATTGGAGTGATCATCGCCTTGGTGGCGCTCGGCACGATCGTCTATCAGCAGGCCAAGATGAACGCCTTGCTTCGCGAGCGCGTCGCCAGCGGATCCGCTCAACTTGAGGAGCTGTCTCAGGCACTCGCCAGAAACCGCGAGGAAGCGATTACCCCGGCCGATCTTGAAACGCTTCGCCAGGATCTTGGTGCCGAGGTTGAGACAGCTGCAGAACGGCTCACCTGGCTTGAGGAGCGCTCAACAGCGAGTGCACGTGTGATTCGGCAGTCCCAAAACTCGGTGTTTTTGGTGCAGGCCGCCTATGGCTTCCGCAGCAAAGAATCTCAGGCAATGCTGCGTCAGGTGCTGGGCCCTGACGGCAAGCCACTATTACTGCCGAATGGTCTATTGATGTTGTCGCTTGACGGTGATGGGCCGGTTGCGGAGCGTCAGTCCATCAGCACCGCATTCGCTCTTCGAAGAGACGGAATCCTTGTTACAAACCGGCATGTCGCTTTTCCGTGGGAGCAAGACGCCATTGCCACGACAATGTCCGAACGCGGCCTCGAGCCGATACTATTGAAACTCATAGTGTACGCGCCTGGACACGCAGAACCCTTGGTGGCCAGCCTGCGGAGTGTGAGCGATGCCGATGACCTGGCGTTGTTGCAGGCAGAGTCAATACCAAATGAGAGCGTCGGCCTCGAACTGGCCGATCAGGAACCACAACCGGGCCAGGAAATCATTGTCATGGGCTATCCGACTGGATTGCGCTCCCTATTGGCACAGGCGGGATCGGAATTTGTCGAACTGCTTCAGAAAGAACGAGATCTGGACTTCTGGAACATTGCAAAACGCCTTGCCGAAGCCGGCAGAATTGTCCCGCTGGCAAGCCGCGGCATTATCGGCCGCTCTGGCGCCGAGAATATTGTGTATGACGCCGAGACGACACATGGGGGTAGTGGCGGACCTGTTCTTGATAGCAATGGCAAGGTGATTGCCGTCAACACCGCAATTCTCCCCGAATATGGCGGATCAAATCTTGGCATACCCTCAAACCGCATAAGGCGACTTCTCTCGGCAACTTTCGCCGAGAACTAGACGAGTTGTCAGCCAGCCGCTGCAAGATGACTTGAGGCAAGTGATTGAGCGTTTTGTTGGCGGCAATGGCTGAATCTCCCGCCTCATTAGACTGGCAGGTGCGATACCTCGATTTCTGCGTGTCAAACCCTTGCCATCGAAAACGCCACATTCCCGGCGCCTTGCAATTCTGGTGCCTTTGGCCGACGATTTGTGGGTAATCAGACCGTTCATGAGGAAAGCGGCCATGGGTCCGCGGATTTGTATCGCAATACTTCTCCTGGGGCTTCTGCGTGCACCGGCCGGCGCCAGTGATTTTGTTCGTGTGCCCTTTGTCGATGGTCTCTGGCACGGCGATATCGCAACACATCCGGACGGTTTGGGATTCAAGGAGTGTTGGGCAAGCACCCGCTTTGCTGATGGAACAACATTGACCCTTGCCGAACAATACGACGAGAACTGGTCCATCCGGTTGTCGAACCCTGCCTGGCAATGGACGCCTTCCAGCAACAACGCGATGATTGTTCAGGTCGATTTTTATCCTCCGCTTGAAATCGAGGCTCAAGCCAGTGGAAACAACCTGCTTGAATTCAGGATCGGCGACGACAAAACCCTTCTGGATTTTGTCGAGAATGGACATTCGATCAAACTCCGCTACGGCACCTTCAACAAAGTGTACGATCTGGAGGGCAGCGCAAAGATTATCGAGCGAATTCGAAACTGTGTGTGGGAGCAACTCGCCGGCGAAAACAGGCGGTCAACGCAAAGGCCGATTGAGTGATTGCCGGCTGATGATGCGCCTGCCCGGACGCTCAGGAGACAGGATCATTCATTTCACTTTATGCTGGCAAACGCCATGTCCGTGTTGGATTCAGAACTGCCTTTGCAAACCAACTGCGCTGCGGGTCAGAAAAACGTGGACCGAAAACATTCATGGTTTTCAAAAAGTAACTAATTGAAAAATAGGCGAAATTTGGATCAAAATTTTGATCGCCATGCCTGGCGCCCTTGCCAATGTCTGTTCATATTAGTTTGTCCGAATGGCAATTAACATCTTTGAAATACAACTCGCAGTAGCCATTTCACGAACGGTGCCGGGGGGCAAAGTCGTTACATTCATCCGCCGGCTCATTGCGTTTTGCGTTGAGAGTTGTGTGTATGAGTGCCAACAAACCAGTCTACAGCATTCGCTTTGAAGGCGCTGGCATTCAGGCCCAGGCAATGGTTCAGACCATGCTGCAGGTGGACGCCGTCCACGTGACAGCAGACTGGGTGATTGCGGACACGCCCCGCATTGGCGTTGAGATTTATGATTCAGTATTCGACGGCGCCGCAGGTCAGAACGTTTACTGCGCCAGGGCTTTGACGGCTGAGGGCGAATGTATCGCCGAGTCCAAATTACCAAATCCGTTTCGGTTGATGCAGTTCGTAGAGTTCATCAATAATGCCGAAACCAGTTTTGAGCGCTACCAGGCTTTGCTTCCTGAAACGACCGCCGTTCCCCAAGTTCCCGCAGACAGCATGTCGGCCGGTTCCGCCGGCATGAGAGATGTCGTTCAAGGGGACTGGCTGGCGCTTGCCCAGCAATTGCGTGCGATCAATCAGGTGCCCCAAACCAGCGGATATTTGTCCGTTTCCATCGATTCTTTTCCCGTAGCCACGATCGATCTGGGCAACAATACCTATCGGCGTCACGCAAATATCAGGAAATTGCTTGCCCACACGAATGTCATAAACAGCATTCGCAGCCATGAGGATAGCGGTCCGCAAGCAGCCACGGATGTGATCCTGCCGTCGGACAATTTCTTATGGATAGCAGGCTTGATGGCGGGAAATGGACGCCCCGTACCCTGGTGCCCGCCGGATCAGGCCTACCTGTTGAAGCGGTGGCCGAACTTTTCGGTCCTCAATCACAACATGAAGATGATCGAGATGGCGGCCACGATGACCAGGCGGCCGATCCGGCCAAAGGAATTGTCCTTGATATCCCAGACCGGCGAAGCGCAAGTCTGGAACTTCATCAATGCGGTGTCGCTCCTGGGTCTTGTTGAAGCCAGAGTTCCTGAAGAACCGCTGACTGCCCAGGCGCCGCAAGCCAAATCGGCAAACGGCCATGACGGGGTTTCAACGCTCTTGAACAAACTCAGAAAACGCTTTGCACAGGTGGCCTGATGGCAGAACACGTCATACTAGTTGCAGGCCCGATGGGGGCAGGCAAAACCACGGCGATCCAGAGCCTGAGCGAGGTGCCTGTGGTTTCAACTGAAGCTGCAAACACCGAGATTGATCGCGTGAACAAGGCAACCACCACGGTAGCGCTCGATTACGGTGAGATCAGTCTGGACGATACCGACAAGATCCGGCTTTACGGCGTGCCCGGTCAGCGCCGCTTCGATTTCATGTGGCGCATCCTGGAAAAACGGGCGGTGGGTTTGATCGTGCTTGTCAACAACGACACCGAACAACCGCTGGAAGAAGTCACCTATTTCATGAACCAGTTTGCCTCCATCCACCAACGGGGCGGACTGGTGGTTGGCGTCACGCGCAGTGATCTGAAAGCTGAGCCGGGTATCGGCGACTATTTGATGCATATCGAGGAAAATGGCGAGACCCACGGGATGCCGATCTTCACGGTGGATCCGCGTAATCGGGACCACATGGTGATGATGCTGTTTTCGTTACTGACCAATATTCAATCAAGAGCGGGGGCGACCGACAATGTATGCTTATCACAAGGATAAAAAACTCAAAGACCGCTGCGCTGCGGAACTGAAGGGCCTGTCAACGCGTTGCAAGTCCATGAAAATCGGCGCGATTGTCACGTCGGACGGGTTTGTCGTTTCAACCCATGGCGATCTTCAAGATGACGGAAACCGGCTCGGCTCGATGACCAGTTCCATGCAGGCACTGGCCGAAGCGGTTCACGATGAACTGGACCTTGGCGAAAACAAGCATCTGGCGTTTGCCGCAGACAAGGGAAACATCGTGATGCAGAAAATCGGCAAATATCCGCTTGTGATGACCGCGACATTCGATGACCGCGAGACCCTGGGCCATGCGATTTTCTCCATGTCGGCGACCGTCGATGCGGTATGCGGTCAATTGAAGAAAACGAGAGCAAAAATTTGAACCAGTTTCTGCAGTCCGGGATGAACCCGGCTGTTGAAAGCCGCCCATCAAATAAATGTAAAGGAGTTATATGATGGCTGATACAAACGAAGTAATTGGCACCCTTTTGGATGTCGATGGAGCAACTGCCTGCGCAATCGTGGACAGTGATTCCGGTATGGTGCTCGGCAAGGACGGGTCCGGGGTGGATCTGGATTTGGCAGCCGCCGGCAATACAGAAGTTGTCAAGGCAAAGCTTCAGACCATGAAGAGCCTGGATCTGGATGAAACCATCGACGACATCCTGATCACCCTCGACACCCAGTATCACATTATCTGCCTGCTCCCGAGCAAGCCGTCTGTGTTTATCTATCTGGTGCTCGACAAGGCGAAGTCCAATCTGGCTCTTGCCCGCATCAAGGCTAACGATAGCGCGGGGGCTCTGGAAATCTAGACAGGCCATGGAGTGAACCAGCGTGCAATATCAACCCAACCACCGGGATAAGCGGCTTCCATATACCACCCTTCGAAAATTGTTCTGACGTTCCTCGCTTTGCGGCGGATCTCAGGGGGGCGATCGCGAAGAAGATTGCAAAGCTGAACCAGGCCGAAACAGACAAGCACCCTTTCATTCGTGAAAGGGTGCTTTCTTTTTGCCTCATGTCTGGGCACAAATGCCAAGGGACTTGTCCTAAAGGGGAGTGAATTTGTCCGGGGAACTCGAACAAAGGTGCGAAGCGCTGATTTCGGAACTGGGTCTCGGTTCAGCCGGCGATATCACCGAGGTGCGGCCGCTTACCGGGGGTGTTGCTTCCGATATTGCCGTGGTGAACCTTGGCGACCGAACAGTGTGTATGAAATTTGCCCTGCCGAAACTAAAAGTCGCCGCGGACTGGCAGGCGCCGGTTCATCGAAACGCGGCTGAATATGCCTGGCTTCAGGTTGCCAGCAAGATTGCCCCCGATAGTGCGATTGAATTGTATGGGCGATCTGAGGCATTGCACGGCTTCGCAATGGAGTTTCTTGGCGGGGCGGACATCTATCTCTGGAAAACCCGTCTCCTGCACGAAGCGCCCGATCTTGGAGAAGCGGAAAAGGTGGCTGGCCTGCTTGGCAAGATTCATGCAGCTTCGGCGCAAGACGGGTTCGATGCTGGGCCATTTCAAAACCGCGACGATTTTCATGCGCTGCGCATTGAGCCGTATCTCAGCTACACTGCGCAGATATATCCGGATCTCGCACCGGTCATCAAACCACTGGAAGATATGCTCTACACCAATCAGCGGGTGCTGGTGCACGGCGATGCCAGTCCGAAAAACATCATGTTCCGCGGTAGCGCTCCGATCGTCCTGGATGCCGAATGCGCAACGATGGGCGATGCCAGTTTCGATCCCGCATTCTGCATGAACCACCTTGTCTTGAAGGCCGTTCATTTGCCGTCGTCCAGAACGCGATTATTGCGGGATGTGGAAAAGTTCTGGCACACATATGCGCTGCTTGTCACGTGGGAAAGCCGCGATGAACTGGAGGCACGCATCTGTGCGTTGCTTCCGGTGCTCATGCTGGCGCGGGTCGACGGAAAGTCTCCGGTGGAATATTTGACTGAGCCGGAGCGCCAGATGGTGCGCGACATATCAATTCCGCTGATCACCGCATCGGTGTCGCGTCTGGATGCTCTTGTCGACAGGCTGACGGAAACACTGGGTGAATACGACACATGACCAAAATCCGGACTGTGCATGGGCGGCGGGTCTGGGATTCCCGCGGCAACCCCACCGTCGAAGCAGACGTGGTTCTGGAAAACGGAACGACGGGTAGAGCTATTGCTCCTGCAGGCGCTTCACGCGGAAAGCGCGAGGCGATCGACCTGCGAGACGGGGAAGCAAAGCTGCGCGGAAAGGGCGTCGACGCGGCGCTTGCAAGCATAAACGGACCAATCGCATCGGCGCTTGCCGGCGTGGAAATTGCAGATCAGGCGGGCCTTGATTCCCGAATGATCGAACTTGATCCATCGCCGTTGAAAGAAACGATTGGAGGCAATGCCACCGTGGCGACGTCGCTTGCTGCGCTGCACGCCGCCGGCAAGGATGCTGGCAAACCGCTGTGGCGGCACATCGCCGATCATTATGGCCGCACCCCGTCAATTCCGCTTCCGGAAATCCAGATCTTTGGCGGCGGCGCTCACGCAGGCCGCCGCGTCGACATCCAGGACTTCATGGTCATGGTGCCGGGTGCGTCATCCTTCGACGAAGTTCTGGAGATCACCAACGAGGTTTATTTCGCTGCCGGTGACATTATGAAGTCGCGCGGCCATCTTGCTGGTGTTGCAGACGAAGGCGGATGGTGGCCGATGTTCAAAAGCAACGAGGAAGCGTTGGAAACACTGGTCGCCGCAATCGAGAAGGCCGGTGAGACTCCTGGAGAACGCGTCGTCATTTCGCTGGACATCGCCGCCTCCGAATTCTGCAATAATGGTGCTTATCGACTGGCGCTGGAGGAGCGGGAGTTGGACAGCGCCGCGTTGATCGAGATGTTGGGCAACTGGATAGACGCCTATCCGATTGTGTCGATCGAGGATCCTCTCAGCGAGGATGACCGTACGGGAATGATCGAGTTCACCCGCCGGTTTGGCGACCGGCTGCAGATCATCGGAGACGATTATCTGGTTACGAATGCGGCGATGATCCGCAATGCCGCTTCAGAGCAGGCGTGCAACGCGGCGCTGATCAAGGTCAATCAGGCGGGGACGGTGACGGAGGCGGTTGAAGCCCTCACGACAGCGGCGGATGCCGGCTGGACTGCGGTGGTTTCGGCTCGCTCGGGTGAGACCGAAGACACTTCAATATCCCACTTGAGCACGGGTTTGGGCAGCGGCCAGTTGAAGGTGGGGTCGCTTCAGCGCTCCGAGCGGATGGTCAAATGGAACGAATGCCTGCGCATTCAGGATGAATTGGGTTCCGACGCTTTTGTCGGCGCCCGGCCGCTTGCCGGAACATGGTGGGGGAGGGGGCGGACAAACTCTGATTGATACGTGTCATTCCTTCACGAGCCACCAACATTCAACCGCCGCTTCACCGGTCAGGAATCAAGCGTGATGTCGCGAAATGTCTTGGCAATTTCATTGCAGACGGCGTGCTTGATCGGCGCGAAATTGACCGTTGAGGAGACGATGACACCGATCTTCAGCTGTTTGAGATGGGCCACCTCCAACGGGATGAACCGCAATTGTCCCGATTCAATCTCCTCGAGAAAACCGAACTTGGTGTAGAGACCGACGCTCGACCCCTTCAGGATCATCTGTTTTGCCAGAGGCAGCGAGTTGGTGAAAACACGTGTGGACAATGAAGTCGTCAGGTCGGAGATGACCTGATCCAGGATCGAATGTCCGCCCCTGGCGTCAATCGAACGCGTCAAATGAAATCCCTGCAGATCACTGATGCTAAGTTGGTTTCTCTCCGACAATGGATGATTGGGAATCATGATCACGCCAATCGGCGCTGCCTTTTCGGCCAGCGTGCGAACTCCGGGATGGCTTTCATCCCAAAATGAAAGGCCAATATCTGCATCGGCGTTGGCAACTGCCTGAATGATCTCTTCCGGTTGACCTGTTTTCACCGAGTAGGTCACTTCGGGATAATTCTCGCTGAACTGGAACAGGATTTGCGGCAGGGTGGCAATGGCTATCGAGTCCAAAGTCATGATCTCGATATGTCCGGTCCGATTGTCCCGGATATCCTCGATCTGAACACTCATCCTGCCGAAATCAAACAGGGTTTTCCGGCAGTGCTCGAGCACGACCGAACCGGCACTTGTCAGCTTCACGCCTTCCGCATTGCGGTGAAACAATTTGACGCCCAATTGCTGTTCCGTGCTCAGAATCTTCCGGTTCACCGACGTCGATGACATGTTGAGGATCTTGGCCGCCTTCCTGATCGAGCCCTGCCTCGCTACCTCATCGAAATATCTCAGAAAATTGTCGTGCATGAGCGAGCGTTAGCATGGAATAAATAGGTGAGGCAATTTTTGCATCACTGTTGGCAGAAATTAACGCTACTCGCATCACGGCAAACTCCCATACCCTGTGTGGATGATCGACTTCAGCGATCGGCGCCTGATCCAAAATCACAAAAAAGGGAGTTCTCAGCATGACAAACGGAAATTCACCGACGTTCAACCGCAGGACAATGCTCAAGGCGATGGGAGCAGCGGGCGCTCTTGCCGGCGCGGGAACCATGCTTTCGGTTGTCCCTGGTCGGGCCGCTGACGAATTCACAATCCGCATGCAGCTCGGCTGGCTGGCATCGAATGGTATCCTCGGTGAGGTCGCAGCCGACAAGCTGGGATATTTCGCAGAAGAAGGGCTGAAGCTCGAAATTATTCCGGGCGGTCCCAATATCGACGGTGTTGCCTCGGTCGCATCGGGTGCAAACAATTTCGGTTCAATTTCTTCCAGTCCGTCACTGATGCTGGCACGGTCCGCCGGTGTGCCGATCAAATGTATCGCTGCCGGATATCAGCAGCATCCGTTCACCTATTTCTCCCTTGAGGACAAAGGCAATGTTCGCAAGCCACAAGATCTGATCGGCAAGAAGGTTGCGACGCAGGGAACGGCACGAATTCTTCTTCGCGCATTGCTGGCCAAAAACGGCATCGCGGAAGACCAGGTCGAGGTTTCGGTCATGGGTGGCGACATGGCGCCGCTGCTGACCGGGCAGGTCGATGTCGCGACCGGCTGGAAAACCAATGTCGGCGCGCTGTCCGTCCTTGGTGACAAGCGGGTCGACATGACCTTGTGGGATAGCGGCATTCAGCTCTACGCCAACCCCTATTACACCACCGACAGCGTTCTGGCCGAACATGGCGACAAGGTCATCGGTGCGATCAGGGCAATTTCACGCGGCTGGGGCTGGGTATATGAAAATCCCGAAGGCGGTGTTGATGCGCTGGTTGAGCGCTATCCCAACATGAAGAAGGAAAACGAGATGAAGGCTGTTGAGCTGGTCAACGGCTATTCATTCAACGAAAAAACAAAGGCCGGTGGCTGGGGTATCATGACCAAGGAAAACTGGCAGGCTCAAATCGACACCTATGACAGCCTCGGCCAGTTCAAGAGTGCAGCGCCGAAGCTTGAGGATATCATGACACTCGATATTCTCGACGCGACCGCAGACGTTCGTCCGAAGCTCGGATAGTACAATGCAAGGGCACCAGACAGCGGTGGCGGGAAAATCTCCTGCCGCTGCGACTCTCCGCGACGCATCGGTCCGGTTCGGGAGCTTTACCGCGCTGTCGAATATCTCGCTCGATATCGAAGCGGGCGACTTCTGGACCATTCTCGGGCCCTCCGGCTGCGGGAAATCAACGATGCTGCGTCTGGTGTCCGATCTGATTCCCGCGGCATCCGGCTCGCTTGAGATTTTCGGCAAGACCACCGAGCAGGCAAGGCTGGCGCGGGAATTTGCCTTCGTTTTCCAGGACGCAACCCTGTTGCCGTGGCGGTCCGCGCTGAAAAATGTCGAACTTCCCCTGGAAATCGGCCGGTCGCGCGGCGCGACCATCCCGACGGGCGACCGCACGCCGATGGAACTGCTGGAAATGGTTGGGCTGAAAGGGCGCGAAAATGCGCTGCCGCACGAACTTTCCGGTGGAATGCGGCAAAGGGTGGCCATCGCCAGGGCACTGGTCTGTCAGCCGAAACTGTTGCTGATGGACGAACCATTCGGCGCGCTCGATGAAATGACCCGTGACCGCCTCAATCTGCAACTGCTCGACATTTGGCGCGAGACGGGAACGACAATCCTGTTCGTCACCCATTCAATCTCCGAAGCGGTGTTCCTCGGACAAAAGGTGTTGATGCTGCAGGCGCATCCGGGCCGCGTGAAAAAGATCATCGACATCGACTTGCCGGAACCGCGGGAAATAAAAATTCGCGAAACACCGAAATTCAACAAATATTGCGGCCAGTTGCGCGTGCTCCTGGAGGAGTGTTGACAATGTCAGTGGATGCTTCCGTGGATCAGGATCGCCAAATCGATACGGCCGGTGCGGACAAGGAGAATTCTGGAAGCCAGCGGCTGACCGAGATCGCAATTCCCGTCGGAACAGCCATTGCACTGATCCTGATATGGCAATTTGGCGTGCGCATCTTCGGCGTACCGACCTATATCGCACCTGCGCCGAGCGATGTTGTTGCAGTCTTTTCCGACGAGTTTCCGCTTCTGTTGAGAAATTTCTGGCCGACGCTTTATGAAAGCGTCACCGGATTTTTCGTCGGCAACCTCGCCGCCATTCTCATCGCGGTCGCATTTGTGCACAGCCGCACGGTTGAGAGGGCATTTTTTCCGATTGCCGTCTTCATCAATACGATCCCGATACTGGCGATTGCGCCTATCCTCGTACTCATATTCGGCGCCGGGTTGACCGCAAAAGTGGTCATCGCCGCTCTTATCTGTTTTTTTCCTACCCTGGTGAACATGGTTCGCGGGTTGCAGGCGGTAAGTCCGCAGGCACTCGAACTCGCCCGCATTCTCTCCGCATCGAAATCGGAAGTTTTCTGGAAGATGCGACTGCCGTCCTCTTTGCCGTTCCTGTTTTCCGCGTTGAAGATCGCCGCGACCACTTGTGTGATCGGCGCGATTGTCGGCGAATGGATCGGTGCCGATGTGGGACTGGGCGCCCTCATTATCGACAGCACGTTCAATTTCAGATCGCCACTGCTCTACGCGACGGTTTTCATGTCTTCGGGATTGTCGGTGCTGTTGTTCGTGCTGGTGAGTATCGCTGAAAAGCTCGTCGTCCGCTGGTAGCGGAAAGATTGACCCGTTAACGGCCGGAAAGGCCAGACCTTTTTGGAGGAAATGATGTCGGAACGTCCAATTGATCAGATTACGCTCAACAGCTCTCTGGTGCCCGTCGTTGCGGATTGTGATGTTGTCGTTGTTGGCGCCGGTCCGGCCGGGCATGCGGCAGCCATATCCGCAGCCAGAAACGGATGTTCGGTGACGCTGCTGGAACGTTACCATCATCTTGGTGGCATGGCCTCGGGCGGCATGGTTCTCGTGCTGGACGACATGGTCAATGAAGGCAATGAGATCGTCACCACCGGTGTTGTCAGCGAGTTTGTCGAGCGGCTTGAAAAGCAGGATGCGGCCGTCTACCCGCCATCAGAAGACTGTCAGACAAACTGGGAGATGTGGCAAAAATGGTCGCGTTGGGGCTGCATCGATTTTCATAAAGCCATGATGCCGCAACCCATTATCCACGCTGTCGCATTCGATCCCGATGGCTGGAAACGGGTGAGCCTCGACATGGTCAGGGAAGCGGGCGTCAATCTTCGAACCCACTCCTGGTTTTCCGATGTGCTGATGGAAGGCGGCAGGATCACCGGCGTGGTGGCGCAAACCAAACTGGGCCGTCAGGCCATCAGGGCGAAGATGATCATCGACGGAACCGGCGATCTGGATGTCGGTGTTGCCGCCGGCGCCAACTACACCGACGGCCAGTTTATCGTCACAACGGTGTTCAGGCTTTGTGAAGTCGATACGGCGAAGGCCGAAGCCTTCGAATATGGCAATCCCGAAGAGTACAAGAAGCTCGACCGTCAGGCCCGCCGCGTGATCGGTGGCGCTTGGGGCATGTGGTGGCTCAAGACGCCGCTGCCGGGTGTTGTCTGGTGCAATTGTCCGCACATGCCGGGCTATGACGGCCTGTCGCCGGAAGACATGGTGGCTGCAGAATATGAAGGCCGCGAGCGGATGATGAACCTGCTTGCGTTCGCACGTGAGAACATTCCCGGCTTCGAAAACGCCAAGATGCTCGGAGCCGCCGAGCAGATGGGCATTCGCCAGACCAGGCTGCTGAAGGGCGAATACATCGTCACCAAGGACGACGTAGCATCGCGGCGCTATTTTGAAGACACAGTCTGCCGCGGCCGCGACTATTACACGCCCTACCGGGCATTGCTGCCGAAGGATGTCGACAACCTGATTGTTGCCGGCCGGCACTACTCGGTCGACAGCGATGCACAAAAGCTCTCGCGCGAGATCCCGCCGTGCATGGCGCAGGGTGAGGCTGCCGGTGTCGCAGTGTCAATTGCCTTGGACAAGGACTGCGCACTGCGCGATGTCGACTACCGGGAAATCCAGAAGCAGATGCGCGCACAAGGCGCCGACCCCGGAGACGTGCCCTCGGCCAACGCATTGGTCGAACCCCAAGTGGCAGCAGAATAGGAAAACCAATATGTCTAATGAAATCATGCCACTTAGCGGAGTTCGCGTAATTGATTTCACGCAGGTCATGATGGGTCCTTGCGCGACCCAGATGCTCGGCGATTTTGGCGCCGACGTGATCAAGATCGAACGACCGGGTGCAGGAGACCTGTCACGCAATTTTACCGGCGAGAAGACCATTGAAGCCATGAACGGGGCGGTTTTCGCTTCGCTCAATCGCAACAAGCGGTCTGTCGAAATCGACACCAAATCCGAGGAAGGGAGGATCGCCGTCCTCGAACTGGTCAAGACTGCAGACGTCGTCGTCGACAATTTTCGCGCCGGCGTGATGGACCGGCTGGGTTTTGGATACGAGGCCTTGTCCAAGATAAATCAGCGCATCATTTGCGCGTCCGGCACCGGGTTCGGCCCCAAGGGTCCCTATGCCCACAAGGGCGGGCAGGATGTACTGGCCCAGGCCATGACCGGCGTGATGGAAACGCGTCAGGATCCGTCGATACCGCGGTCGATCTACCCGACAACCCTTTGCGATTATTCCGCCGGCATGCACATGGTGCAGGGCATCCTTGCCGCGCTGTTGATGCGCGAGAAAACCGGCAAGGGGCAGCAGATATCCGTTTCGCTCTACGACAGCATCATTGCCATGCAGATGCAGGAGGCTGCCCACTGGTCCAAGCACGAAGAAGTGTTGAACTGGGCCGCAATGCCGTTGTCTGGCGTGTTTGAGACAACAGACAGCGCGTTGGTTCTTGTCGGTGCCTTCAAGGCCAACCCATTGCGCGACATCAGCGAAGCCCTGGGCATTGACGACCTGTCGGCGACCTATCCCGATTTGCCGAGCCAGCGTAAAAACAAGCCGGCACTGCACAAGATCTTTCGCGAGGCGTTTGCACAAAACACCACGGCATACTGGTTGGAAAGACTGGAAGAGCAGGACCTTCTGTGCGCTCCGGTGAAGTCCCTTGCCGAGGCGCTGGAAGATCCGCAAACGGAAATTAACGACATGTTGAGGCGGGTTGATCACCCGGTCTTGGGAGACATCACGCTCGTCGGCTCCCCGGTGCACTTAAGTGCCGCCCCGATGGAAGTTCGCCTCATGCCGCCGCTTCTGGGCGAACACACCGATGAGGTGTTGGCTGAGATCGGCCTTGGCGGCAAGGCAAGGCTGGCCGGATGAGCATCGGGTTCGACGTCAGCGATCATGTCGCGCGGATCACCATCAATCGTCCGGACCGGATGAACGCGGTCGACAGCGCCGGGCAAAGAAAGCTCGCCGAAATCTTCAGCGAGGTGGAGACCAATGACGCGATCCGTGTCGCCGTTCTGACCGGTTCGGGTGGCAAGGCGTTCTGCGCCGGTGCCGATCTGAAGGAGGATACCGGTCACTCCGGCCTTGAATACTGGGCAGCGCGTGAAGCCAACAGTTTTGGCGGGTCCAAACCCGTCATCGCACGCGTCAACGGATTGGCGCTTGGCGGCGGGCTGGAACTGGTGCTCGGCTGCGATCTGGTCATCGCCGCCGAAAGTGCGCGCTTCGGGTTTCCGGAAGCGAAGGTCGGCCGGGTTCCGCTCGACGGCGGCATGGTGCTGTTGCCGCGGCTGATCCCGCGCAATATTGCCCTTGGCATGATGTTCACCGGGCGGATGGCGTCAGCATCCGAAATGGCCCGCCACGGTCTCGTCAATGCGGTGGTGCCTGACGACGAACTCGACGCCGAAACCGACAAATGGGTATCCGATATCATCTCATGTGCCCCGCTCAGCATTGGCGCGATCAAGGCTACCGTTCGTGACACCGCCCATCTGCCGGTTCAGGAGGCCTACGCCCACAAAACGCCCGAACTGGTCGGCGCACTGGCTTCGGAAGACGCTCAAGAGGGCGTTTTGGCATTTCGCGAGAAACGGGCGCCGAATTGGAAAGGCCGTTGAGCAGTGACACTGGTCATCATCAGCCCTTGCATCGACATCAAGGACGGCATCTGCACCACCTCGTGCCCCGTCGACTGCATTTATGAAGGCGAGCGGATGTACTACATTCATCCGACCGAGTGCATCGAATGCGGCATGTGTGAATCAATCTGCCCGGTCGACGCCATACGCTATGATGACGAGGTGCCGGAAGGAGAGGAGCCGTTCGTCAAATTCAACGCAGATGCGTTCCGGCTCGACGGCGATGAAGTGACCCATATCGGTGGCTGGAAGAAGGGCGCTCCGCCTCTGAAAGATCCGCCCGAGGTCGCAAAATTTCCGGCAGGCCAGGCGCCGGAAAAGGTTTCCGGATAATCCGATGCTGACACTGCATGGTCACCAGGTTCGAGCCATCCGCCGGAACGCTGAGCGGCGCCACGCCAGACTGAGGGTATCTTATGGATGAGACCGAACAAAAGTGGGCCAAACGCTTCCTCGCCCTTTGCGATCACGTCGCATCGTGGTCGGAGGACCGGGATTTTCAGGTCGGCTGCGTGATCGCCGGGCCGGGGCGCGAGGTTCGCACGACCGGCTACAACGGCCTGCCGCGCGGTGTTTCGGCAGATGACGATCGCCGGTTTGACCGTCCAAGCGGCGAGAAGTTTTACTGGTTCGAACACGCCGAGCGCAATGCGATTTACAACGCTGCCCGTTCCGGCACCGATATTTCGGCCTGCGTTTTGTACGTGAACCGCTTTCCCTGCGCCGATTGCGGCCGGGCGATCATTCAATCCGGCATTGCCCGTATTGTCTGTCCGCCTATCCCTGAAAACGACGGCGCTTTGGATTACAGTTTTCAGGTCTCGGCGCAGATGTTGGCGGAGGCCGGTATTGTTGTGGAGCATCCTCCGGGGGCGTGACCGGGGCAGTGGCACCTCGGCCACCCTATCGAAGATACAGAAAGATGGCGCCACCCACAGCGTGTCGGAACAACCCCACACCTCACATCCCCATTGGGCCAATTGCAGCGGCCAATTGGGACAGCCACCACAAACCTTGCAATTCCGCCACGATGAGGTGCACGATGATTTCGATCGAAATCGGGACTGCCGGTCTTCGCCGGCCAGGCTGCCCGACAATCAAGTTTCGATGCCAAATGGGAGGAATGAAATCATGCGAAAACTGATCACAAAACTGGCGCTCACTGCGTCCGTAACGGTAATGGCTGCCGGCGCAGTGCAGGCCGACGAACCCAAACAGGGCGGCACGCTGGTTACCGTGCTGTCCACCAATGTCCGCAATCTGAACTCGGCGGTGCAATCGGGCATCGTCACGGGTTTTCCCGGTGCGCAATTGTTTGCCTCACCGCTGCGTTACGATGAGGACTGGACCCCGCAGCCCTACCTGGCCAAAAGCTGGAGCGTGTCGGATGACGGGCTGACCGTGACGCTGAACCTGGTCGACAACGCCAAATTCCACGACGGCACCCCGCTGACGTCGGAAGACGTGGCTTTCTCGGTTGAGGTGATCAAGGCCAATCATCCGTTCAAGACGATGTTTGCGCCGGTCGAGACGGTGGAAACCCCGGATGCGCATACCGCGGTGCTGAAACTCAGCAAACCGCACCCGGCATTGATGCTGGCAATGTCCGGTCAGTTGATGTCGATCATCCCCAAGCACATTTACGGCGACGGTGAAATCACCGACGTGAAAACCCATCCGCGCAACAATGAAAATGTCGTCGGCTCGGGACCGTTCAAACTGGTCGAGTTCAAGAATGGCGAACATGTCATCCTGGAGCGCTTTGATGATTTCTTCATCGAAGGCAGGCCCTATCTCGACAAGATCGTCATGCGGATCATTGCAGATCCCGCCGCCCGCGCGATTGCCTACGAAAACGGCGAACTGCACATGGGGGCGTTTGAATCACTGCCGCGCATCATCAACCGCCTGAAGAATGTCGACACGCTGACCGTGACGCCGGAAGGCTATGGCGCCATCGGCCCGCTCGACTGGCTGGCGATGAACACCACAAAGGGACCGCTGAAAGATGTGCGGGTTCGCAAGGCGATTGCCTATGCCGTGGACAAGAACTTTATCCACAAGGCGCTGATGCAGGGCACGGCCGCCGACAGCAAGACCGGCATCCATCCGGACAGCCCGTTCTACAATGCCGACGTTGAGGGATATGATCTTGATCTCGACAAGGCCGCTGCCCTTCTCGACGAGGCCGGCTTCCCGGTAAAGGACGGCAGCCGTTTCAGCCTGACCGTCGATTTTGGCTGGCCGGATGTGAAACCGCAGGTCGAATACGTCAAGGCGGCGCTGAAGAAGGTCAATATCGATGTCGAGGTTCGCGCTTCGGCAGATTTCCCGACCTGGGCCAAGCGCATGGGCACCATGGATTTCGACATGTCATGGGATACCGTCTTCAACTGGGGCGACCCGGTGATCGGCGTGCATCGCACCTATGACAGCTCCAACATCGCCAAGGGTGTGTGGTCAAACACGCAGGGCTATTCCAATGCCCGTGTGGACGAACTGATGGCCATGGCCGCGGTAGAAAACGATCCGGACAAGCGCAAGGCGCTTTACGCCGAGTTCCAGCAGATCATCGCCGATGAACTGCCGGTCTACCACACCAACACATTGCCCTATCACACGGTCTACAACACGGCCAAAGTGGGCAATCCGCCTTTGGGCATCTGGGGAACGTCGACACCAATCGACATGACCTACATGAAGGAGTAACGTTGCAATAATTGTGCGGCGGGTTCTGCCCGCCGCACGCGCAAACAACGAGAAGCCGGGCTGTGGCATTCGTTCAAAAATTCCTCATACGCGTCTTTTATGCAGTAATCCTGCTGACCGCTGTGCTGGTGCTCAATTTCTCCATGATGCACCTGGCGCCGGGCGACGTGGCCGACACGATCAGCCAGTCGATGGGCGGTGCCGATCAGGAGGTTCTTGATCAGATCCGCGCCGAATATGGTCTCGACCAGCCGTTCCTTGTGCAGTTGGGCCGTTACATCGGCAATGTGCTTCAGTTCAATCTCGGCTATTCCTATTTCTTCAACACGCCGGTCACCGACCTGATCCTGCAGCGGCTGCCCGCAACGTTGCTGCTGGTGTTTACTGCCCAGATCATGGCGTTGCTCATCGGTGTGGTTCTCGGCGTCATCTCGGCGCGGCGGCCCAACGGTCTTGCCAGCCACTTCGTCACCGCGCTTGCCCTGTTTGGCTATGCCGCCCCGGTTTTCTGGACCGGTATTTTGCTGCTGATCGCATTCTCGCTGAAAATCCAGTGGTTCCCGGTCGCAGGCATGCAGGATGTCACGGTTTCTGGCGGTTTCTGGGTCCATGCGCTCGACATTGCAAAGCACTTGGTTTTGCCGGCTGTCACGCTTGGTTCCGTGTTCCTTGCACTTTATTCCCGGCTTTCCCGCGCCACGATGATGGAAGTGCTGGGCTCCGACTATGTCAGAACCGCCAAGGCCAAGGGACTGACGGAACGCGAAGTCGTATACAAACATGCGCTGAAAAACTCGCTGTCGCCGGTCATCACACTGGCCGGCCTGCAATTTTCCGCGGTGATATCCGGCGCGGTACTGGTCGAGGCCGTGTTCTCCTGGCCTGGCCTCGGCACCCTTGCATTCCAGTCGATCATTGCGCGCGACACGCCGACCATTTTGGGAATTCTGTTCTTCTCGGCAGTGGTCGTCATCGTCGGCAACCTGCTGACAGATTTGGCCTTGCGCTTTGTTGATCCCAGAATGGGAGGAAAATGATGAGCGAGCAGGTCAAGGTTCCTGAAGAAGAAGTCGTCGAGGCCCGCTCGCCATTTTCCGAAGCCTGGGAGATGTTCCGCCGCAACCATGCGGCCATGGCAGGGCTGGTCGTGCTCATACTCATCGTCATCGCCGCGATCATCGGGCCGCCGCTTTATGCGGTCGATCCGTTCGAAATGGTGTGGGCGCCGTTCTCCCCGCCGGGTGTCGATGGTTTCATTCTCGGCACGGATTATCTGGGTCGCGATCTTGTCGCAGCACTGCTGGGGGGTGCGCGCGTTTCATTGATCATCGGCTTGGCCGCGGCATTCGTCACCGTCGCCATCGGCGTCACCGTCGGCGCGCTCGCCGGCTTTTATCTCGGCTGGGTCGAAGAGGTGCTGATGCGGATCACCGAATTTTTTCAGGTGCTTCCGACTCTGCTGTTCTCCATGGTCATCGTCGCGCTTTTCGGCGCTTCATTGCCAATGATCACCTTTGCCATCGGCGTGGTGAGCTGGCCACCGGTGGCGCGCATCACAAGGGCAGAATTCCTGCGCATCCGTGAACTGGAATATGTCACTGCCTCGCGCGCATCGGGCGCCAAAAACTTCAAGCTGATGTTCAGCGTCATCCTGCCAAATGCGCTGCCGCCCATCATCGTGCAGTCCGCACTCATGGTCGGCTCGGCCATCCTGTTCGAGGCCGGATTGAGCTTCCTCGGGCTCACCGATCCGAACGTTGTCAGTTGGGGGCAGGTGATCGGCTCGAACCGCCAGTACATTCTCGATGCGCCCTACACGGTGACCATCCCCGGATTGGCGATCTTCGTCACCGTGCTCGCCATATCGCTGGTCGGCGACGGCCTCAACGATGCGCTTAATCCGAAATTGAGGCAGCGATGAGCGAGCCGCTTCTCAAAGTTGAAAATCTGCGCATCGAACTGACAACGCGCGACGGGATCGCGCCGGTGATCGACAATCTCTCTTTTGAGCTGAATGCCGGAGAGAACATCTCGTTCGTTGGCGAATCCGGCTGCGGAAAGTCGATGACGGCGCTCGGGATCATGGGCCTGTTGCCCGAAAAAATCGGCCGTATTGCCTCCGGCAGTATCACATTTGACGGCGAAGACCTGACAGCAGCCTCCGAAGCGCGATTGAAGGAGATTCGCGGCAACGATATCTCGATGATCTTCCAGGAGCCGATGACATCGCTCAATCCGGTCTACACGGTTGGCGAGCAGATAGCCGAAGTGCTGCGGCGCCATCAGGGTTTGAGTGCAGCGCAGGCGTGGACGAAGGCAATCGAGCTGCTCGATGCGGTGCGCATTCCCAATCCGCAGGCACGCGTATCCGACTATCCGTTTCAGATGTCGGGCGGGCAGCGGCAGAGGGTCATGATCGCCATTGCGCTCGCTTGCGAGCCAAAGATCCTGATCGCCGATGAACCGACCACAGCGCTAGATGTCACCGTGCAGGCACAGATTTTCGACCTCTTGCGCGACCTGCAAGCCGAAACCGGAACGGCGATCATGCTGATCACCCACGACATGGGTGCGGTTGCCGAAATGTCGGAGCGCATGATCGTCATGTATGCAGGGAGCAAGGCGGAAGAGGGCAGGGTCGATGAGGTCATCGAGCATGCCCGCCACCCCTACACCAAGGGGCTGATATCCTGCGTTCCCCACATCATGCAGACGCTGACCGAGGAACGTCACAAGCTGACCGAGATCGAGGGGATTGTGCCGAGCCTGCGCGAATTCGGCCGTAACAATTGCCTGTTTGCTGCCCGCTGCGAACTGGTCGAGGACCGCTGTTTGTCTGAAAGGCCGCCGGAAAACGGCTTCGGCAAGACACAGAAAGCCGCCTGCTGGCGGGCAGAGGAAGTGTGATGGCCGAAAACGCACTTCTCAATGTCGAAAACCTGACCGTCCGCTTTGCGGTCAAGCGCGGCAGCAGCTGGGGGCGCAAATCCTATCTCTACGCCGTTGACGACATTTCATTTCAGATCAAACGCGGCGAAACGCTGGCGATTGTCGGCGAGAGCGGTTCGGGCAAATCGACAACGGCGCTTGCCGTGGCGCGCCTGGTGCCGGCCCACTCGGGCAAGGTGGAACTGGATGGCGAGGACTTTCTTGCGCTGGAGGACGAGGCGCTTCGCCAGGCGCGGTCAAAAATCCAGTTCATCTTTCAGGATCCCTATTCCAGCCTCAATCCACGGCTGCGGGCCGAGGCGATCGTCCGCGAGCCTCTCGACAGTCTGAAATCGGTGCCAGAGGCCGACAGGCAGGCAATCGTCGACCGGTTGTTCAAGGCGGTGGGATTGCGCAAAGAGCAGCAGCGCCTGTTTCCGCACCAGTTCTCCGGTGGGCAGCGCCAGCGCATCGGCATTGCCCGGGCGCTGGTGACGCAGCCGCAGTTGGTCATCTGCGACGAGCCGGTCTCAGCGCTGGATGTTGCCGTTCAGGCGCAAATCCTCAATCTGCTTCGCGAACTGCAGAGCGAGTTCGGACTGACCTACCTCTTCATCAGCCACGATCTCGGTGTGGTCCAGCACATGTGCGATTCCATTGCCGTGATGTATATGGGCAAGATCGTTGAACATGCCGACCGGTTGAGCCTGTTCAACAATCCGCTGCACCCATACACCGCCGCACTGTTGTCGGCCGTACCCTCGGTCGACAAGGCGCGGCGCGAAGCGACGAAACGCATTCTGATCCCCGGCGATCCACCCGATCCGATCAACCCGCCGAAAGGCTGCCGGTTTGCCAATCGCTGCCCGGTGGCCCAGGCGCAATGCCGCGATGCCGAACCACCGCTGCGCGACCTGAAGGGCGGTCATCGCGTGGCCTGTCACCTGGTCGGTGACGACGCCGTCTCTCCGCTTTGAGCGGCAGCAAGTTCATCGGGCAATTGAAGGTTTGGCATGAGCGGCTACGCTAGCGCCAGACAGGCAACCGGTGACGTCTCGGGGTAGATGAAGTGAGGTTTTCCGCCAATCTTGGTTTCCTGTGGAAGGAGCTGGCGCTGCCCGATGCGATCCGGGCCGCCGGCGTATGCGGATTCGATGCGGTCGAATGTCACTGGCCATACGATACCGCACCAAAAGACGTGATCGCCGCTCTTGATGACACCGGGCTTTCCATGCTTGGCCTCAACACCGCGCCCGGTGAGGTGAAGCAGGGCGAGTTCGGCCTGTCGGCCATTCCCGGCCGCGAGCCGGAAGCACGCGACAAAATCGACCAGGCGATTGCCTATGCTGGCGCTACGGGCACCAAATCGGTTCATGTAATGGCGGGAAACAGCGAGGGTTCGGGAGCGCATGATACTTTCTGCACCAATCTTGACCATGCTTGCGCCAGGGCGGCGAAACACGACATCAACATCCTCATCGAACCGCTCAACCACCGCGATGTGCCGGATTATTTTCTCAAGACGGCGGATCAGGCGATATCCATCATTTCGCAATTGGGTCATCCCAACCTGAAAATGATGTTCGACTGCTACCACCTGCAGATCATTGCTGGTGATGTGATCGGCCAATTTCACCGCTGCCTGCCGCATATCGGCCACGTCCAGATTGCTTCGGTCCCCGACCGCGGCCCGCCGGGTGGGGGAGAGCTCAACTACAGGCAAGTTCTCGGTGAAATCGCCACAGCCGGCTGGACCCGGCCGATCGGTGCGGAATACCGGCCCGCCGGCACAACCGAGGCCTCGCTCTCCTGGCTTGCCGGTTTCCGTGCCATCTGATGGCGAATGATCGGTAAATTTCCAGTTGGGGTAAGAGCAGCACCAGCAAGATTTTTGTGTCGGAACTTTCAGCGTCCGCTATAGTTGCCGAACAAAGAGACCCGGCCGGGACGCGAAACCATGCCGCTGCTGCAGAAAATCTGGTCCGTGACCAGCAAACTCGACGACAGGGCACTGCTCGCCCACATGATACACGAGCGCCATCCCGGCAAGGTCATTGTCTCGGCATCCTTGAAGGCGCGCAGCGTCGTCGTGTTGAAGATGGTGGCCGAAATCGACCCGAATACACCGGTGATGTTTTGCCAGCCCGGCCACGAGTTTGTCGACAGCAAATCCTATCGCGAAGAAATCGTCGGGCGGCTCGGCCTGACGGATATCAGCTTCACCAACGGGCGTGAAACCGAAGTGCAGCCGGGAGACCACGACCACCTGGAGCGCATGTGGGTCGAAAACGAGGATTCTCCCGGCCAGTCCTTTGTTGTTCTGCACCTGAACAAATCGCTGGAAGGTTTCGACTGCTGGATCAGCGCCGTCAATCATGTCGAGCGTCCGGCGGAGATCAAGCACCGGGTCGATTTCGACGGCAGGCTAGTGCGTGTGGATCCCGTTATCCGCTGGAGTGACGACGACGTACGAACATTCATGCGCGAGAACAATCTGCCCTATCACAAACGCGCAAAACGGACCTACCCGAAGTTCCGGCCCGACGACGACTCGGACGCACCCTGGTACGCCTATTGAATCAGATTATGCTGAAACGCGCCTATCACGCTGAAAAAAGAGCAAAATCCGATCATATTGAACCATTCTGCCGGAGCAGTTTCGGGGCAAGGTCGAGCGTTTGTTCGACGGGCATATCCCGGATACGTCCGAGAATAAACGCGAAGGATTTGGCCCGAAAAGGCCCGGCCCATACGGGTTTGCGATTGGCGGGCGCCCAATGCCGATCCACTCTCGAACGATGCTATGGCATCGCCCATCGAGCGTCTCGACACCGGATCACCACCCCAATCGGCAAACAGAATTGATTCAATAT
>JBFOMG010000041.1:0-7602 GCA_040830725.1 Rhizobiaceae bacterium
TATATTGTGCATGAGCGCACAGAATGAAAATTGGGAACTGATTCGCAGCGCCTACCTGGTCGCAAATCTTGGCACAGTGAGCGGGGCGGCCAGCCGGGCCGGTGTGCATCATGCAACGATCATCCGGCACATCGACGCGCTTGAATCAAATCTCGGCGTGAAATTGTTTCAGCGTCATGCCCGCGGTTACGTCCCGACCGAGGCGGGTCGCGATCTGTTGAGGGTTGCGACAGCGGCGGGCGAACAATTTGACCAGCTTTTAAGCCGCATTCGTGGACGCGGTGCTGCGGTGTCGGGAGATTTGGTGGTAACCGCATTGTCTGTCTTCTCTCCGCAGATTACCGGCTGGCTGGCCCGGTTGCAGGCACTGCATCCGGAACTGACAACGACGCTGATTGCAGACGACCGGCCGTTAAGGCTTGAATACGGTGAGGCGCATGTTGCCATTCGTGCCGGCAACAAGCCCGCTGAACCGGACAATGTCGTGCAACATCTGCTGTCGGCCGATAATGCTCTTTACGCAAGCGCTGATTATGTCGAACGATACGGCGTCATTCGCGGGCAGGACGATATCGCCAATCATCGTTTTCTTGCCACGACGGGATCGATCAGGCGCGCTCCCTACGCCAGGTGGTACGAGGAAAACGTGCCGCCGGAAGCAATCGTCTTCCGCGCGTCCAACATTTCGGCGGTGGCCGACGCCGCAAAGGCCGGGATCGGCATCATGCCGTTTTCGCGCTGGAGTGTTCTGGATCATCCGGATCTGGTCGAAGTCATGCCACCGCAGCCGGAGTGGCGGTCGGATTTCTGGCTGGTCACCCATGTCGACCTGCACCGATCCGCCAAGGTCCAGGCCTGCCTTGACCTTTTCAAACGCGAAGCAAGGACAGTTTCGCAGAAACTGGCGGGTTGAGATTACCGCTATCGCGGATTTTTGTTGCCGGTCGTGTATTATGGAGCTAACCGGCACTTCGGACGACATAGCCAGGTTTCACCATGATTACCGAGAAACAGATTTCTGACTACCAGCGCGACGGCGCGATTCTTCTCCCCGGCTTGTTTGCAGATTGGGTCGACCGCATTTCCCAGGCTATCGAACACAACATGCGCGAGCCGGGTGAATATGCGGCTGAAAACCTGAAACCGGGAGAGGGTGGCCGCTTTTTTGATGACTACTGCAACTGGCCGCGCATACCTGCTCTTGAAGACATTGTCCGCAACTCGCCCGCAGCAGAAGCCGCCGCCCGCCTCATGCAATCGAAAAACGCGCAGATCTTTCACGACCACGTGCTGGTCAAGGAGCCGGGCACGGCAAAACCGACCCCGTGGCACCAGGATGCGCCATATTACTTTGTCGACGGAGAACAGACGGTCAGTCTGTGGATTCCCGTCGACCCGGTTAGCGAAGCTTCACTTCGCCTGATTTCGGGCTCCCATAAATGGCAAAAGCAGGTGCTGCCCGTCAGGTGGCTGTCGGAAGACGATTTCTACCCCGGCGAAAACGACTATCTTCCGGTACCGGATCCGGACAACGAGCCGGATAAATACGATGTGCTTGAGTGGGAAATGCAGCCCGGTGATGCGGTCGCGTTTCACTACAACACCGTGCACGGCGCCCGCGGCAACCTTTCGGCCGGCCGCCGCAGAGCACTCTCGCTCCGGTTTGTCGGCGACGATGCACGCTATGTCTCACGCCCCGGGCGCACGTCCCCGCCATATCCCGGACACGACATGAAAGATGGCGAACGGTTGAGGGAAGACTGGTTTCCGGTAATCTGGCCCGCTTGAGCGGCCCGGTTCAGCTTGTCAGCGCATTCAGTGCTGTAAAGATGACCCCGGCCATGATCGCCGCAGCGGGTACGGTGATCACCCAGGCAGCGACAATTGTTGTGAAATGTGCCCGGCGGACGAGTTTTCGGCGCTTGGCCTCAATGCCATTGCCGCCATTTGGCACGGTCCTGGTGGTGTGAAGGGCAACTGAATCCGCCATAGTTTCAGCGCTTTCCGCGGGCTCAAGTTTGATGTTTCGTGCCCGCTCGAGCTTGCGTCCAATATATTCGCGCCGGCGCTTGGAGTTTGCCGTGTACCATTCCCGGAAGAACCCGACCCCGAATACTGCCCCCACGGCAATGTGGGTCGAAGATACAGGCAATCCCAATCTCGAGGCGATGATGACGGTGATTGCGGCAGACAGCGCGACACAATAGGCGCGCATCGGGTTTAGTTTGGTGATCTGTTCGCCAACCATGCGAATGAGTTTCGGTCCGAACAGAACCAGACCGACCGAGATTCCCAGCGCACCGATGACCATGACCCAAATCGGAATGGAAACCTTGGTCGCGAATTCTCCGGCTTCGGCGGTGTGCACAATTGCTGCCAATGGGCCGACCGCGTTGGCAACATCGTTGGCGCCATGCGCAAACGACAACAATGCCGCCGAACATATCAGCGGCAGATGGAACAGCTGGCGAAGTGACTGGTTTCGGTTTTCCAGTCCTTCGGCTTGTTTGCCGATAAGCGGATGGGTCACAGCCCAGCTTGCAATGCCGACAGTCGCGCCGATAAGCAGTATCGCCAAACCATCGAGCTTGATGATTTTCTTCAGCCCTTTCATCGCAAGATAAGCAGCGAAGGCGCCGGCCATAATGGCGATCAACACCGGCACCCACCGCCTCGCGGCAGCGATTTTGTCATCCTGATAGATGATGAAACTCTTGATGAAGCCAAGAAACAAGGCCGCAATCACACCACCAAGCAGCGGTGAAATTACCCAGCTGGCGGCGATGGCGCTCATCGTTGTCCAGTTGACGGAAGCAAATCCCGCTGCTGCGATACCAGCACCCATGACACCGCCCACCACCGAATGGGTCGTCGAAACCGGTGCGCCGATCCATGTCGCCAGGTTGACCCAAAGGGCGGACGAAATCAGCGCCGCCATCATCGCCCAGATGAAGGTGTCGGGTGAAGCAACGCTGGCCGGGTCAATAATGCCCTTCGAGATGGTCGAGACCACATCACCGCCGGCAATCAACGCACCGGCGCTCTCGAATATGGCAGCGATGATCAGCGCGCCACCCAGCGTCAATGCCCTGGAGCCAACGGCAGGGCCGACATTGTTGGCAACATCATTGGCACCGATATTGAGCGCCATATAGGCGCCGATTGCGGCCGCAAGTATGATGATGAGGGCCCGCGGTTCGCCGGCAACGTACACGGCGGCAAAAACTGCTGCCAGGATGAGGAACAACAGGCCCAACCCGGGACCCGCAAGGCCCCGCGAAACTGTCGATACCGCCGCCTCGACATGAACGATCTTGTCAAGATCCTTGTCGAGCGTAACTTTTTTCAGTTCAGGCGTTGTGTCCGCCACCACGTAGATCCTCGTACAGCAAATCCGGCTGTACTTGGCCACTTTGCCGCTTGCAACCGCGGCACATCAATTTGGCAGGTTAGGCGGCAGATTCCCGTGGATTAACAGTAAATTCGGCGATCAGCTCCGCAAGCGCCGGTTCAGCAACCCTTTTTGCCGCTTCGTTGGGTTTCAGCCAGCGGCGATGGCGCACGCTCATTTCAGGCCAGTTTTTCTTGGTTTCTGAATGTTCCAACGGGAAGACGAACACCTCGCAACGCCGGATCAAACCACTTGGTGACGCTTTGCCGTAAAAGTAGGAACCGATATCGTTTCTGGAGGCCCGGCCGCGAATACCAGCTTCCTCAAAAGCCTCACGCTCAGCGCATCTGGTGAGGGACTCACCTGCGTCGGGCCAACCTTTTGGCAAAATCCAGCGTCCTGTCTGGCGGCTGGTGACCAACAGGATTTCCGGTCCAGTATCGGCCATTCGCCATGGCAGGGCAGCCGCCTGAATATGCGCAGGCGAACCGCCGAGCATGCGGCGAGCCCAATCGATCAGGTGATCAGCCGTTGAGGCATTGATCAGCTTCAAACTCTTCTTCCCTCTGTCCGTCCTGCGGACGAATTGCAAACCTGTTTATTAACAGCAGGTTATTTGCGGCAATTTTCGCCGAATCAAGCGTGAAATGCAAGAATCACGGTGATTTGACCAAATTGCGGCGTTTGGCGTTGGCGAGCAGAAAACCCGTGGCAAACAGCAACGCGCCGATTATGAACCAGGCGCCGGGTATGTCGATTGCAGGTGAGTTGACCGTGACTGCTGCAAGCACCATTGAAGCGGCAAACGGTCCGATGATCACCGCGACCGAGTTGATGCTCGCCAGCGTGCCCTGAAGCAGGCCCTGTTCGTTGGCCGGCACGGTTTTGGAGCAAATTGCGTTCAGCGCCGGGCCGGCAAGTGCATTGCCGAGCACATGAACCGCTATCAACGGATAGACCATCCACCCCTGCGTCGCGATGGCATAACAGGCAAGGGCGATCGTTGAGGTCAGAAATCCCGCTGTCACGGTTCGCCACTCACCGAACCGCTTGACCACCGGGCCCACCAGAAAACCCTGAACAATGACGAACATCAGGCCGACAAAAGCCAGTGAGAACCCGGCGTCCCTTACCGTCCAGCCGAAGCGAAACTCAGTGTAGAGCACCCAGATGGCTTCAAGTCCGCGCTGGGCGATGTTGGTCAGGAACAAGGCGGCCAAGAGTGGATACAGCATCGGAAACCGGGTCAGCCGGGCGATTGCCAGCAGCGGATTGATCGTTGCTTCGCGCAGTGGTTTTCGGTTTTCCGGCCGTAGTGATTCCGGCAGCGCGAATATGCCGAAAATGATGTTTGCGCCGATCAATCCGGCTGCAAACAGAAATGGCAGGCGAATGTCGATCGAGCCAAGCAGGCCGCCGATCAGCGGACCGGCGATGAAGCCTATTCCGAAGGCGGCGCCGATCATGCCGAAGTTTCTCGATCGCTCCTCGGGCGTGGAAATATCTGCCATGTAGGCGTTTGCGGTCGACATGGTCGCGCCAAGCATGCCGGCAACCAGGCGCGCCGCCGCCAGCCACCACAGGTTCGGGGCGAAGGCCATGATCAGGTAGTCGAGACCCAGTCCGGCCTGGGCGATCAGCAAGACCGGCTTGCGGCCCCAGGCATCGGACAATGCGCCCATGAATGGCGAAAACAGAAACATTGCAACGGCATAGGCAGTCGCAATGAATCCATAGATGAACGCGGCATTGGAGATGTCACCGCCGGTGAATTCTTCCACCAGTTTGGGAAGGATCGGCCAGGCGAGACCGACGCCAAGCATGTTGATGACAGTGACAACCAGAACAAAGGTAACCGGAGCCTTGCCGCCCGGTTCGCCGCCATCAGGGCGTTGGTTCAACCCTGTTCGTCCTCGGCGATGGGTTTTTGATAGCTGAAGCCCATGTCCCAGGGGAAATAAATCCAGGTATCCTGACTGACCTCGGTGACGAAGGTGTCGACCATCGGCACGCCCTTCGGCTTGGCGTAAACCGTGGCAAAATGCGCTTTGGGCATCATGGCGCGCACAAGGCCGGCGGTTTTGCCGGTATCGGTCAGGTCATCAATGATGAGGACGCCTTCGGCGTCGTTTTGCAGGATGTCCGGTGAGACCTCCTTCAACACCCTGATGTCGCCTTGATCCTGATAGTCATGATAGGAGGCAACGCAAACGGTTTCGATCATCCGGATGCCAAGCTCGCGAGAGACGATTGCCGCCGGAACCAGGCCGCCACGCGTGATACAGACAATGGTCTTCCACTCGTCGGTCCGGCCCGAGAGACGCCAGGCAAGGGCGCGGGCATCGCGATGGAACTGGTCCCAGGAGACAGGAAAAGCTTTGTCGGGTACGGCCATGGGGGATCGCTCTTCGAAATTGCTCGATGAACAACCACCGTTAGCCGAAATGCCTGCATGATGGCAAGATTGATGGGGCCGGGCGTTTACCGGGACATCAGCGTCATCGTCGTCATGCTGGACAGGATGGTTCTCGTCACGCCGCCAAACAGCAGTTCGCGCAGCCGCGAATGACCATAGGCGCCAATGACCAACAGGTCGGCCTGCGTGTCGGCGATCCGGTTTTCGATGACTGCACCAATATCGATGCCACCGGAGGGTTGTGTTTCGACCACGACATTGGCGCCGTGCCGGGCCAAGGCGGCGGCGATCTCGGCGCCTGCAACCGGCGCATCCTGCTTGTCATCGTCGCGCGGATCGACCGAAAATACCTCGACCTCTTTTGCCGCCAGGATCAGCGGTAACGCGTCGAATGTCGCTCTGGCCGCCTCACGGCTGCCATCCCATCCGACCAGTATCCTGGAAAGCGGCCGCGGCTTCGAAGAAGCATAAGGCACGAACATAACCGGCCGTCCGCTGTCGAATAGCAGGGTTTCCAGGTCGGCAACATCGGCGCGAGCGACATCCGGGTCGATTTGACCCGCTATGACGACATCGGCGGCATAGGCGCTTGAAAGCGCCGACAGTCCGGCATCTCCGGAGAAGGTTTCGGTGGCGCGCCATTCACAGGACAGAACGGCATTGCCGGCTTCGGTCTCGAAAATCTGCTTTATCTCGGCAGTGCGCTGCTCGATGCCGGCCTTGTCGGCTTCATAGAGTTCGGTGCTCGGAAAGCCGACTGGCGTTGAATAGGCGCCGGGAAGCGCCTCACAGTGAAAACCGATCAGGTGGCTCTTGAAGCTTTCAGCCAGGGGAATGACCCGCTCAAGCACGCGTTTGGCATCCTCTTCGCCTCTCAACACCGCCAGGATCGTTTTCATGCTGATTCTCCAAACACCGGTTTCGATTGTTTGAAAATTCTAGCGCTTGTGCGGACACCCGACTTTGACACCGATCAAGGCCGAACCCTTGTTGGAAGATATTCGAGTGCAATTGGCGAAAAGCCGCGCACCGGCGCGGCTTCCCATCGGATTGTGCGAATTTGTTCAGCTTCCTGCGTTCTGGTCCGGAAAGTTCATCATCCGACGGGCAATCTCCGCGCCATATTCTTCTAAGGCGAAATGCCCGGTATCAAGGAGATGAAAATCAATGTTTTCCAGGTCCCGCTTGTACGGATGCGCACCATCGGCCGGAAAAATCACGTCATTTTTGCCCCAGACCAGCAATGCCGGTGGCTGATATTGCCGGAAAAGCGCCTGCCATTTGGGATATTCGGAAACATTGGTGCCGTAGTCCAGAAACAGCTCGAGTTGGACCTCCTGGTTGCCGGGCCGGTCGAGCAGGTACTGCACATGCCAGTAGTTGTCGGGGCTGATGTTGTCCGGATTTTGCGTCCCGTGGGTGAATTGCCACTTGGTCGCCTCAAGTGTCAGGAAACCACGTAATTTGTCACCGTTCCCAGGGGTCGGCGATGCCCAATAGGCCTTGATGGGGTCCCAGAACTCTTTCAGACCCTCTTCATAGGCATTGCCGTTCTGGATGATGAAGTTCGCCACGCGATCAGGATCTTCGGCAAACATCCTGAAGCCGACCGGGGCGCCATAGTCCATCAGATAGACCGAGTATTTTTCGACGCCATTGCGGTCGAGGAGTTCCGTCGTCATGGCCGCGATCTTTGCAAACGAATATTCGAAATCATCGGCCGGCGGCATGTCTGACGCTCCAAATCCCGGATAGTCGGGTGCGATGACATGATACCGCTCAGCAAGCGCCGGGA
>JBFOMG010000042.1:0-50090 GCA_040830725.1 Rhizobiaceae bacterium
TTCCCTACAGTGGTGTCTTTTCCGTTCTGACAGCGTCGAAATCCTCGACCATAGCGAAAGCTATGCTCTGCGGTGTTCTCCTCGTCAGATGCGAAAAATCCATCCATTCAAACTGCTTCCAGCTAAACCAGACACGCTCTATGTCAGGCAAGGATCAGGCGGCCGCCTTGTCGATGAACTTGATCGCGTCGCCAACCGTCAAAATTGTCTCGGCGGCATCATCCGGGATTTCCACACCGAATTCTTCTTCAAAAGCCATGACAAGTTCGACCGTATCAAGACTGTCAGCACCCAGGTCATCGATAAAACTCGCCTGTTCGCCGACCTTGTCGGCCTCAACGCCAAGATGCTCGACAACGATCTTTTTCACGCGTTCTGCGGTATCGCTCATGTGGAAATCCTCGACTCCGTTATTACCATATCTTGGTTAGCGGCAGCATGCCCGCTAATCAAGTTGAAAGATGTTGGGCCAATTCCGTGTGAAACGGTCCCCGTCCAACGCCCCGGCGCGCCGCATATCACGGGAATGGCGCGCTGGCCAAGGTAAAATCGACCATGTGGACAGATGGTGTTCAACCCACACCTGGATTGCACCGGTTCAGATCATCGCCATTCCGCCATTAACATGAATGGTTTGGCCGGTGATGTAGGCTGCTTCGTCGGACGCCAGATAGACTGCTGCCGAGGCTACTTCCTCTGCATCACCCATGCGTTTGGCCGGAATAACTCCCAAAATGGCGCCTTTTTGTTTGTCGTTCAGCTTGTCGGTCATGGCCGAGCGAATGAAGCCCGGCGCGATGCAATTCACCGTTATTCCGCGGGACGCTATTTCCTGCGCCAGAGACTTGGTGAATCCGATCATTCCGGCCTTCGAGGCGCAATAATTTGCCTGACCAGGATTTCCGGTCACTCCGACAACGGACGTAATATTGATAATGCGGCCCTGGCGACGTCGCATCATCGGATGAGTCAGTTCGCGGGTCAGCAGGAACGCCGCAGTCAGATTGACCTCCAGAACTGCATCCCAGTCCTCATCGGACATCCGAACGAACAGTCCATCTTTGGTGATGCCGGCATTATTCACCAGAATGTCCACGCCTTCGAGGTCATCAGATGCTTTTGCGGCCAACGACTTGACCTCGTCGCGGCTTGAGAGATTGGCGGGAAACAAGGCCACACGTTCGCCCATCTCCGAGGCAAGCGCTTCGAGTTTCTCAACCCTGGTACCATGCAAGCCGACATGAGCACCGCGTGCATGCAGGGACCGGGCGATCGCTTCGCCGATTCCGCCCGAAGCCCCGGTTACCAGCGCCTTGCGGCCATTCAGATCAAACATTGATTGTTCCCTCAATTTACAACTTCAGACTTGAACAGCGGGTTTTGAACATCACGCCAGTGATGACAGGGCCGCGTCAATATCAGCCGGTGTTCCCACGGATGCTGTCGTCAAACCACGATCTATGCGCCGCGCCAGCCCGCTGAGAACCTTGCCTGCGCCAATTTCATACATCGACGTCACACCGTTGGCGCCAAACCACTCGACCGTCTCGCGCCATCGCACGCGCCCGGTCACCTGCTCTACCAAACGGTCCTTGATCTCTGCAGGATCGGAAACCGGCGCCGCCAGTACATTGGCAACAATCGGAACCGATGGGGCATTTGCCTCGACTTCGGCCAGCGCTTCGCGCATTGCGTCAGCCGCAGGAGCCATCAACGTTGAATGGAAGGGCGCCGAAACGGGAAGCAGCAAGGCTCGTTTCGCTCCTTTCCCGGAACAGATTTCCATCGCCTTTTCGACACCCTGTTTGCCCCCCGATATGCCCAGTTGGCCACCGCCATTGTCATTTGCGATCTGGCATTCTCCCGCTTCCACGCAAGCGGCCTCCACATCAGCCTGTTCCAACCCGATAATTGCCGCCATTGCGCCTTGGCCGACAGGAACCGCATTTTGCATCGCGTTGCCGCGAATTCGCAGTAATCTGGCGGTTTCGGCAACCGAGAACACACCGGCAGCACAAAGAGCCGAATATTCGCCCAGCGAATGTCCAGCTACGAAGCTCGCCTTCTGCGACAAAACCAATCCTCTTGCCTCCATGGCCCGGATCGCAGCCATGGAGACAGCCATCAGCGCCGGCTGGGCATTTGCGGTCAATGTCAGTTGATCGTCCGGGCCTTCCCAGATCAATTTCGACAGTTTCTCGCCCAGAGCGTCATCCACCTCGTCGAACACTCGGGCTGATTCCGGGCTGGATTCGGCTAGTTCCTTGCCCATGCCCACTGCCTGGCTGCCCTGACCGGGAAAGGTGAACGCGACTGTCATTCGGTGAAACCCTCTTTGTTACGCTGTCGGCGCGGTGGTGACGCAGTTCGGCACACTTCGTCAAGTATGTGGCCACTCTAACTCCGGGAAAATTTGCACATTGCCGGGCCGGCAATGTCTGACCGTGGGCAGTTTTGACCCGATTTCGTGTATATTCGCATCGAATTGGCGGGTCCTGAAAATCACCAAATGGTCAAATTTCGATGTCAATTTGTTAACCAAAGAGAACTGCCAAGCACAATCGTGTTGGATTTCAGATATTTACTATCTTTGGGGAATTCAGTTTCATCGCCAACAAATCTCAACTATGGAGATTATTAAGAAATCCTTAATCTACTGATTTACGGGCGGATTCGGGGTAACGGAGTACACGAGTATGAGTATTGTGAACTACTTGAAACGCCAGTCAGATGGCGATGATCCGTTTTTGGCGCTCGAGAGTGACATGAGCGAGGCGCTGGAACAGGAGTTTGCCGCAGAGGCTGTTCCGGCAACGCCGGCAGAGGCGACTGATCCCGCAGAAGTGAAAGCCGAACCGACTGAGGCCGGCCAACCGGCCGAGAAAGCTCCGCTGGTTACAACTGAGGGGCCAGAACGCCTTACTTCCAACTCCAAGAAGTTTTTGGCTGGATTCGACTTGTTTGAGGCGCGTTTTCTCGAATCACAGGCCGAATTGAAGGAAATGGGTGAAAAAGTAGCCAGCCTGACGGTCACTCAGCACCTGACCCGCGATTTCCTCAATCTGATGCAATCAAGCATTTACAACGCCAATGAGATGGAGCTGAATAACAAGGATCTCCAGGCAAAAAACCGTGCGCTCGCCAGCCAGCTGGACAGCGCCCGCTCGCTGAATGTCCAGCAAAAGGCCAGCTTTGAGGAGGTTCGCGACCGCGAAACTGCATTGCAGCAGGATCGGGAACGGCTCCGCTCTTCGCTTACAGCAGTCAACGAGGAGCTTGACGAACTGCGCAAAGAAGCTGCCGTCAACGACGCCGAGCTTGCAGAATTGCGGCGGGATTTGACCGCAAAGACCACGCTAGCTGAGAAGATGGCGCGGGACAATGAACTGGTTCGGGAGAAGAACATCAACTTGTCGGTCGATCTCGATTCGGCTCTGAAAGCAGCAAGCGAACTTCGCAGAAAACATGACGAGGTTTCGACCAATCTCAAATCAACGTCAGCCGAATTGGCCGAGGCGATGAGCCAGCTGACAGAAGCGCGGGCCGAAGTTGCCCGCCTGGGCCGAGAGATGGGCAATCAGTCATCGAGGCTGACCGAAAATGCCGAAGCCCTGCGTGCAGCGGAGCTGGAACGCGATGAGGCGGTTCATCGCCTTGAAACCGAACTTCAGGCGGCGAAAAATGAAATCCAAAGCCTGGACACGCGTTTCCAGGCGGCATCGCGCGAACAGGCCAGCGCGACGGATGAACTGATCGCCGTCAAGCTGAAACTCAATGATGCGGTTTCCGAAAAGCGTGTAGCCGAGGAGAAACTTGTTGCGCTTTCAAAAGAACTGGAAAGCGAACGTCGTGAACATGGTGTAGCAACCACCAAACTCTCCGAACTGAACCTCGAACGAGCTTCCGAACATGTGGTGATCGAAACCGCGCAGCAGCAATTGAAGGAACAGCAGGCGGAAATCGAACGGCTCAAGGCGGAGCTCAAGCGTCTCATTCCATTTGAAAGGCTTTACCGGCGCAAAAAGGACGAAATGGTCTGCTCAACCGACGTCGAGACCACAGACGAGGCCGCCGACGTGCCGGAAGCTGATCCCGCCGAACTTGAAACCAGCGCAACCAGCGATGACGCTCCAGCCGACACCGCAAAACCGGTGAAAGCTGAGACCAGTGATGAAGGCAGCGCAAAAGTGGCGCCCGCCAAACAGGCCGCTGCAGCTGCAAAACGCACCCGGCGTGGTACCAAGTCAGGCAAAACCGCGTAACGAATGCAATCGCTACAGAATAAACCGGCACCGTTTGGCGCCGGTTATTCGCATCTTGCAATCCGATAAATCACAAATCGATACTGCAGATTTGTCGGCACTTCTGTCCCGACCGGTCAGTTCGAACACCGGATACGCTGGAATCCATCGCAACCCGGATTGTTACAAATCTGTCCGGTCGTGATGATGCGCGTGTAGCCGATGTTGTTCGCCTTTTTCCAATTCGTAGCCAGCGCAAAGCCTTTGCCTTGACAGAACTGAGTGGCGGCCGGTCCGCCACACTGATTGGCCCACACACGGCACCAGTCCAGCCTCACGCCCCCGATCTGCGGATTGAAGAACACTTTGGCCGCCGGAGCGGGTGGTGCCGCGCACTGGTTCAACATGTTCTCGCGTGTCTGGCGTTCCTGCTTGGCTTGCGCGGTTTCGGCAATCAGACACCACGCAAAATGGCCCCCATAGTCCGCGCTCCAGCGCGGTCCTCCGAATCCACAGCCTAGATTGAGGTTTCGATTGAACTGTTCGACTGCTTTTGCCGCATAGCCGGCACAGGCGCCGGGACTGCCTGCATGGGCACCGCCGATTGCCATCATTGAGATCGCAAATGTTGCGAACAGGACTGCGAAGCGTTTTTGCATGCGTATCATGGTGGTCCTCCCGACCTGTCAGACGAAGAACAATCATAGCATGGTAGCAAGATTGTCTGTGATGTTGGTCATAGCGCGGCAGTCAACTGCGATCCCGACCGAACCATTTTGTTGACAAAGTCAACGAATTTTGGTTGAAATCGCCCCGGGAGGAGCCGTTTGTGAGATCTGGCCACACATTGCAGCTTGGCGATGGTGAATTTGCACACGCAACTCACCCTCCGGTTCAAGACATCCGTGACCTGCTGGCCTTCAAAATCGCACGTATTGCCGCCATTCACGGAAAAGCAGGTCAAGGCTGGACACAAAAGGAGTTCGGCCTGCGACTGAGCGAATGGCGGATACTTGGCATCGTCGCGGCCATGCAACCGGTCGCCTTCAATGAAATTGCCCGTGCAACCGGCATGGACAAGGGCCAGCTAAGCCGGATTATCAATCACGAACGAATGAGCGCCTTCCTGACGGCAAGGCCTTGCCGCTCGGACAACAGGACGATCGAGCTCCTGACAACGCAAGCCGGGCGAGAGTTACACGACAGGATGTTGGCGTTTGCGCTGCAACGCAATCAGGCGATCGCGAGCCATTTCACCCAGCAAGAAATTGATGATCTTTTCAGGCTGATTGGCAAGCTTTCCGATCATTTGACGCGCAGTGCAGAGGAGCCGACATGACCGGCAACCGAACCGACGAAAACTTGGCCGGAACAGGAATGCCGGCGGATCGGATCGGTCGAATTTCGCAATTCGCCTCGTACGGACTGGCGCTGATTTTCTCGGTTCTGATCGTCTATTCGATTACGCTTGGATTGCTGGATGAAGCAAATACGCGATTTGGCGCCATCGCTTTCAGCATCCTGATCGTGCTCTCCGCCAAACCATTGGCATCCTCAATTTTCAAAAAGCGCAGCAACATCGGCTGGATGGTGGATCTTGCGCTGATTGCCGCCCTGGCCTGGTCTGCAATCTGGTTTTTCCGGGTCAAGGAGGAGCTTTGGACCGGCTTTTACGTTGCCACCCCGGCAAACATGATCGCGGCGGCGCTCGGTCTGCTCGTGCTTTTGGAAATGTCGCGACGCGCCTGGGGCTGGTCGCTGGTCATCATGGCGATCGCATTCGTCGCCTTCGGATTTGCCGGCCCCTGGCTTCCGGGCCTGCTGGAACATTTCGGCATGAACATGCGCAATTTCATGCAGATTGTCTGGTACTCGTTTGACGGGGTATTTGGACGAACGACCGGCCTGGTCGCCAACAACGTGCTGATATTCCTGATATTTGGCGCAGTATTGGAGCGCACGGGTGCAGGCGAAAGCCTGATCCACATCTCAACGGTGCTCACGGCGCGGATTCGCGGTGGCGCCGCCCATGCGGCAATTGTTGCCAGCGCCGTGTTCGGCATGATGAGCGGAAGTGTGGCGGCAAATATTGCCGGAACCGGCGTATTCACCATACCGATGATCAAGCGGCAGGGCTTCTCGGCCAAATTCGCTGCAGCGGTAGAAACCGCGGCATCGTCAGGCGGACAATTGACGCCACCGATCATGGCCGCTGCAGTGTTCGTCATGGCCGACCTTGTCGGCATGCCGTTCGTGCTGGTCATTGCAGCAGCCGCCCTGCCAGCCTTGTTCAAATATGTCGGGTTGTTTGCGCAAGTTTACACGGAAGCGATCCGGTTGGACCTGGAGACGCTGCCAAAGGACGAAATTCCCGTGCTGACCAGCCGCGATTGGCTCAATTCGCTGTTGGTTTTTCTTCCAATCGCCGCGCTGATGACAGCATTCATTATCGGAAAGTCTCCGGCGATGGCCGGATTTGTGGGTGTCGTGACCGCAATCGCGACCGGTTTTATTCTCAATCCTGATTTCCGCAAGGAACCCAAACGGATTGTCGACGCACTGGCTGCGGGTGGCAAATCGGCCGCCGACATTATGGTGGCGGTCGGTGTCATTGGCATTGTGCTGGGGGTTGTGAACGAGACCGGAATCGCCATCCGGTTTGCCACGGCCATCTCTACCTTTGGTGAAGGTTATCTGCTGGTCGCGCTGATCCTGTCGATGCTTGGAGCATTGATCCTTGGCATGGGCCTGCCGACCCTGCCCGCCTATCTGATCATTGCCATCATGATCGCGCCTGCAATCATCAAGGCTGGCGTGCCGCCGCTGGCAGCGCACATGTTCGTTTTGTATTTCGCTGTCTATTCGTCGATTGTGCCGCCGATCGCCTATGGGTGCTTCGTCGCCGCGCCAATTGCCGGCGCCAACCCGCTGGCGACCTCGTTTGTCGCGCTCCGCATTTCCATCGTCGGTCTGCTGGTGCCGTTCGTATTCGTCTATTCACCGTCATTGCTGCTTGTTGCCGGAGAGTTCAGCTATGGCGAACTGGCCGGCACAATTGTGCGCTTGTTGGTGGCAATCTGGATGTTTGCAACATCGCTCGGCGGCGCTGATCCGATGACCGGCAAGCTCGGAACCGCCCAGCGCGCACTGCGGTTTGTCATTGCCGCGTGTGCGATGATTCCGGTTCTGCCTGTTTGGGCTGTGGCGGTTGCCGCGACCGTCGCCGTTGTCTCCTTTTCCAAAATTCAAAAACCACAAACCGCATGAACCGTTCCACAGGGAGGAAGATATGAAAGTTCTAACGAAACCGTTCTCGAAAGCGCTGATAGCGGGTTTTGCACTGACGAGCGTATTTGCCAGCAGTGCGCTGGCCGAAGTGTACCGCGTCACCTCTATTGCGCCCGGCATGTCGCCATTCGTCGTCAACACGGCAATTGCCAAGGTGGTCGCCAAACATGAACCCGATATCGACTTGCAGGTCCGGGCAACCGGTGCGGCAACAAAGCATTTTGTTGACGCTGCCAATGGCGAAGTTGATTTCCTGTTCGGCTCGCCAACCATCAACTGGCTGCTGGTCAACCATCTCGGGCCGTACAAGAAATTCACCAATGGACCGGACCTGGAAAAGAACGTGACGATGATCTTTTCCTATCAGATCGGTCCGTACCACTATGTCACCAGAGCGGATTCAGGCATCGACAAACTTGAGGACCTGAAAGGCAAGAAAGTGTTTGTCGGACCTCCCGGTGGCGCAGCTTCCGGTGTGGTGTTGCGTACGCTGAAAGCGACTGCCGGCCTTGAGGCAACCGACATGGATGTCCAGCAGTTCGGTTTCGACGCTGCGATCCAGGCTTTTCAAGATGACAAAATCGACGTGATCGTGCTGCCCACGAATGTGCCGAGCCCTTCAATCGAGCAGTTCTCGCTGACCAAGGAAATCCGGTTACTCGATGTACCCGTCGAGAAGATGAAAATTCGCAGGGAGATCGGGCAAACGGCGAACGACATTCTGTCTGACGCCTACGGCGACAACCAGGTCAACGACGCGACGGTGCGAACCCATGGCGCAATTGTCAACTTCTCCGCCGGCGCCCATGTACCGGAAGAAGTCGTCTACAAGGTCACCAAGGCGATCTGGGAGAATATTGGCGAGTTGCATGAGACCGCAAAGTGGATGCCGAGCACGATTAACAAGGAAAAAGCGCTCGAGCTGATTGCGGGCCGCCTGCATCCGGGAGCCGAGCGATATTACCGCGAGGCCGGATGGACAATCCCGGAACCTTTCACCTGGGAACCAAAGCAATAATCTGTTTTCAAGTTCCGGGCGATGTTCACGTCATCGCCCGGCAACCAAAATGATTTTGTCCTAAAAACGGAAGCTGCGCGCGGCCGAACGGACTGGTGCGGCGACTGTCACCAAAGTTTCAAATCCCGGCATTAGAACTTTGGACAGGCCCTGTTTCTGGTGGCTCATGTCTTGCGTGAGAGCTGACCGACACCCTTCCGTACTGATGTACAAGCGGGTCAATTTTTGCTTACATTGGCAAAGTGGCGATGGGGGTAACTTCGGGGCGAAAACGAACGCAGTTCTGTTTGATATCGGAGGACAATGCCGTGACCGACACCAAGAGTAATGAACTTTCTTTTGACGAATTTGATGAGCTGATCAATCCACGCGAGGACGAATGCGAATTCGACCGGGTGGTTGAAAGAGCCATCACCAGGCGCGGCTTTGTTGGCGGTGCGCTTGCGTTTGGCAGCTTCGCGTCTTTGGGCAGCCTTGCCAAACCTGCCGAAGCGATGACTTCCAATAATCGCTTCGCATTCGCGCAGATTGCCGCCAATGATCTCGATTCGATCACAGTGCCGGATGGATATTCGGTGGACATAATGGTTCGCTGGGGCGATCCGTTGTGGTCAAATGCGCCGGACTTCGATCACGCGACCCGCGGAAACGGCGCCAGCCAGGAAACGTCCTTTGGCGACAATATTGACGGTATGGATGTGTATGAGGATGGCGAGCACTCAATTCTGGTCGTCAACAACGAATACACCAACCGCAAGATCATCTGGGGTAACCGGCCAGAGGGCAAGGCGGAAACCGACGACGATGTGCTGAAGGGCAAAATGGCCCATGGTGTGACCGTCGTTGAAATTGCCCAAAGCGATGGAAAATGGAGCATTGTCAAGGACAGCCCCTACAATCGCCGGATTACGCCTGACACCGAGATGGAGATCACAGGACCGGCCGCCGGCCATGATCTGATGAAAACCGCCGCTGATCCCACTGGCACCAAGTGCCTTGGAACCTGGAACAATTGCGGTAATGGTTCCACGCCTTGGGGAACCTATCTGGCGTGCGAAGAGAACTTCAACGGTTACTTTTCCGCTGCAGATGAAGATCACAAGGTTTCGCCCGAGCTGAAACGCTACAGTGTATCCTCGAAAGATTGGGGCTACGGATGGGCACGCATCGACGAACGGTTTGATGTTTCGAAACACCCAAACGAACCAAACCGCTGCGGTTACGTGGTGGAGATCGATCCACGCGATCCGAACTCGACGCCAAAGAAGCGAACTGCTCTTGGACGCTTCAAGCACGAAAACGCTGAATGTGTCGTCAACAATGATGGTCGCATCGTCGTCTATATGGGCGACGATGAACGCGGCGAATTCCTTTATCGTTTCGTCTCCGATGGCGTTTATGCACCTGGCGCCGACACAGATTCGCTGCTGGAGGAAGGAAAGCTCTACGCTGCGAAATTCCATGACAATGGCGCAGGTGAGTGGATGGAACTTTCTCCGGAAACGTCCGGAATGGCAAATCAGGCTGAAGTGTGCATTCACGCGCGAATTGCTGCATCCACAGTGGGCGCTACGACCATGGACCGTCCTGAATGGGTTGCATCCAACCCCAACGCCGCAGAAGTCTATTGCTGCCTGACAAATAACAAGAACCGCGGCATCAAGCCCAATAAGGGTGGTGATCTAACGCCGGTTGGCGGTCCCAACCCACGAGAAGCCAACAATTATGGGCAGATCGTTCGCTGGCGGCCAAATGGTGCTGATCACACCGCAAAGGGCTTTTCCTGGGATCTTTATGTCCTAGCCGGCAATCCCGTGGTTCACTCCGATGCCAATGCGGGATCGGACAATGTCAATGCGGACAACATGTTCAATTCACCCGATGGACTGAAATTCGACTCCAATGGCCTGTTGTGGATCCAGACAGACGGCAACTACTCCAATGCTGAAGGATTTGCCGGGCATGGCAACAACCAGATGCTGGCAGGCGACCCGGTTACAGGTGAAATCCGGCGTTTTCTCGTCGGACCAAACGAGTGTGAGGTGACTGGTTTGACTTGGAGTTCCGACAGGCGAACCATGTTTGTCGGAATCCAGCATCCTGGAGAACGCGGCAACAGCCACTGGCCTGAAGGCGGAGAGTCGGTGCCGCGTTCAGCTGTTCTTGCGATCCGACGCGATGATGGAGGGCTGGTCGGCTAATCAAACATTGGTTCACGGCTGGAAGGTCCGGAAACGCTTGGCGATTCCGGACCTGTTTTTCTCTTGCACTGCACAACAAATCGGCTATAAGCGCGCATCTTCTACCGGTCCCGCCGGGGGTTGAAAGGAGGGATGTGCGCTGCAACGTGCATGTCTGGAAGCCAGAAGGTCTTCTGCCTCCCTTGTCTCCGCTCTCGACCGCTTGACGACGCGCCTTTCTTCATTTGCCCAATGGGCACCGGAAAGTCGCAGAGGCTTAGCCGCTGGTTCGGTGGAAATGCGAAACGAAGAAAGGCAAATTGCCAAATGGCTCTATATGAACACGTGTTCCTGGCCCGCCAGGACCTGTCATCGGCTCAGGTGGATGAACTTGTCGAACAGTACAAGGGCGTCATCGAGGCCGGAGGCGGATCGATCGGCAAGGTCGAAAACTGGGGACTGAAATCCCTCACCTACCGCATCAACAAGAACCGCAAGGCTCATTACACGCTGATGGATCTGGATTCACCGCCAGCCGCTGTCAGCGAGATGGAACGCCAGATGCGGCTTTCAGAAGACGTGCTGCGCTTCATGACGATCAAGGTCGATGCGCATGAAGAAGGCCCGTCAGCGATGATGCAGAAGCGCGAAGAGCGCGGCCCTCGCGGAGACCGTGGCGATCGCGGACCGAGGCGCGACCGCGACGACCGGCCACCGCGCAAGGAAGCGGCACCGGCTGCTGAAGCGAAGGGAGACGAATAATGGTCGATATCAATCAAATCCCAACGCGCCGGCCGTTTCATCGCCGCCGCAAGACTTGTCCATTTTCCGGTTCGAATGCACCGAAGATCGATTACAAGGATGTTCGTTTGCTGCAGCGCTACATTTCTGAGCGCGGCAAGATCGTTCCCTCACGCATCACAGCAGTGAGCCAGAAGAAACAGCGTGAGCTGGCCAGGGCCATCAAGCGCGCGCGTTTCCTCGGTCTGTTACCTTATGTGGTGAAGTGATTTTGGCGGGCCGCATTGATGCGGCCTGTCTGTCTCCGGTGGCGGGCGCCGGCGATGAATTCCAGGCCCGCGAGTTGGGGCGCAATCAAATGCGTCTCTAACTGCCAGCAAGGCAGGACAGCGCCCAATGTGGTTTTACCCACCAGCTTCCTGCCAGACCAGATTTCCGTTCGGTTGAACGGCCAGAACAAGGAAGCAAGATCATGGAAATCATACTTCTCGAACGTATCGCCAATCTCGGCCATCTTGGAGAGACCGTGAAGGTCAAGGATGGTTACGCACGTAACTATCTACTACCGCAGGGCAAGGCGCTGCGCGCCAACGAAACCAATCTCGCAAAATTCGAAGCGCAACGCGCAGAGCTTGAAGCCCGCAACAATGAACGCAAGGCAGCCGCCGAGGGCATTGGGGAAGGCTTGGATGGCAAGAGTTTTGTCGTTGTCCGGTCGGCTGGTGAAACCGGCCAGCTTTACGGCTCGGTTTCAACCCGCGACATTGCCGAACTGGTGACGGAAGAGGGTTTTTCCATCAACAAGAACCAGGTCGAACTGAAGCTCCCGATCAAGACCATCGGCATTTCGACCGTGGCGATTTCGCTGCATCCGGAAGTTCAGGTCTCAATCACGGTCAATGTGGCCCGTTCGGCTGATGAAGCCGAGCGCCAGTCACGCGGCGAAGACCTGACCTCTGCCGAGGCAATATACGGCGAGGACATCAACGAGAACGCCAACCCGGAAGAATATTTCGATCCCGAGGCTGAATATGACCTTGGTGATGGCGACGAAGCCGATGATCAGGAAAGTGCGGCTGAGACAGATAGTTCTGAGGATGCTTCCGCCGACGAAGCTCCAGCCGAAGAAGCTGCAGCAGAAGAAGCTGCAGCAGAAGAAGCTTCATCGGATGTGGAAGAAGCAAAGAAAGACTAACCGAGCTCACTAGATTGTCCTTTAAAGCCCGGGAAATTCCCGGGCTTTTTTGTTGACGTGGCCGCGTCTTACCCACAATGCTGGCTCCAGGGCATTTTTCGCTCAAGCGGGATCAAAAGAGCGAAAAATGCGTCAATGGTTCCAAGCGGATAGAGGCGTTATTGCGGTTCAAAGAAACCGCAAAACGCCTTAGATCGGAGAGTCAGCGATGCAACAAAAACCCAATGTCATCCTCATCCTTGTCGACGATATGGGTTTTTCGGATCTTGGCTGCACCGGGTCCGAAGTCAGAACCCCAAACATCGATAACCTGGCTCGAACCGGTGTATTGCTTTCATCCATGTACAACTGCGCGCGCTGTTGTCCGACGCGTGCATCGTTGTTGACCGGCCTTTATCCGCACAGTGCCGGAGTTGGACATATGGGCGCTGATCTTGGCACGCCCGCCTATCAGGGGTTCCTGCGCAATGACAGTGCAACAATAGCGGAAGTTCTACGTGCCGACGGTTATCGTACGCTCATGGCCGGCAAGTGGCACGTCGCCGGGGATTTCATGGCGCGTGAAGTGGACAGCTGGCGCGTGGGCGACATCGATCATCCGACGCCGCGGCAACGCGGATTTGATCGATTTTATGGAATCGTCGACGGCGTTACGAATTTCTTCTCACCGCATTTCATGTTGGAGGATGACAGTCGGGTCGAGGTATTTCCCGATGATTTCTATTTTACCGACGCTATTACTGACAAAGCGATAAGCATGATCGAGGAAGCCGCGGCGGATGATGACCCGTTTTTCCTCTACCTTGCGCATGCAGCGCCGCATTGGCCACTTCATGCCCATGAGGAGGATATCGGCCGTTACGAAGGTGTCTACGACAAGGGTTGGGATGCCATTCGCACAGCGCGTCACGAAGAGATGAACGGCCTGGGCATATTGAAATCCAGCTGGGATATCTCACCAAGGGACGACCAGGTTCCAGCTTGGCGAGATATCAAGCTCAATGACTGGGAAGCCAGCAAGATGGCGGCCTACGCGGCAATGGTCGACCGGATGGACCAGTCGATCGGCAGGCTGCTGGCTGCATTGAAGCGTTTGGACCAATACGACGACACCCTGATCCTGTTTTTGTCGGATAATGGCGGCTGTGCCGAATTCATGGCCGAGGATGGTTGGGCCAAGTTTTTTCCCGACCAAACCCATGACGGGCGCCAGATCATTATGGGCAATATCCCAAATTTGAAACCCGGATCGGTGCTGACCTATCAAAGCTATGACAAACCATGGGCAAACGTCTCCAATGCACCGTTCCGCCTCTTCAAGCACTATGTGCACGAAGGCGGCATCTCGACCCCGCTGATCGCACATTGGCCAAAGCGGATTTGCGGCGGCCAAGTGGCTCATGAGCCCTGTCATGTGGTCGATGTGCTGCCAACCATTTTGGCGGCAACAGGCGCGCCGTATCTCAAAGAGTTGGGCGGGCATCCCATCCAGCCACTGCAAGGTGAATCTTTCCTGGACATGATCCTGGGCATGAACTGGTCACGCGAGCAGCCGATTTTTTTTGAACATGAAGGCAATTGCGCAGTTCGCGACGGTCAGTTCAAACTGGTCAGGAAATACGGTTGTGACTGGGAACTCTATGACATGGATGCCGATCGAACCGAACTCAACAACCTCGCCGGCACCAACCAACCACTCGAAACTGCGCTCCTGAACGCCTATCGCGGCTGGACCGACAAAACCGGCGTCATGAACTGGGACATCGCGCTTCCACGCCTGCTGAAGGCCTGGGAGATGGATAGCGCGGAGGGTTGATGCTGTTCATTTCATGATTTTGGCTGACCTCTTGACTTTCTAAATTATAACTATAAAACTAGTTTTATGGAAATTAAATCAATCAGCCCTGAAGAGGCCGCACAGGGATTTGCGGCGATCGGCTCGGAAGCCCGCCTGCAGGTGGTTTTGGCGCTGGTCAAGGCCGGCCCGAAAGGCCTTACTGTCGGAGACATCCAGAAGCGAACGGACATGGCGGCGTCGACGCTGGCCCACCATTTGCGTTCTTTGACCGCCGGCGGGTTGGTTGAGCAGCAAAAGGACGGCCGTAGTATCGTCAACCGCGCCAATTTTGCTCATCTGGAGACTCTGGCCGGATATATCCTGAAAGAATGTTGCGTAGACGACAATGGCGGTGAAAATGGCTGATATTTCTCAACTTGATGCGACAAATACTCGAGCCAAATCGCATGTCGGATGGCTGAAACAACTCAAATCGCCATGGACAATCGTAGTCAGTGCACCGCTCGCTGTATTGGCGCTTGATCCGCCGAATACGCTTCCGGTCATCGAGTTTGCCATCAGGGCATTTACGGGAACGTTGCCCTACATTGCATTTGCCGTTCTGCTCATCGCCTGGCTCAAGGCAGCCGGTGCGGAAGCAATGGTCGCCAATGCATTCAAGGGTCGCGAAATCAGAATGATCTTTCTGGCCGCCCTGTTCGGCGGGCTTGCTCCCTTCTGTTCTTGCGAAGTTATCCCGTTCATCGCCGGCCTGCTTGCGCTTGGAGCGCCATTGTCGGCGGTCATGGCATTCTGGCTTTCGTCGCCGTTGATCGACCCGCCAACCCTGTTCATCACCGCTGCCGCACTGGGCTGGCCGTTCGCGGTCGGCAAAGCGGCCTCTGCCGTGGCGCTCGGGCTGTTTGGCGGATTTGCCATCAGGGCGATCTCCCGAACGGGCTTGATTTCCAATCCGCTGCGCCCTGCCCCCACATCGGGATGCGGCTGCGGCCCCTCCCCCTTTGACGGAACGCCCGTCTGGTTTTTCTGGCGGGAAGAAAAGCGCCGGGAGACATTCGGCAGGGAATTTCGCTCAAACGCCCTGTTTTTGATCAAGTGGCTGGCGATGGCCTATGTCTTGGAGGCTTTATTGGTCACCTATGTACCGGCGTCGCTGATTGCAGGGCTGGTTGGCGGTGAAGGCGTGGTGCCGATTGCGATTGCGGCGATCGTCGGTATGCCGGCCTATTTGAACAGCTACGTTGCACCGCCATTGCTTGCTGGACTGATGGAACAAGGCATGAGCGCGGGCGCGGCAATGGCATTCATGGTTGCGGGCGCCGTCAGTTCTGTTCCGGCAATGGCAGCGGTCTGGTCGCTGGTCCGTCCCAAGGTATTCACTGCCTATCTTGGCCTTGGAATCACGGGCGCCGTCCTGTCGGGAATCCTGTTTCAAGCAATGATCTGAGCGTAGCCCCGTTAATCATAAGCCACACCGAATTATGGTGAATTATTGATTAACTCCATGTTTTTGGGGTATATTAGCGGTTTATCGGCTGTTGCAAGACGATGAACAGGTTGTTGCGTCACCATATCTCCCGATTGGTGGTCTCGGGAAACCTGAGGGTTACCGGGCCGGATGGGCAGGTACACGAATTCGGCGACGGGACGGGTGATCCGGTCCATGTCGTTATTCGTTCGCGGCGTGCTGAATGGGCGATAACACTCGATCCGATGCTGGCATTGCCGGAATCCTACATGAATGGCTCAGTGGACATTGCAGAAGGCGATGTCTTGTCTTTGCTGGAGCTGGTCTATTCTGCTCATGTGCCAGGTGTCGATGTTTCGGTCTGGACAATGCGGCTGACTGAAGCCGTGCGTTATGTTTTCCGCCGATTACAGCAATTCAATACGCTGACCCGATCGCGGGACAACGTTCGCCGGCACTACGACCTGTCTGGTGATTTGTATAAGCTGTTCCTTGATGAGGATATGCAATACTCATGCGCCTATTTCGAAACGCCCGACAAATCGCTTGATGAAGCGCAAGAAGCCAAAAAGCGACATCTGGCGGCCAAGCTTTGCCTGAATTCAGGGCAAAAAGTGCTTGATATAGGCAGCGGCTGGGGTGGATTGGGCCTTTATCTTGCAAGGGCATTCGATGCGAACGTGCTCGGGGTGACCCTGTCGGAAGAGCAGCATGGCATTTCCAATGAACGGGCCCGTACTGCCGGATTGTCCGACAGGGCTCTGTTCCAGCTACGTGACTACAGGCATCTGGAAGGTCCGTTCGACCGTATCGTTTCGGTCGGCATGTTCGAACATGTCGGCGTCAATCACTACCGTACCTATTTTGACAAATGTGCTGACCTGCTGGCGCCCGATGGCGTGATGGTTCTGCATTCAATCGGCCGCACCTCCGGTCCGACAACGACAAATCCGTTCATCCGCAAGCACATTTTCCCGGGAGGGTACATTCCCGCCCTGTCCGAGGTTCTGCCGGCAATTGAGAAGTCGGGCCTGATTGCCACCGATATTGAGATATTGCGCCTTCATTATGCTGAAACGCTCAAAAACTGGCGTGAGCGTTTCATGGCCAATCGCGAAAAGGCTGTCGAAATCTACGATGAGCGTTTTGCCCGAATGTGGGAATTCTATCTGGCAGGCTCGGAGGCCGCTTTCCGCTGGGACGACCTGATGGTGTTCCAGATTCAACTTGCCCACAAGCGGGATGCTGTGCCGCTTACCCGCGACTATATCGGCGAAACCGAGAAGAGACTTGCAGATGTCGAGCACCGGCCGCGAAGCGGTTATCGTCATGCTGCTGAGTAGCGGCCGAATCGGTAATACACAGTCAAGCAGAATGTTGTTTCCACAAAACGGCTGTGAATAACGGGAACTCTTGCGGCCTATCCGTTTCTTGACATTGCGGAAATCGCAATTGGCAAAATTTGGACTTGTTTACGGCGTTACCCAGTGTCTAAACAGGTTCTGTTTTCAGTTTTCCGGACGCGTTTTTAATATTGTCCGTTTTTACATATCCAAGGACAATCAATGGCAGAAGCGGCCCACCAGCTCGAGCAGACCGAAAACGCGCTTTACCGGCAGGCACCGCAAAATATTGAAGCTGAACAGGCGCTGCTGGGCGCCATTTTGGTCAACAATGATGCGTTTTATCGGGTTTCCGATTTCCTCAAGCCTGAACACTTCTACGAGCCGCTGCATCGCAAGATATACGAGGTGGCCGGCGAGATGATCCGGATGGGCAAGAGCGCCAATCCGGTGACGCTGAAAACATTCCTGCCCGAGGTTGAAAAGATTGGCGACATGACCGTCGCGCAATATCTGGCCAGACTCGCCGCTGAAGCGGTGACGATCATCAATGCCGAAGATTATGGCCGCGCGATCTATGATTTGGCCACTCGGCGTGCGCTGATTACCGTCGGCGAAGACATGGTCAACATTGCATTTGACGCGCCAGTGGATATGGCGCCTCAAGAACAGATCGAAGATGCGGAACGACGGCTGTTCGAACTGGCTGAAACCGGCCGCTACGATGGTGGCTTCGAGAGCTTCACCGACGCGGTTAAAACCGCCGTCGACATGGCCAACGCCGCCTATATGCGCGATGGGCATTTGTCCGGCATCGCCACCGGCTTCCGCGATCTGGACCGCAGAATGGGTGGGCTTCAGCCATCTGACCTGGTGATTGTCGCTGGGCGGCCTGGAATGGGCAAATCATCGCTCGCGACAAATATCGGATTTCACATTGCCAGTGCCTACGAACCTGCCCAACAGGCCGACGGAACTTTCGAGGCCACGAGCGGTGGGGTTGTCGGGCTGTTTTCACTGGAAATGTCGTCCGAGCAGCTGGCAACGAGAATTGTCTCCGAACAAACGGAAATTCCCTCTTCGAAAATCCGGCGCGGCGAAATCACCGAGGCGGATTTTGAGAAACTCGTCGGCTGTTCGCAGATGATGCAAGACCTGCCGCTTTACATTGACCAGACCGGCGGCATCTCGATCGCACAGCTTGCCGCACGGGCCCGCCGGCTGAAACGCCAGCGCGGTCTGGATGTACTGATTATCGACTATGTGCAGCTAATGCAGGGCACGTCTGCGCGGGCGGCGCAAAACCGAGTGCAGGAAATCACTGAAATCACAACCGGCCTGAAGGCGCTGGCAAAGGAATTGAACGTTCCGATCATCGCGCTGTCACAGCTTTCCCGCCAAGTCGAAAACCGCGATGACAAGCGCCCGCAGCTGGCAGACCTGCGTGAATCAGGTTCCATCGAACAGGACGCCGATGTGGTCTTGTTCGTCTACCGCGAGGAATATTACCTGAAGAACCGCGAACCAAAGCCGGGCACAGAAGAGTACTTCAAATGGGAAGCCGAGATGAACGAGGCGGCCGGCAAAGCCGAGGTCATCATCGCCAAGCAGCGTCATGGCCCAACGGGAACCGTGCCGATGGGCTTTCAAGGCGAATTCACACGCTTCTTCGACCTGGCCGAGGAGACTCACATGCCAGAGCGGCTTGAGTAAAACATTGGCTGAACCGACGCCCGGAATTGTCGAAACCGGCGCCGACCCGATGTTGGCGAGCGCGAGATTGACGATTGACCTGGAAGCGCTTGTGGCCAACTACAAGGAGATTGCGGAGTCTTCCGCTGGGGCCAAGACTGCGGCGGTTGTGAAAGCCGATGCCTATGGATTGGGTGTGGAGCACGTGGCACCCGCGCTAAGCAAAGCCGGATGCGACACCTTCTTTGTTGCGCTACCTGAAGAGGGCATTACGTTGAGGCGCATCATTCCCGAGGCAGACATCTATGTGCTTGCCGGCATGATCGGCGCGATAGCCGCGGCGGCTTGTGCAGAATCATCACTCACGCCGGTGCTGAATACAACTGACGAAATCAAAATCTGGGCGGATTACTGGAAGCGACGTGGATCGCGCCGGCCCTGCGCCATTCATGTCGATACCGGCATGAACCGGCTCGGCCTCCCCGTGCGCGAGGCACTCGCATTTGCGAAATTCAACGAGCTCAATCATCGTGTAACTCCGGTTTTGTTGATTAGCCATCTGGCTTGCGCGGACGAAAGGGACCATCCACTCAACGAACAACAATTGGAATCGTTTCAAGCGCTTAGCGCTGCCTTTGGAAATGTTGATTCAAGCCTGGCAAACTCGGCCGGCGTGTTTCTGGGTACCGATTATCACTTTGATCTTACCCGCCCGGGTATATCGATCTATGGCGGTGCACCGCAGGTTGGAGAGGAAAATCCGATGCGGCCCGTGGTAACCGCAGAGGCACGAATTCTGCAAATCAGAGACGTCAGGGCCGGTGAGACAGTTAGCTACGGTGCGACGTTCGAAGCCAAGCGCGACGGCCGGATTGCGGTGGCCGGCATTGGATATGCCGACGGTTATCATCGCTCGAGTTCGGGACATGGCGTGGCGTTGCGAGAGGCGCGTTCGGAAGGTGCGTTTGGCTCGATCGCCGGACACCGCATTCCGGTTATCGGACGCGTGACCATGGATCTGACCGCGTTCGACATTACCGAGTTGCCTGAGGAAACGGTGAAGACGGGCGACTGGATCGAGCTGTTCGGGACAAATATCTCAATCGACGAAGCGGCTCGGTCTGCCGGGACGATCGCCTATGAATTGCTGACCGGACTGGGAAACAGATATTACCGGCGACATGTGGGAGCAGAGGTCTGAGTTTTGGCCAAAACCCGCATCCAGTTCATCTGCCAGAATTGTGGATCGGTGCATTCGCGCTGGGCCGGCAAATGTGATTCTTGCGGCGAATGGAACACACTGGTCGAAGAAACGCCCGAGGCGGGCGTCGGCGGTGGACCACAGTCCGGCCGGTCGGCCCGAAAGGGCCGCGCGGTTGCGCTGACGACTTTGTCGGGCGACATCGAGGATGCGCCCCGTATCCGAACCGGCATCGACGAACTTGACCGCGTCACCGGCGGCGGTTTCGTGCGCGGCTCGGCACTGCTGGTCGGGGGCGATCCCGGAATCGGCAAATCAACGCTGTTGATGCAGGCGGCCGCTGCGCTGGCGCGTGCGGGCGACCGGGTGGTCTACATATCCGGCGAGGAGGCCGTTGCCCAGGTGCGGTTGCGTGCCCAGAGGCTTGGCGTCGCGGATACGCCGGTTGAACTGGCGGCCGAAACCAATATCGAAGACATTCTGGCGACAATCTCTGACGGTAATCGCCCGGATTTGGTGATCCTCGATTCCATCCAGACACTCTGGACGGACGTTGCCGAATCCGCACCCGGCACGGTCACACAGGTACGGGCCAGCGCACAGAAGATGATCCGATTTGCCAAATCAACCGGTGCGGCAATCGTCCTTGTCGGCCATGTCACCAAGGAGGGGCAGATCGCCGGGCCACGTGTGGTCGAACATATGGTTGATGGCGTGCTGTATTTCGAGGGTGAAGGCGGCCACCACTACCGCATCCTGCGCACGGTAAAAAACCGGTTCGGACCAACAGATGAAATCGGCGTGTTCGAAATGTCGGACAAGGGACTGCGTGAAGTCGCCAACCCGTCGGAATTGTTTCTTGGCGAGCGCTCGCAATCCGCCCCCGGTGCGGCGGTATTTGCCGGCATGGAAGGGACACGCCCCGTGCTTGTCGAAATCCAGGCTTTGGTGGCGCCGTCACCGCTCGGCACACCCCGCCGGGCCGTGGTTGGGTGGGATTCTTCGCGATTGGCGATGGTGTTAGCCGTCCTGGAAGCGCATTGTGGTGTGCGTTTTGCACAGAATGATGTCTATCTGAATATTGCCGGAGGATACCGGATCACCGAGCCCGCCGCGGATCTCGCGGTTGCGGCCGCGCTGGTTTCCTCGCTCACCGGCCTTGCCCTTGCCGCAGATTGCGTCTATTTCGGCGAAATCTCGCTTTCTGGCGCCGTCAGGCCCGTTGCACATGCGGCACAGCGGCTCAAGGAAGCGGAAAAACTGGGATTTGCCAGCGCGGTAATGCCATGTGGCGGAGATGATGTATCCGGGACTATCGCCAGGAACGCACATCAGCCGGCCATGCTCAACGATATGGTTCGGCGGATCGCGGGACCGGCGCGGCAATCCGAAGAATAAGTGGGGAAGGCCTGCACTCATGCCGGCTGGTGGAATTGACAAGCGGCGCCCTATTGGAGTGGGCTTACAGCGTCTGGAGTTAGGCTGATCATGCCTGTCACATTGCTCGATGGTATTCTGATTGGATTCACGCTGGTCTCGGCGGTTCTTGCCATGGTGCGGGGATTTTCGCGTGAGGTGTTGTCGATCGCGTCCTGGGCCGCTGCTGCGGTCGCGGCATTTTTCTTCTATCCACAGGTCACGCCGTTTGTTTCGCCCTACATCGATCATCCGCAATTGGCGCAGGCCGTCGCCGCTGCCTGTGTATTTTTCGTTGCGCTGATCATTGTCACACTGGTCACGATGAAGATTGCGGATTTCATCATCGACAGTCGCATAGGCGCGCTCGATCGCACCCTTGGATTTCTGTATGGCGCGGCTCGGGGTATTCTTGTGGTTGCGGTCGCACTGCTGTTCTTCAACTGGCTCGTTGCTGCCGACCAGCCGAGTTGGATTTCAGAAGCGAAATCGCGTCCGCTGCTCGAAGGAATCGGTGAGCGTATTCAAGATCTTCTGCCCGACGATCCGGAGAATGCCATTTTTGACAGGCTGAAACCGGACGAAGGCGGCGGTGACGCCCAATCGGGCGACTAAAGGCAACAAAACAGGGCGGTGGGCGATCATGACACGGGATTTACAGGCAGATCGCTGCGGGGAAGTCCCTGATTCAGAAGCGGATGCATTTCGCGATGAATGCGGCGTGTTCGGGATATTCGGCAGATCTGACGCGGCGGCCATTGTCACTCTTGGCTTGCACGCATTGCAACATCGCGGCCAGGAAGCGGCAGGCATCGTTTCGTTTGACGGTAGCCAGTTTCACGTCGAGCGTCACATCGGACTGATCGGTGACACATTCACCAAACAATCGGTGATCGACCGGCTGCATGGTAATCGTGCAATCGGCCACACGCGCTATTCGACAACCGGTGGTGCAAGTCTCCGCAATGTGCAGCCCCTGTTCGCCGAGCTCGCAGATGGTGGCTTTGCCATCGCGCACAACGGCAACATAACCAACGCGATGACAGTGCAGCGCAGCCTGCAAAAGCAGGGAGCGATTTTCTCCTCCACTTCAGACACAGAGACAATCCTGCATTTGGTGGCAACAAGCCGCGAACCGGATTTCGTTGCCCGGTTTACCGACGCCGTCCAGCAACTCGAAGGGGCATTCTCGCTTGTTGCCCTGTCGTCAAAGAAGATGATCGGCTGCCGCGATCCCCACGGCATCCGGCCGCTGGTACTGGGCGACCTTGACGGCTCGTGGATCCTGGCATCAGAAACCTGCGCCCTCGATATCATCGGCGCAAGGTTCGTACGCGATATCGAACCCGGCGAACTGGTGGTGATCACCGATAAAGGGCTCGAAAGCCTGTTTCCTTTCGAAAAGAAGAACCCCCGTTTCTGCATCTTCGAATACGTCTATTTCTCGCGGCCGGACACGATTGCGCAGGGCCGCAATGTCTATGATGTGCGAAAGGAAATCGGCCTGGAACTGGCTCGGGAAGCGCCGGTTGAGGCAGATGTCGTGATCCCGGTACCCGATTCAGGCACACCGGCCGCGATCGGATTTGCGCAAGGCGCCAATCTTCCCTTCGAACTGGGGATTATCCGCAATCACTATGTTGGCCGGACCTTCATCCAGCCAACTGATTCCATCCGTCACATGGGTGTGAAGCTGAAGCACAACGCCAACCGGCGTACGATTGAGGGTAAGCGCGTTGTGCTGGTCGACGATTCCATCGTTCGCGGCACGACCAGCCAAAAGATCGTCCAGATGGTGCGTGATGCCGGCGCCAGGGAAGTGCATATGCGCATCGCATCGCCACCGACAAAGGCGTCGTGTTTTTACGGCGTCGACACACCTCATCGTTCGAAATTGCTGGCGTCACGCATGTCAGTGGAGGAAATGGCGGATTTTATTCGTGTGGATTCCCTGGGATTTTTGTCGATCGACGGGCTTTATCGCGCAGTAGGCGAGGCAGCGCGTAACAATGATCTGCCGCAATATTGCGATGCCTGTTTCACCGCGGAATACCCGACATCCCTTGCCGATCATGACAGCACCGACAATGTGCGGTCGCTGTCCCTGCTGGCTTCAGGCGGCCACCGCGAATGAACGAACAAGCAGAGAAGTTTGCCGGGCGCATTGCGCTCGTCACCGGTGCATCGCGCGGCATCGGCTATCACATTGCCAAGCAGCTTGGTCACGCGGGAGCCCATGTCATCGCCGTTGCACGCACGGTCGGCGGGCTTGAGGAACTTGACGATGAAATCAAGCAGGCCGGTGGCGAGGCGACGCTGGTGCCGCTCGATCTTGCCGACATGGCAGGAATCGACCGGCTTGGAGGCGCGATCCACGAACGTTGGGGAAAGCTCGACATTCTGGTCGCCAACGCAGGCGTGCTTGGAACCATATCGCCCATCGGGCATGTTGAAGCAAAGGTGTTCGAGCGGGTGATGACAATCAACGTCACCTCCACATGGCGGCTGATCCGCTCAACCGAACCGCTTTTGCGGGCATCCGATGCAGGCCGGGCTATCCTGCTGTCATCAGGCGCGCCGCATAAATGCAAACCGTTTTGGGGACCGTATTCAGCGTCCAAGGCGGCTGTGGAGGCGCTGGCGCGCACCTGGGCGGCCGAAACGGTCAATACCCCGCTGAGGGTCAATTCTGTGGACCCGGGCGCCACACGCACGGCAATGCGGGCACAGGCAGTGCCTGGCGAAAATCCCCATACCCTGCCCCATCCATCGGAAATCGCAGCCAAGATATTGCCTCTGGCGTCGCCCGAATTGACTGAAACCGGAAAGCTGTTTGTCGCCCCGTCCGGCGAGTTTGTGGACTATCGTTCGCCTTATTGAGGTGCGGTTGAAAGTGCTCTGCACTCGACGGATATTGCGAAGTACGCACTGACCGGTCACACGGGCCGCGAGCAGCCTAACCCCGTTTCGGGTAGCGATCGAACGACACCGGGATTGAAATCTGCTAAAATGGCGCATTGATGCCAGGGGCCTTGTTCCCTGGGAAGGGGCGTTGTCATGGACAAAGAGCGGATCGGAAAATTTGCAAGTACGGTGTACCGGGACATGGCCGGTGCCATGGCTATCGGGATGGGTTATCTCGGAGTCAAATCAGGACTATTTGAAGCGATGAAGGATGGCGCGCCAGCAAGCGCCGATGACCTTGCCAAGAAGACCGGACTCACCCTGCGCTACGTGCAGGAGTGGTTGCACGGCATGACTTCGGCGGGTTGGTTGGAACACGACGAAACCACCGACATGTTTTCGATGCCGGCGGAGCACGGTTTCCTTCTCGCATCGGAAGGAACGGATCATTACATGGGCGGACTTTTTCTCGCCGGTCCTTCACTTCTTTCAAAGGCACCGGAAGTTGCGCGCGCATTCCGCGAAGGCGGTGGTGTGCCTTTCGATGAATTCGACAACGACTGGATTGAAGCGCTTGATCTGATGAATGGCGGGGCATATCAGCACCGTTTGGCGAGCTATTGGATGAAACAGCTGCCCGACATTGATGAGCGCTTGACCGCCGGTGGCCGTGCGCTCGATATCGGTTGTGGTGTCGGCAAGGTATCGCTGGCGCTTGCGGAAGCCTATCCTCAAGCGCGTGTAACCGGTTTCGATCCTGATGCAGATTCGGTTACTCAGGCCCGCAGATCAGCTGCCGAGACGGGAGTTGATCAAGTCGAGTTTATCGAGGGGGTGATCACAGACATCGCTCCGGAACCGGTCTTTGATTTTGCTGGAATGTTCGACTGTCTGCACGATCTGGCCGATCCGGAGGAGACATTGATTGAAATTCGCAGGCGAATTGCGCCGGGCGGCGCTCTTTTGGTGATGGAACCGCGTGCCGCAGACCGCTTGGCGGACAACTCAAACCCGCTTGGGACCGTCTATTACGGCTTCAGCCTGTTTCATTGCATGACCCAATCCCTGGCCCAAGGCGGGCCCGGATTGGGCACTTGCATGGGACCAGGCAAAACAAAGTCGCTTCTCTCAGGTGCAGGATTTTCGGAGGTGGAAGAACTGCCTATCAAGAGCCAAACCAATATGTTTTTTGCCGGCCGGGCCTAACCGTCGTAAGCGCCGATAAAACGGTGCAGCTGCAATGTGTCTCCGATTACAGCCGCGCCGAGACGCGACCCGGATAGCGCCACCCCGTTACAACAGGTCGTCAAACCGATGGGTATCCATGTCCTTGCTGGCTTCGGCGTGACCCCAGATCGCCTTCACAATCTTCGACCTCATATCTTTGAGCCACCGAGCGGCAGCGGCTCTTCTGTACCGGGCAACGGGGCGAATGTGGCGCGGCCATCCCGGTTCAGATAGTCTACGGCATGTCGACCAACATGGCCCAAAACAAGGGAAACCTTGCGGCGATTGCCTTCATGACACTCGGGATGGCAGCGACTGCGAGTGTGGATGCGGTTATCAAGGGCGCGACTTCGCAGGCTGTCCCTGCCCAAATTGTGACCGTTGTCGGCTTTGGCCTTACAGCGATTTTTTCGTTTGTTCTGTTCCTGCGCCGTGAACCTCTGCTCACCCGCACCATGGTTCACCCTGCCGTCGTCGCAAGAACAGTGTTCGAAGTGGTGGGATCGTTTGGAACGGTGCTGGCACTCAGCCTGGTTTCTCTCAGCCTCGTCACGGCAATTGGACAGACCGTGCCCATCTTCGCGACGATCGGGGCGATCATCGTGTTCCGGGAACGCACGTCCCCTTCTGTTTGGCTGGCGCTTGCCGGCGGCCTGATCGGCATGATGCTGATCGTCAGACCCGGTGTCTCGGGATTTGATCCGGGAATTCTGGTCGCGGTGCTGGCAGCGATCGGGCTAGCAGCGCGCGATCTCGCCAGCCGAGCTGCACCGAAGCAGGTCAGCACCCCTCAACTCGGTGTGATTGGAGGACTGGCGATTGGATGTTCCGGGATCGTGGTAATTCTGGCCTCCCCGGAGCCGGTAGCAGATCTGACGCTTTCAATGGCCCTATCTTGCGTGGCCATCATTGCATTTGCCGCATCCGCTTTCTTTTTCATCACCACGGCAATGCGGATGGGCGACGTTTCGGTTGTCTCACCGTTTCGGTATTCGCGTCTGGTTTTCGGATTTGCGTATGGCGTTTTGTTCTTTGGCGACGAAATTGAGCTCAACACAATCATCGGGGTGGCATTGATCGTTGTCTCAGGAATTGTCCTGCTCCGGCGTGAATTTAAATAACCCTCATGGAGTTGGTCAGCTTTAAAGTGGCAACGATGCCGTGTGTGGCCTCCAGTTATCCAGCCGGCGGATCAATCCTCGATCAGTCCAAAAATTCCCTCCTGATGGTGTATTGCCCGCACACCTGACGTTCGAAGTTGCCGGAAACAGCGCGGTCAGCGCAGATGTTGAGTTCTCTTTTGGCATTACCGTCAAACGGAATGATTACAACAAACTCCGCCGATCGACCCGCCGTCACGTGACTGCTTTGCGGGAAGATTTGTGCCGCAATCGCCCTGAATTTGTCGTCATATACCATCAGCCGCATACTGGATGAGACATTTCCGGTGTTGGCGACGATCAAACGCATGCCCGCCTCGTCGGTGAAGCTCACCGTATTGGCGGTCAATGGCGACAGGCCGCTCGACAAATCCCGCGGCACATTGCCGGAAAACCCGATACCCACATTTGCCGCCTGGATTTGTGCTGTGCACAGCAAAAGAGCGGTCATGGCAGTGACAAGCAGCCGCCCGAAGCCTTTGATTTCACAACCAGTGATGCTGTTTTGTGCACTCATGACGACCACGCCGTTAACTTTTTGTTAACCAATCAGAATGGCAAAGACGTCGCAAGAACCGTGCCGTGCAATTCTGTGCCGAAACAGCACGGTTCACAGAATCACCTCGCCGTTATCCGATGAAGTCCATGGATTTTCTATTTTTGGCTGTACATTGAAATGTAAATTCTAATACTGATTGCACAGAATGACACAAGTTGGCCCTCCAGCCGGAGCTGACCTCATCGGATATTCCCGATTGACCTGAACGCCAAAGCAGCTACGCTTCACGGTGTTGAGCAGCCGAAACGGGGCGGCGGCTGGCCAAGGGGGGATAAACGCGGAGGAACAAGCGTGCTGATCGCCGTTGTTGTTCTTGGTCTGGTCGTAGCCACTGTCCTGGCAGTGGCTGTTTTGCAGATGTCCCGGTTGGGTATCTCGTTCTGGCAGGCGGTTCTTTATGCCCCGCTTAAGATCATTTACCGGATCGACGACACCGGTATTTCAAACGCGCGTCAAACCGATGCACCGGTCATCTATGTCATCTCGCATCAATCGAGGCTTGAACCGGCATTGATGCTCGCCACATTACCTGCTGACACACTTCACATCCTTGATGAGAAATCCGCTGCTGCGATGTGGCTGGAACCGTTTCGCTCGCTGGCGCCAACGATCGCCTTCAACGCAAAGCATGTGTTTGTCAGCCGCCGGCTCGTACGGCGCTTGCGTGGCAAAGGACGCATGGCCGTATACATGCCGGAAGGCGTGGAGCCGGACCAACGTGGCTTTCGTCTTTATCGCGCGGTTGCCCGTATTGCCGTACAGGCTGATGCGAAGATCGTCCCGGTTTTCATCAATGGATCGCGGCAGTCACCGTGGTCTCTGGTAGCCAGAGAAAAAGCTCCGCGCATCAACTTTCCCAGGCTCAGGATCAACGCGCTCAACGGAATGACAATTGCTGATCTGCAGAAAAGTGCGGGCGACAACCGGTTGACGAATGCACTCGCGCTTTTCGACCGGCTTGCCGAAGCCCGCGTGAATGCGGCTGATCCGTCGCTGACGATCTTTGAAGCGATGGCCGATGCGGCGATACGGTTCGATCCGGGCCGCGTTGTGCTTGAAGATCCGATTTCAGGCATCATGACCTACCGCAGGCTGATGATCGCCGCACGCGTGCTGGGCAAACGATTTTCAGCGATCGGTGAGCCGGGAACAGCAATCGGTTTATTGCTGCCGAATGCAAATGGCGTCGTCTCCGCCTTCCTTGGTGTGCAATCGTCGGGTCGCGTGGCAGCGATGTTGAACTACACCGCCGGACCGGCAGCTATTCGGTCAGCCTTAAAAACTGCACGGATTGAAACCGTGGTATCGTCTCGCGCCTTCATCGAGAAGGCAGAACTTGAACCTCTGGTGACAGCGATCGAAGAGACCGGCGCGAAGTTCATATGGCTGGAAGACCTTCGCGAAGAAGTCACAAATTTGGAGAAGCTGGGCGCCGCACTCAGTTGGAACAAGCCGGTAGTCGGGAGAAAAGCCGCTGACCCGGCGATCATACTGTTTACTTCGGGCTCTGAAGGCACGCCGAAAGGTGTTGTTCTCAGTCACAGGAACATCGTCACCAATGCACTGCAGGCAGAGGCGCGTATCGACTTTTCGCCAGCTGATACGTTGTTCAACGTGTTGCCCGTGTTTCACTGTTTCGGTCTGACCGGAGGCACCCTGCTGCCCTTGCTGACCGGTCTGCGGCTTTACCTCTATCCGTCTCCCCTTCACTACAAGATTATCCCGAAAACGGCGGCAAAAGTGCGCCCGACAATCATGTTCGGCACCGACACCTTTCTTGCCGGCTATGCCCGAACCGCCGGGGACAACGACTTTTCCAGCTTGCGGCTGATTGTGGCCGGCGCTGAACCGGTTCGCGCAGAGACAAGGAGAATCTGGCGTGAGCGCTTTGGCGCTGAAATTCTCGAAGGCTTCGGCATGACCGAGGCAGCACCCGTTGTGGCGGTCAATTCCGCAACGCACGGGCGCGATGGAACGGTCGGCAGACTTCTGCCGGGTATGCGCATGCGGGTGGAACCGGTTGAGGGTATTGAGGACGCGGGCAGGCTGTGGCTTGCCGGACCCAATGTGATGCTTGGATATTTGACGGCGGACAAGCCCGGAGAACTTCAGCCGCTTAACAATGGCTGGCACGATTCCGGCGACATCGTTGCTATCGACCGCGAAGGTTTCGTCGCTATTCGCGGCAGGGCCAAGCGGTTTGCCAAACTTGCCGGTGAAATGGTCTCGCTTGGCGCGGTCGAACTGCTTGCCGAGGATTGCTGGCCGGGCGAACATCATGCAGCCTTGGCCATTCCCGACAAACGCAAGGGAGAGCGGATAATACTGCTGACGACACACAAGAATTCCACAAAGGCGGAAATCGCCAAACACGCAAAATCCACCGGAGTGGCCGAACTCACCGTTCCGGCCGAACTTGTACACATTGAAGAAATCCCGGTGCTCGGTTCGGGAAAAACCGACTATGTCGCCGCGCAGAAAATGTTACTGGAGCTGCTAAAAAAAGCTGCATAGGCTGAATCACGAAACATGTTCAAGCTTCTGATTCTAAATCGTTATCATTCGATTCTTTCTCGGCTCTCTTTCGATACATGCGCGCGCTTACCGGCAGGAAAATCAGATAGGCAATTGCGGTTACCGACATCGTCTCCCAAACGAAGCTGACCAGGAACAAAACATAAAGTGCGCCGCCGAGCAGCAGTGGCATCACCATGTCGCCGCGTACGCGTTGGCCGGAATTTTTACCGGAAAACACAGGAACGCGGCTGACGAGAAGAAAGGCGATGAAGACCGTAAAGGCAGCCGCCGTATAAGCGATCGTCGGTGATCTTTCGAGCCCCAGAAAGCCCAGATAGACCGGCAGCAATACCAACACCGCACCCGCCGGTGCGGGTACGCCAACGAAATAATCCGATCGCCAACCGATTTTGCCCTGGGTCTCTGACATGACGTTGAAACGAGCAAGCCGCATGCCACAGGCGATCGTGAACAGCAACGCCGCAATCCAGCCAAATGATTTCACCTCACCGAGCAGATAGGCGTACAGGACGAGCGCCGGGGCAACACCAAAATTGACGATATCGGCAAGGGAATCCATCTGCGCGCCAAACCTGGATGTCGCTTTCAGCATGCGCGCCACGCGCCCGTCGATGCCGTCAAGAAATGCGGCAATCAGAACCATCACCACGGCATTTTCGAAGCGGCCCTCGAAGGCAAGTCTGATACCAGTCAGTCCGGCGCAGATCGCCAGGACTGTAATCAGATTGGGCCAGACCAGCCGGATTGGAATTTCGCGCAGGCGAGGACCGCGGTGTGAATCCTTCCCATTGGGATCGAAATCTGGAAATGGCGTTTCCATCGTCGCTCTAACTTACTCTGGCACGCGGGCTTTGTGCAGGTCCGCCAAACACCGCCAACACCGTTTCGCCTGCCACCGATGTTTGTCCGGCAGAAACGCGAGCTGCGGATCCCTCGGGAAGATAGACGTCGACGCGGGATCCGAACCTTATCAGGCCAAAACGCTCGCCGGCATTTATTTCGGTTTCTTCGGCGGCAAAACACAAGATACGGCGGGCGACCAGGCCGGCAACCTGTACAGCGGCAACCTGGCCATTGGGGCCGTCGATGACCAGTCCGTTGCGCTCGTTTTCCGTACTGGCCTTATCGAGATCCGCATTGAGAAACTTACCCGGCTTGTAGGCGATGCGGCTGATATGTCCGCGTACCGGAGCACGGTTCACATGACAGGAAAAGACGTTCATGAAAACCGAAATGCGCAGCATTTCCCCTCCGCCCAGCATCAGTTCTGCCGGAGGAACCGCCAGACCGACTGCCGATATCTTGCCGTCGGCGGGACTGATAACAAGCGAATCGTCAACCGGTGTCACCCGCTCTGGATCGCGGAAAAAATAGGCGCACCAGGCTGTCAGGATAAGCCCGATCCAGAATAGCACGCTCGAAAAGAAACCCAGCAATAAAGTGACGATGGCAAAAGCGGCTATGAATGGATAACCCGCCGGGTGGATGGGCACCAAAGTGTTGCGGATTGTGTCGGCGAGGCTCATTCGCAAAACTCTGGCTTTGCAGGTTGTTGAAGGATCATGGCGATGCCATACACAACCTGCGGCGCGACAGCAAACTGCATTTGCATTGCTGTTGAGCAGCGTTCAATGTGCAGGCAGGGCGTTAAACGGCCGGAGCAAAGCCGCCGCTTGGCTTGTCGCCGTCATCACTCTCTTCCTTGGATACTACGGCCGGACCGAGCCTGCGCCGAACGACGATGCCCAACGCGTCTGTTTCGCGAGCGGCGCGCAGACGCTCCTCAGCTTCCGATGCCTCGCGCTGACGGTCCCACATCTCCTTGTAGAGACCGTTCATATCCAGAAGCTCAGCGTGCGACCCGCGTTCGGCGATTGCGCCATCCTGCAGAACAATGATCTCGTCTGCGCCGATCACCGTGGAGAGGCGATGAGCAATCGTCAAAGTCGTGCGACCACGGCTGACGAGGTCGAGCGCCTGTTGAATTTCCTGTTCCGTTTTAGTGTCGAGTGCCGAAGTTGCTTCGTCCAGCATCAGGATTGGCGGTGCTTTCAACAATGTACGGGCGATGGCGACACGCTGTTTTTCACCGCCTGACAGTTTCAACCCGCGCTCGCCGACCATGGTATCGAAACCATCAGGGAGTTTCTTGATGAAGTCGCCGATTTGCGCAAGATCCGCCGCCTGCGCCACCTCTTCATCAGTCGCGTCGGTACGCCCATAGCGGATATTGTAAGCAATGGTGTCGTTGAACAGAACCGTATCCTGCGGCACCATGCCAATTGCAGCGCGCAGGCTGGTTTGCGTGACGTCGCGTATGTCCTGATCATCAATCAGGATGCGGCCTTCATTGACATCGTAAAACCTGAACAACAGGCGCGACACCGTCGATTTACCCGCTCCGGATGGCCCGACAATGGCAACCGTTTTGCCGGCGGGGACTTCGAACGAAACACCCTTCAGAATTTCGCGATCCGGTTCGTAACCAAAGCGCACATTCTCAAACCGGACCGACCCGGAAGATACATTGAGGCGTGCTGCCTGCGGCTTGTCGGTGATCTCCTGCTCGACATCAAGCAGATCGAACATTTGTTCGATGTCGGTCAATCCCTGCCGGATTTCACGGTAGAGGAAGCCGATGAAGTTCAGGGGAATCGAGAGCTGCATCAACATGGCATTGATGAATATGAAATCGCCAAGGGTCTGTGTTCCGGCCATGACTTCACGGGCCGAAAGGATCATGACGATTGTCATACCGATGCCGAAGATCGTCCCCTGCCCGAAGTTCAACCAGCCAAGCGAGGTCCAGGTCTTGGTCGCGGCAATCTCGTATCGTGCCATCGACCGGTCGAACCGCTCGGCTTCCATGCGTTCATTGTTGAAGTACTTGACGGTTTCGAAGTTCAGCAGCGAATCCACCGCTTTGGTATTCGCCTCGGTGTCGGAATTGTTCATCTCGCGGCGGATAGCAATTCGCCAGTCGCTTGCACGCACCGTGTACCAGGAATAGGCGGCGACCGTGATTGCCACAATGGCCACATAGGAAAAGCCGTAAGCAACAGCGAATATGATTGCGGCGAGCGCGAACTCAAGGATTGTCGGCAAAGTGTTCAGGATCGTGAACCTCACGATGGTCTCGATTCCCTTGATGCCGCGTTCGATGATGCGCGACAGACCCCCGGTTTTGCGCTCGAGATGAAATCGCAGCGACAGGCTGTGCATGTGCACGAAGGTTTTAAAGGCAAGCTGGCGAACCGCATTCTGGCCGACACGGGCGAACAAGGCGTCACGCAGTTGATTGAAACCCCACTGGGCAAGCCGGACGACGTTGTAGGCGATCACCAACATCACCGGAGCGAGCAGAAAATCAGGCAGATATCCGGGCAACTCGCCCTCGCCAGCGAGCATGTCCGTTGCCCATTTGAAGAAGAATGGAACCAGCATCAAAACAAGTTTGGCAAGGACCAGGAACAATGTCGCCCAGGCAACCCGCAGCTTCAAATCGGCGCGATCTGACGGCCACATATAGGGCCAGAGATTGGCTATGGTTCTGAATGTTGCTCCGGAATCGCCGGAAACAGTCTTGGTTGCCACGATCCCTATCCCTGCAACTCGTGCGCCCGAACCGGCGTTTCCAGACGATTGCCGCAGCAACTTTCGGCCAGACGCGCAATCGACCCTGCGAGCGCTTGCATGGCACTTTCATTGATCGAATATCGCGATCGTTGCTTTTCGGACGCAAACTTGACCAGTCCGGCATCGACCAGAATTTTCAGATGTTGCGAAACTGTCGACTGGGCAAGATCAAGTTGGGCAACGACATCCTTGCAACAGCAGGATCCATGACAGGATAGATGCCGCAATATCGCGATGCGGGCTGGGTGCGCTAACGCCCCCAGCGACGCCGAGACCGCCTTGTCGTCAGGTTTTACACAATTTTTCAGTTCTTTCATCGTTCATCGACGATAAACGATGAATTGTATTAACACAAGAGCAAGGTTATAATTTTTGAAATTACCTGCCTCGAACTATTCAGATTCAGAACCTGTCGGGGTTTGGTCGGCAATAGCTTCCAGGTCGGCCACCTCGCCGTCGTCGCTTACGCCGGGAACATCGAAGATCTGTCCGGGCCAAATACGATGTGGGTTTTCGATCTGTCCGCGATTTGCCGTGTAGATGGTCGTGTAGCGAATACCGCGACCGTAGACGCGGCGTGATATGCGCCAGAGCGTATCACCACGCCGGATGATCACTGAACCGGATGTTTTTTCCAGTTTCGGCGCGGTCACAGCCTGTTGTTCCCCAGAGGCTGCTTGCCCCGTGGTGTCCTGCCCTGCCGATGCTTCCTCGGTCTTTTCTTCTTCAGCAGCGGCCTGCTCGATATCGGACCCGGCGTTCACTCCATTGCCTGAGCCGGAACCAGCATCAGAACCGGACGCCGTATCATCCTGCTGACCAGTTGCGCTTTCCGCCATTGGTTCCTCAACCTCGGCTGTTGCAACCTTCGAAGCCCCGCCAGAATCATCCGAAGCAGCTATATCGGCCTGCTCACTGCTCTCGGTACCGGTGGCTGAATTCCCACCTTCGTCGGCGACATCAATCGCATTGTCAGAAGCCGCCTCGCCAACGGTACTGCTTTCGGACGCAGCCGATGCGCTAACGCCCGGTTCAGTATCGTCCGGTTTCTGATCGGCCATCGCAACTGTGGATTCGCCAGTTTCAGCTGCTTCAGTCGCCGCGCCGGCTTCCGGCTTGTCGACAACGTCGCCCATAGCCGCATCGTCCTGCTTTTCTTCCATCTGGGGCGCCACAGCAGCTATCGATTCACCCGCCTCGCGTTCAAACGGCACAGCGGCGCGGGCAATCACCTCCGCGCTTCCTAATTCGAGCATATCGGCACGGATGATGTATTCACCTTCCGCCAGTCCACGGGTCGATTCGACAAGGAAACGGCCGACTTCCGACGATTGCGTCTCACCGATCAGGTCCTTGTTGGCATAAACCCTTACAACCATGCCGGGATTGGCGGTCCCGGCAACAAAGACGTGATTTCCTTCAATTTCAACCGCTTCAACAGCAACCTCAAGTGCCTGGCCAACGGGCTTTTCATCGACCTCTGCGGCAACAGCCGATTGATCTGAAGGCTGGCTTTCCTCCTTCGATGGAGCTGCAGCTTCCGCGGCTTCCTCCGCCGGCTTCTGCTCCTGTTCCGAGACCATTGCGGTATCGTCACCGGCTTTACTTTCATCGCCAGCATTTGTCATCCCGGTCGAAGTATCTTCGCCGGAATTGTCCGTTGCATCACCGGTGCCGGCCACTGCCGGCTCTTCTTGCACCTTTTGATCCCCGGTGGTTTCACCGCTATCGGCAGGATTTTCAGCCGAGGCCACTTCGATTTCCGTGCTTTCCTTGTCTTCGGATTGTTCCACTTCCGCCTCCGGAACCGTAATCAGCTTCGAAGGTTTGCCCGGTTCATCAACAATCGCCAACACTTCGCCGGAAGCAGTTTCCGGCACGCTGACGATGGCGGTTTCCGTGGACATCGCCACGATATTGTCCGAAGACGTTGCGCGCAATACGATCGTGTAGTCTCCAGGATCAAGGGGATCGCTCAGGACAACGGCAAAATCACCTTCCCCGGTAGCGGTTGTCGAACCCAGCGTGCGCGCACCCGTTATGACTTCAACGGTGGCGCCGGAGGCAGCGTTGCCAGCAATGACAACATTGCCGTCGGGTTCCACCCGCACAATATCAAATCGTGGCGGCACGACGTCGGAACCTGCCTGATCGGTGATTTCTCCGGTTTCATTGCCAGCCGGTGATGCATCTTCTGCCGTATCGGCATCGACGGTTCCCGATGCGCTTTCTTCAGCCTTGTTTTCAGAACCTTCCTGGCCTGATTGATCTGAAACTGCCGCAATTTCGGTTTGTTTTTCCGTCCCGTCCTTGCCAGCGTCTGTAACTGCGACCTCTGCGTCGGATCCTTCAGCGCCTTCGGAATCCACCTTTGCAGCGGCTGGCGCTTCGGTTCCAGCGTCCTCGGTCGTCGCCTCGGCGGTGGCCGGTTTTTCCGGCAAATATGGGTTCAACAGGCCGGTGTTGAAGGCAACAACTCCGACAGCCATCGCTATCAATGCGGAATTCAAGAGCAAATTCAGTGATTTACTCGCCATATACAGCACCCCGATTCATGTTTCCGGCTCGGTCTAATCGGTTTTTGAGGCCATAACAAGAAAAACACCCGCGACCCTTGACCACGCCAGATCGCTAAGCCATGCCGAATCCATGCAAACGATTCGTTCAATATGTGTCTACTGCGGCTCTTCGCCAGGCAAAAACGGAATTCACATGCAAACTGGATATGCTCTTGGACGGGCAATTGCCGAAGCTGATTTGCGGCTGGTTTACGGGGGCGGCACGCGGGGTGTGATGGGCGCGGTCGCCGAGGGGTCCATGCAGGCCGGCGGCAAGGTAACGGGCATCATTCCGCAGTTCCTGCTGAGCAAGGAAGCGGGCGATATCGATCCGGAGATGTTCGATGAGTTGGTGATTACCGAGAACATGCATGAACGCAAACATGCAATGTTCGAAAAATCGGATGCCTTTGTCGCCTTGCCGGGTGGAATTGGGACCCTTGAGGAAATCGTCGAGATCATGACGTGGGCGCAGTTGGGCCGGCATCGAAAACCCATGGTCTTTGCCAATATCGAAGGTTTCTGGGATCCGATGCTGACATTGATGAGTCACATGATGGATGAGGGGTTTCTTCACTCAGCCGATAAAGCCCGACCTCTGGTCGTTGAAGACGGCGAAGCGATCATTCCTGCAATTGTTAATGCAGCCGGATCGAGGGCCAAGGGCGACGAGGACATCATCGACAGGATGTGATCGAAACCGACTTGTTTGTCAGAGACGGATAGGCAGGCAAGTTGATATATTGTTGTCATCAACGGGTGCTGCAATTGAGCGACCGTCACCCGTGCCGATGAGGCTGGCAAATGACATTTCGACTATTGTTAGCGGCGCTACTGTCGATGCTGACGACTGGAGTTTGCCTTGCCGATGGCGCCTCGGCTCAATTGGGTGTGCGGCCGTTCTTTCTCCTTGACAGACTGGATGATCAAGTCCTGAGAGACAGGCTGCAGTCCTGCGTGAATGGTCCATTCACCAGGACCGATTGGTCGATCGGCCATCGCGGCGCACCACTTCAATTTCCCGAGCATACGATGGAATCCTATGTCGCAGCTGCCCGAATGGGCGCCGGAATTCTCGAATGCGACGTGACGTTCACCAAGGACCGGCAACTGGTGTGCCGCCATGCGCAAAACGACCTGCACAAAACGACGAACATCCTCGCCACCGATCTGGCGTCAACTTGCCTCAAACCGTTTACACCGGCTGCAGGTGACGAAAAAGCGTCTGCGGAGTGTCGCAGCTCCGAGATTTCACTATCGCAGTTCAAGACGCTGAACGGCAAGATGGATGCGGCCAACCGGCAGGCCAGATCGTTGGAAGAATACCTGAATGGCACCGCTGACTGGCGTACCGACCTGTATGCCAGCTCCGGCCAGTTGATGACCCACGCGGAATCGATCGAATTGTTCAAATCGCTTGGGGTCAAGTTCATGCCGGAACTGAAATCGCCGTCGGTGCAAATGCCATTTGATGGGGATTACACCCAGCAAGCCTACGCTCAGCAACTGATTGATGAATACAAGGCCGCAGGCGTCGATCCGGCAGATGTGTTCGCCCAGTCATTCAACCTCGAAGACGTGCTTTACTGGATTGAAAACGAACCTGATTTCGGCAGGCAGGCGGTGTATCTGGACGGAAGTTTCAGCATTGACGGCTGGTCTCCGATGGATCCGTCAACCTGGCGCCATTCCATGGCCGAACTGAAATCGATGGGTATCAATTACATCGCACCACCAATGTGGGTTCTGGTTACGCTTGAGGACGGAAAGATCAGGCCTTCGGTCTATGCAAAGCGCGCAAAGGCTGCGGAACTAAAAATTTTCGCTTGGACTGCGGAGCGCTCCGGACCATTGGCAAATGGCGGCGGTTGGTACTTTCAGACAATAGCAGACGTGATCGACGATGATGGCGACGTGTTCAAATTGCTGAATGTTCTGCATGAACAGGTTGGCGTGTCTGGTGTATTCTCCGACTGGCCCGCGACGACAACATTTTACGCCAATTGCTTTGGTCTTGGCAGCAGCGAGCAATAAAGCCCGCTGTTTGAAACGCTTCTACTCACGGGCGGGCCGCCCTTTTTCAGCAAACATTGCCCAAGTGTAGATGGCCAACGCCACCCAGATAAGCACAAATGCCAGACCCTTCACGACATTGAACGGCTCGTCAAAGACTAACAATGCGATCAGGAAAATCATCGTCGGTGTGATATAAAATAGCAGGCCGATTGTGGTGTAGCGCAACGCTTTGGTGCCATACGCGTACAGGATCAACGGCAGGGCCGTGGCCGGTCCGCAACCGACCAGCAACCAGAGCGTCGCTCCTTGAGAAAAGCGAAAATGTCCCGTGCCCGCGACGCCCAGCCAGACAGCAACGGCAGTCGCCGGTATCGCCAGTATGATCACCTCAAGGAAGAAGCCTTGTGACGGACCGATCGGCAGTGTCTTGCGGAGAAAACCATAAATACCGAAGGTCAGGGCCAACACGAGTGAAATCCACGGCAAGTGCCCTGCCTCCATGGTCAAAATCAAGACAGCCATGGTTGCCAGCGCGACCGAAACCCACTGTAATCGACCAAGGCGCTCGCCAAGAAAGAGCGCTGCCAGCAGTACGTTGACCAGCGGGTTGATGTAGTAGCCGAGCGCCGTTTCGGTTGCGCGGTCGACCGAGATTGCCCAGACATAGATACCCCAATTGACCGAGATCAGCCCGGCAGTAACCGCCGCCATTGCCAGTGTTCGGGGCGAGCGCAGGGCGGCGCGGATATCGGCGGTGCGGCGAAGGAGCAGCAGAAGAATACCGGCGACCGGTACCGACCAGATTGCCCGGTGAAGCACCACCTCATATGCCGGCACATGGGCCAGCGCCTTCATGTAGAGCGGCAACATCCCCCACAGCGCGTAAGCAGCGAGAGCGTAAACCAATCCGGCCCGTGTATCGTCGCCAACCGGGCCCGGCGCGGCAACGGGCTCAGCCGCCATGATATAATGCGGACAAGCTAAGCGTCCTTCTTGATCTCAACGGAGTGCGGATAGGGAATGGTAATGCCGTTTTTGTCAAAGGCTTCCTTGACCGCTTTGGTCATCTGGAATTTCAGCTCCCAGAAATCCCCAGCCTCGCACCACAGGCGCGCGGTTATGTCGACCGAGCTGTCACCCAGATTGGTGACGCGGACCCACGGTTCCGGATCGTCCAGAACCCGCCCGTCGGCCCTTGCGACATCGAGAATGATCTTCATTGCCTTGTCTGCATCATCATCATAGTCGATGCCGAAGACGAGATCGCAACGCCGCTGACTGTGATGAGAATAATTGGTGATGATCTGGCCCCACGCCTGTCCATTCGGCACGATGATCTGAACATTGTCGGGCGTCTTCAGCTCGGTGAAAAACAGGTTGAGATCGACCACCGTGCCCGAAGCCCCGCCAATCTCAACATATTGGCCGAGCTTGTAGGTTCGAAACACGATCAGCATGAAACCGGCGGCGACATTGCTGAGCGTGCCCTGCAGCGCCAGGCCGATGGCCAGTGTCGCAGCGCCAAGTACGGCGACCACGCTGGTCGCCTCGATGCCAAACAGGTTCAAAACCGCAACGAAGACGACGAGCAAAATGACCCATTTGATGATGCTGGCGACGAAATTGCCGATCGTGTCGTCGATGCTTTCCTGCGCCAGCACCTGCCGGCGCACGAAGCGGCTGACCAGAAGCGCGATAAACCAGCCGACGGTGAGAACCGCCAGCGCCTTGATGGCATTGACGGCCAGCGGACCGAGGCCGGAAAGATAGTCGAGAAATTCCATGTGGAACCTGTTGCTTGATTGAATCCAGCGCGGATGTCGTTGGCGGTCTAGTCGGGTCGATTTCAGCAGTCAATCGCGGCAAATCAATTGGAATTATTCCGCCGCTACAAGCCCTGCCAGTGCGCGGTTTTTCATCAGTTTGTAGACGATGGAATCCATCAGCGCCTGGAAGGAGGCGTCGATGATGTTGTCGGAAACGCCGACCGTCCACCAGCGGCTGCCCGTGGCGTCGTGGCTTTCTATCAGCACCCGGGTGATCGCCTCGGTGCCGCCGTTGAGTATACGCACTTTATAGTCGACCAGTTCCATGTCCTCGATCTCGGACTGGAACTTGCCGAGGTCCTTTCGAAGCGCGATGTCGAGCGCGTTGACCGGACCATGCCCTTCGGCCACCGACATGCGCTCTTCGCCATCAACAACAACGCGCACCACCGCTTCCGACACGGTTTTCAAATTGCCATTGGCGTCAAAACGCCGCTCGACCATGCAGCGAAAACTCTCGACTTCGAAGAATTTCGGCACGGAGCCCAGCGTTTGTCGAGCGAGCAGTTCAAAGCTCGCATCGGCGGCTTCATAGGAATAGCCGAGCGTCTCGCGCTCCTTGACCAGCGCAATCAGCGTGTCAAGCCTGCTGTCGGCCTTGTCGACCTCGATGCCGCGGCGATTGAGTTCGGAGATGAAATTGGACTTGCCGGCCTGGTCGGAAACCATGATGCGGCGACTGTTCCCCACCGTGTCCGGAGGCACGTGCTCGTAGGTTTCCGGTTCCTTGGCCAAGGCAGAAGCATGAATGCCGGCCTTGGTGGCAAAGGCGGATGAGCCGACATAAGGCGCCTGTGCGTCGGGTGCGCGGTTGAGCAATTCGTCAAAGGCGCGGGACAGCCGCGTCACACCCTCCAGCGCATCCATCGCCAGGCCGGTCTCAAACCGGTCGCCAAAGGCGGGCTTCAGCATCAGCGTCGGGATGATGGAAACCAGATTGGCGTTGCCGCAACGCTCGCCGATTCCGTTCAGCGTGCCTTGTACCTGACGGACGCCGGCTTCGATTGCGGCGAGCGAATTGGCAACGGCCTGTCCGGTGTCGTCATGGGCGTGGATGCCGAGATTTTCGCCCGGAACGCCCGCTGCGATGACCGCGCGGACGATTTCACTGACCTCCGACGGCTGGGTGCCGCCATTGGTGTCGCAGAGCACGACCCAGCGTGCACCGGCTTCATGCGCCGCCTTGGCGCAGGCGATGGCGTATTCCGGATTGGCCTTGTAGCCGTCGAAGAAATGCTCGCAGTCGAGCATCGCTTCCTTGCCGGCATTGATGGCGGCTTCGACGGACTGGCGAATACCGTCGAGGTTTTCCTCATTGGTACATCCGAGCGCGACGCGCACGTGGTAGTCCCAGCTTTTGGCAACGTAGCAAATTGCGTCCGACGACGACTGCAGCAGCGCATTTAAACCGGGGTCGTTCGATGCCGAAACACCGGCGCGCTTGGTCATACCGAAGGCGACGAACGAACTGGCCGCCGTCCGCTTCTCGGAGAAGAAGGCGGTATCGGTCGGGTTGGCGCCGGGATAACCGCCCTCGATATAATCCATGCCGAAATCATCGAGCATCTTTGCGATGGCGATCTTGTCCTCGACGGAGAAATCGATGCCCGGCGTTTGCTGACCGTCGCGCAGTGTCGTGTCGAAAAGGTAGATTCGTTGTTTGGTCATTTGTTTCCGCCCTCCGGCGGCCAGGATTCGGTGTCGTGGTCGGGATGCTGGTGATTGGATGCGGTGATCACGGATAGCGGCACACCATCCTGTTCCTCGCTGTCCTCGGTCTCCTCGCCCGGCATGCCATCAAGCGACCCGAACCAGGGCATTTTCGATTCAATGCCGACCTGAATTTTCGGAGGCACCGACGCCGGATCATCGAGCGAACCGAGCACGATGTTCAGATGCGCAGCGCCGATGGTCTCGAAGGTCAGTGGTGTGCCGCATTTATTGCAGAAACCCCTCCGCACGGGATCCGAGGACTGATAGTGCGTCAGCGCACCGCGCGTAATAGCAAACTCGTTTGTCTGCGCATTGGCAAGTGGCATGAAATAGTTGCCGGCCGCCTTCTGGCACATGCGGCAATGACAAATATGGGCCCATGCCAACGCGCCGTCGATGCGGTATCTGACCGCGCCGCACTGGCACCCGCCGGAAAACGAGGTACTCACCGCTTCACCTCCCAGGTGGTGATGCGTTCGCCGGTTTGTGAATCCTTTGAATCCTTTAGCTGGATTCCCTGAGCCAGAAGATCATCGCGGATTTTGTCGGCCTCGGCCCAGTTCTTGTCGCGAATGAAGGCCAGACGTTTTTCAACTATGGACGAAACGTCGAAACCTGCTTCCTTCGCAGATGCATCGATTCCGGCCAAGTTCATCGCCGCAACCAGCGCTCCTGGAGAGCGTGACGGTTCGGCCACGAGCTTCATGAACGTGGCGAAATCCAGATCGTCGGCAAGCGCTTCCACGAACGCCGGATCGACCTCATCGGTCCCACCTTCTTCGGCCCGTCGTCTTACTCTGGCAAGCACGGCTTCCGCCTCCTCCAGCCGTTTCACTGAGAAGTCGATCGGCTCGCGATAGTGGGTCATCAGCATGGCGAGACGAAGCACTTCGCCCGGCCATTTGCGGCCGCCGAATTTCTCCGTTGCCAGCAACTCGTTGATGGTGATGAAGTTGCCCTCCGATTTCGACATCTTGCGGCCCTCGACCTGCAGGAAGCCATTGTGCATCCAGACATTGGCCATCACCTCGGAGCCGTGAACGCAACGCGACTGCGCAAGTTCGTTCTCGTGGTGCGGGAAGATCAGGTCGAGCCCGCCGCCGTGAATGTCAAACACCTCGCCCAGATGTGCTTTCGACATCACGGAGCATTCGATGTGCCAGCCTGGCCTGCCGTGGATGGTTGCCGTTTCGCCATTGACGGAAAAAGTTCCGTCCCAGCCGGGTTCGGTCGCGGAAGATTCCTTCCACAAAACGAAATCAGCAGGGCTCTTCTTGTGGTCCTTGACGTCAACCCGGGCGCCGGCTTGTTGATCCTCCAGCTTGCGGTTTGACAACTGGCCATATTCCGGCATCGAGTTCACGTCGAACAAAACTTCCCTGCCTTCTTCGCCCGTGGCGATGTAGGCGTGCCCATTGTCGAGCAGCCGCTGGATCATCGCGACCATGCCGTCAATATGTTCGGTAGCCCGCGGCTGGTGCGTCGGCTCCAGGCATCCAAGCGCTGTCACATCGTCGAAATACTGGTTCGCGGTGACTTCGGTGACTTCGCGAATGGCCTGGTTGAGCGTCATCTGGCCTGCCTCGACTTCAGCGCCAAAGCGCTTTAGCGCGCGCGCATTTATCTTGTCGTCCACGTCGGTGATGTTGCGGACATAGGTGACGTGCTCGTCGCCGTAGAGATGGCGCAAAAGCCGGAACAGCACGTCGAAGACAATCGCCGGCCGCGCATTACCGATATGGGCAAAGTCGTAGACCGTCGGTCCGCAGACATACATGCGCACATTTGAAGGATCGATGGGGGAAAACGCCTCCTTCGATCGCGTCAGCGTGTTGTAAAGCTGCAATTTTGGTTCCGACATCAATAACTCCTCAGCCCGCCCAGCAAATACGCCTTGGCCGCTGGCCGGGTCGTTTGTCTCCAAATGTCAATGAGGGCGAAAACGTCCGGACCAGCGAATGCGCTAGCCGATAATGCAGATCGAAATGCAAATGCCCTTGCGGGCGTCAAACGTTTTCATGGGCGCTCTTATCGCTTTGAAAGCTGCCATCGTCAAGCATGTAACATGGTACGCGTTAACGTTTTGCAAGCCGCAAAACAGTTTTCTTTAAAAGTTTACGAATTGGCCACGGATTTGTCGCAATCTGTCACCATGTGCCCGGTTCGACAACGTATTCAGGCACCAAAACGAGTAAAGGCCAAGAAAATGCCTCGCAATTTGCAACTGTACCCGACGAGCGACCTGCTTTCCGTTCACTACCGCGCCATCGGCCCGGCAGCGATCATGGCAGCCTTGATTTGTTGCCCGCGCGAGCGCAAGAAATCAGCCGAAAAGTCGGCCTGACGCTTTCTGGCCGGCCTGTTTTGGGCCGATGAATTTCTGATGAACACCCGCTTCAGGCGGGGTTCGGCAGCGCTTTGGCATTGTTCCCTTCGTCAGCCTCGCCCGGCAAACGAACAAAGGGAACAGTCAAATGACCTCCACAATCGCCAAACTTGCAACCGCCGCTGTTGTTCTGCTTTCGCTTGGCCAGATGGCCCAGGCTGAGAACAAGGTATTTTTCAAACCCAAGGTCGGCGGTGACCGCCTCGACCTCTGTCTGAACTGGGGATCGGGTTGCGGAAAACCCGCCGCCGATGCCTGGTGCCAGAAAAAGGGATACTCCTATTCGACCGGCCACAATGTCGATCACAATATCGGCGCGGTAACGCGTACCCGCCTGATCACCACCGGCGCTGTCTGCGATCAGGGTTTCTGTGACGGCTTCAAGGCCGTACGCTGCTACAAGCCGACGCCGGCGAAATTCTTCTACAAGCCCAAATGGGGCGCCGACCGGCTCGACTGGTGCCTGAATTGGGCAAGCGGCTGCGGCAAACCGGCTGCGGACAAATTCTGCGCCAAGAAAGGTTTTGCCCGTGCCAAGAATTTCTCCATCGACGCCAATATCGGTGCCGTCACCCGCACCAGACTGATCACCACCGGCGCGGTTTGTGATCAAGGCTTTTGCGATGGCTTTAAGGGTATCACCTGCGAGAGTTGATCTATTCTGACCAGTCTCCCCTGGTGGGAGAAGTCGGCCCGGCCGACTGAGGGGAGTGCGCGTATCGCGTCCATGCACTCCCCTCACCGACCGGAAACCGCTCAACCAATCAACCGCATAACCAAACTCAGCGACAGGCCCGCCATCACCACGCCGATGAGAATGTCCAGAACCTTCCAGGCGGCTGGTTTTGCAAAGACCGGTTCCAGCAGCCGCGCCCCGTAACCAAGGCCGAAAAACCAGACAAATGATGCCGCCATCGCACCGATGCCGAACCAGAGCCGCGCCGGGTAAGGATAGCTTCCGGACAGCGATCCGATCAGCATAACGGTGTCGAGATAGACATGCGGATTGAGGAAGGTAAATGCCAGGCATGTGGCAATCGCGGCCTTGAGGCCGTTTCGCTTGCCCGACGCAGCCTGAAGCGTTTGGCCCGAAAAAGCCCTCCGAAAAGCGATGATCGCATAGACAGCCAGAAACAGCGCGCCGCCAACGGTTACCGCGCCGATGAGCGCCGGCGAGCGTGAAACGATGGTTCCCAAACCGCCCCCCCCGGCGGCGATCAGCAAAGCGTCGGACACCGCACAGATCAGGCAGAGCACAAATACATGCTCGCGCAACAATCCTTGACGCAGAATGAATGCGTTTTGCGCGCCGATGGCGATGATCAGCGAACCGCCAAGCAGGAAGCCAGGTATGAATGCACCGAATGTCATGCGCGTCTACAACAGGGACATCTGGTCACCGTCCGGCTTGTGACTGCCGGGCTGTGACGGCTCGGCCTGATCGTGAGCACCTTCCGGCTCCTGTATCTCCGGCCCGGTATTGGCGACCTTGTTGACCAGAGGCGATACGGGAACAGCTTCGAAAAGATCCGGGGCGGCCGGCTGAAGCAGGTGCTGAACCTCTCTCGGTTCAACCTCACGGCAGTTGAGCCAGTCGGAGAAATCCTCGCGCCTGATCACCACCGGCATCCGGTGATGAATATTGCCGATCGTCTCGTTTGATGCGGTGGTCAGAACAGCGCCGGTGTCAATCTCCGAGCCGTCCTTTGAATGCCAGGTTTCCATCAACCCGGCAAAAACCACCAAGCCGCCGTCTTTGGGCCTGATCCAGTAAGCCTGCAGTTTCTTGTTGCCGTCGCGCTTCCATTCATAAAAGCCGGAAGCCGGGATCAGCGTCCGGCGATGCCGCATGGCGGCGCGGAATGAGCTTTTCTGCGCTGCCGTTTCGGCGCGGGCATTGATCAACAATGGAAAGTCTTTCGGATCCTTGACCCAGGACGGAATGAGGCCCCAACGGACCAGCATTGATTTCCTGCCCGGCAAGTTCGATCCCTGCTCGACGGGCGGATCTGCGATGATCATGAGAACAGGCTGGGTCGGCGCGATATTGTAGCGAGGAGGAAACGCTTCGATCTCGACCAGATCGAGCAGTTCCTGCACTTCTTCGGGAGATGCCGTCAGTGAAAAACGTCCGCACATGGGTTGACCATTCACGCTGCGATGCATTTGGTCAAGCAGCGAAGCTTGTATTCAACAAAGCCAATTCGCAGGAGCAGTGAATGGCGCAAAATCTCATACAGGTCGCATCGGCCGGATTGGTCTGGCGGCGTCGGATTTTGCTGGTCAAACGCGGCAAGCAGCCGTCCAAAGGCCTTTACGCCTTTCCCGGCGGCCGGATTGAGCCGCATGAGACACCGGAGGATGCGGTTCGCAGGGAAATCCTTGAAGAAACCCGAATTACTGCCGGTCCGCTGACCTTTCTTGAAACGCTTCACCTTGGCAAGGCGGCTGGCGATCCCGGCTCGGCGCGGTACAGGCTGCACGTGTTTTTCGGTGCCCATGACGGCGGGACGCCGGTGGCCGGCGACGATGCCGACGATGCAGGCTGGTTCAGTTTGGAAGAAGTTGAGGCACTGCCCATGACCGGTTCGTCGCTTCGCATAGCGCGATCCTTGCTTTCCGATGACACGGTTGCCTCGCCGCCCATCACCCAAACGTGACCGCAGGCGTCTTTTCGCAGCCATTCCCCACCCGTAGGCTTGCCGCTTCCAATGGCGGAGGAACCGACATGATCGCCAAATTGAAATTGGCCGCCCTGCTGATGGCCCTGATGTTCGCCTTGCCGGCGATGGCCAACCCGGGCCGCTGGGTACAGGAAGGCTGGAAAACGGATTTCTCGCAGTCATTGGTCGATTTCGGCGAAATCCTGTCCGGCGGACCGCCTCGCGACGGAATTCCGTCCATCGACAACCCGATCTTTGCCAATGCATCGGACGTTAAGAACATCGGCGAGCAGGAACCTGTCATCCAGTTGCAGATCGGCGATGACATCCGCGCCTATCCGCTGCAGGTGCTGACATGGCACGAAATCGTCAATGACACGGTCGGCGGTTCGCCGGTCGCGGTGACCTATTGTCCGCTTTGCAATGCGTCGATCGTGTTCGACCGGCGGGTCGGCGACCGGGTGTTCGAGTTCGGCACTACCGGCAAATTGAGAAACTCCGATCTGGTCATGTATGACCGCACCACTGACAGCTGGTGGCAGCAATTTACCGGTGAAGCCATCGTTGGCGAGATGATGGGAGAGAAGCTGAAACTCGTCCCGTCGCGCATTGTCGCCTTTGCCGATTTCAAGTCGGCACATCCGCAGGCCAAGGTGTTGATCCCCAACAACCCGGGAATGCGCGATTATGGCCGCAATCCCTACGCCGGTTACGACAGCGCTTCCTATCCGTTTCTTTATCGTGGCGACATGCCGGACGGGATCGAGCCGATGGCCCGGGTGATCGTTGTGCGCACGAGCGGCGAACCGATTGTCGTGACGATGGAAAAAGTGCGCAAAAGCGCATTTGAACAGGACGGGTACCGGGTCGAATGGTCCGGCGGCGTCAATTCCGCACTCGACCGCTCGCGCATTTCCGATAGCAAGGATGTCGGAACCGTGCGGGTTACCAAGGGTGGTGAAGATATTGTCCACGACATCACTTTCGCCTTCGTCGCGCATGCATTTCACCCGGATGTTCCGATCGTCAAATAATCGGGCCACATCAAAAACCTCCACCGTCTTGCACCCGCCGCAATCCTGGTTCATGGGTAGCGGACGATGGTGAAACGCGCGTTGTTGATGGGTGTGATATTGGCGGCCGGGCTGGCGATGGCCGCGCCGGGCCGGACCCAGACCGTTCCCTATGAAGGCCAGTTGTTGCGGTTGTCGGAGATTCTTGGATCGATCCACTATCTGCGGACCTTGTGCGGCGAGAAAGACGGCGGCTGGCGCGATCAGATGCAAGCGCTTCTGGAGGCGGAAAATCCCGAGCCGGTGATGCGCTCGCGCATGATCGCCAGCTTCAATCGCGGCTACAGAACCTTCAACAGCGTCTACACAAGCTGCACCGAATCGGCCACGGAAGCGATTGCCCGCTACATGAAGGAAGGTGAGGCATTGACGAAAGAGGTGGTGGTCCGCTACGGCAATTAACAATAGTTTAAGAAACTCGCTATGGGGGCGGGATTTCGCCGCAATCGGTGTGTTACAAGTCATTTACGGGCTTTCGGCTTCATTGACAGCAATGGCGCGCGGCAGCGACGGGAACCGGGTTTGGGTATGGATACGCAGGAACTGCAAGACATTGACGAGATGATCCGCGAGGAAAAGCGGCTCTCGGCGGTGGAAAGTCAAAATGAAACCTGGGCCGAAGGGCTTTCGGCCGGAATCGAGCCGGAAATCCTTGCAGAAGCAGCGCTGTCGACCGCATTTGTCGAACTGTTGCGGTTGAGCAACGAAGAAGCGGCCATCGCGTTGATCGACCGCATGCGCGACAGAATTGTCGCCGGGGAATTCGACGAAGTCCAAAGCTGGCATTGACGCCGCACACCATTGGCTGCTTATTTTCCGGCGGAGACGCGGAAACGGCATGTCTGAATATCTGACAGAATACGGGGGCAGACCAAGCGCAGGCCCATTTCTTGCGCATCTGGCCGCGATACTGCTTTTCACCACAGCTACGTTTCCGGCATTCGCATTGAGCGAGATCAAGCGCGAAGAATTGCCGCCGGCCGAATCTCAGCCCGATGGCGGGGCGGTGGAAATTATCCCGCTGCCGGAGAACGAAGGCAACATCGCCGAAGAGCCGGAAGAACCGGCCGGCGTCGAAAACCCGAAAGATTTCATCGTTTCCGACCTGCCCGACCCACAAATCCTGACCGATCTGGCCTTGCTGCCGGCTCCGGCGCGGCGCATGCGCGAACTCATTCTGGAAGCCTGCGCGGAAGGTGATATCGAAGCGCTCAGACCACTGATCGGCACCGGCGCCAACATCACGCAATTGTCGCTCGGCGGTCTGGAAGGCGACCCGGTCGATTTTCTGCGGGACATTTCCGGCGACGGCGAAGGCCATGAAATCCTCGCCATTTTACAGGAGGTGCTGGAAGCCGGGTTCGTTCATCTGGATGCCGGCACGCCACGGGAGCTTTATGTCTGGCCATACTTTTTTGCCTACCCGCTGCACAAGCTTGATCCGAAGCAGCGCGTTGCGCTGTTCCGCATTGTCACTGCCGGCGATTATGAGGACATGGTCGCTTTCGGCGGTTACAACTTCTTCCGCGCCGGCATTTCGCCCGAAGGCCAGTGGGTGTTCTTCGTGGCGGGTGATTGAGCTGGCCGGGGGTGAGCCCTATCTCTCCCCTTGCGGGAGAGAAAGCAAAATCAACATCTTAGCGCCAGCTAAGTGTTTGATTTTGCAAGAGAGGGGGTGAGGCGCGGTTCGCGTAACGCGAATGGAAAGCAAAGCTTTCCAAGCGGTGAACGCCCGAAGCGCGCTTGGCGCGAGGGCTAGATAAACACCGGCGGGGTCCCCATTGCCTACGGCAATGTCCCCGCGTTCGCAAACCTATCGACGATTCACAGGATCGTCGATTTGGGCCTTCGGCCCAACCGGCTGCTCACCCCCCGCAAGGGGGGAGATATGTGCTCCGCGCAAGCGTCATCATTCCCGCATATCTTCTTTGCGGGTCATCAATCTGTCCGTTGTTTGACAATCTCACGGCGGCGCCCGCTGACACTCCATCGCCAGCCAGTGGCATTCGCGCAGCAGGTCGTCGACCGGTTCGCGCGGGCGCTGGCGGTGGCCCGGCGGGGGGCCGGGGCGGGGCGGCCCGACACCTCCGGGGCCTGGGTCAGCCTTGGGGCGGCTTGCCACCAGCCGGGTGAGGCGGCGGGGCCGCCGCGGCAGGGGGGGCAGCGCGCTTTTCAGCTTTGGGGGTGCGCCGCGGCGGTTTACGGCATCAAACGTGTCGGCCGGTGTTTTTCGCGGCGCCCGGGTGGAAA
>JBFOMG010000043.1:0-12949 GCA_040830725.1 Rhizobiaceae bacterium
AATTGAACTGCTGTTCCCGGCGGATGATGGGACGAAAGCGTTTTTTGAGGGGCTGGCGGTAAGTTAGTACTTGTGTCGTTCGCCGGCAGAAATATTGGGAGCGGGGCGTTGATCAGGTTTGTCCAAGGACAGCTCTGAGCCCGAAGCAGACACTGCTTCAGCGCGGCAATTGAGCCTGGACTGGCGAGTTATCGTCGAAGCCGGAGAAGGCGCAGATCGCCGTGACCGGCTCGACAAAGATAAGTGTTTGTGTTTGAAACAGTTTCTGGAGAGATGACGCCTTAGTCACAAGAGGTGCATATCCAGATCGGGGCACATATGAAAATGAAGGAGCACATGGGGCTCGAATTGCTTATCGAGCGGTACGACGCTGCAAAGGTTCAGCTCGATGCCGCAATAGAATACGAGGACTATGATGCTGTTCGAAAGCTCGACAAATCACTGGTTTCAGCATTCAATCGTGTATTCCACCACGAACCGCGATCCAGGTCAGAGCTTCTTGTCTTGTGTGAGTTCCTATTGGGTCACGTTCAATCCCTGGACGGCAATTCGATGCTCAGTCAGAAGATTGTGTCGAGGATCATGGAACTCGTCGATCTGAATGTGCGGAAATAATCCTGGTTTCAGGATCGTTTAGATTTTGAAGCCCAACCAAGGGCAATTTCGAAACTGTTGGGTAGTTCGCGTAGAATCCGACAGGCGATGCTGACCAATCGTCACAACGATTCTGCTATCTTCCACGATTGTCGATGAACCCGACGCTTGTTGATGCAGCTATGGCGTGACAGTGTGACTTTGCACCGAGCTTTGCACGCGCGCTGTTGATTACATGCAAAACAGTGAGATCGGACAAGCTAAGTTTGGATGCGATTTCGGTTGTGGATTTGCCCTTTGCCAACAAGTCAAGGCACTGCTTTTCAATTGCACTCAGTTCAACTTTGACTACGGATTTGTGGTGCCTTCGAAGGCGTTTTTGTCGGATGTCGTGCAAATTGAACTTGACCGAAAGCCCGACAGTGAACTGGGACAGAAACTCGCCCGATTTGCGGGTCGAATTCGTGTTGCGATTTCGCTGCGAAACACCGACGAAAAATATAAATACTCGGTTGCTTATCTCGACGGGTACGACATCAACCTTGGCAAATCCCAAATTTCTGAGTTCCCTGAGATACTGCATACTGAAGAACTCATCAAATCCCGACAAATAGAGGCTGAGTGCGTCGAACGGCTCCCGGCTCTTAATGGCCAATTGTACCAGCGGACATCCCTGATTGCCGTCAAACTCAGTGCACATTCGTTGCAGGTATTTGGGGAACTCAGAGTATACGACAGAACAGGCCTTTTTTGATTCAGGATCGTACGCTCCAAGGAAAAGGAGTTTCAGTCCAACAGACTGGAGATGAGCATCCAGCAAGTCCAATGCGTGAAGTATGCTTCGCGATTGAAGGATAATGTCGCTTACGTTTTGCGGGCTTCCGATGCGGTCGCAGTTTTCAAACAAATTTACCGTAGGTTGTTGCCCCATATTGTGCCCCTGCTGCCGAAGCAGTTATTGTCTCCTTTATTCCCCAACCATTTGAATGGTTGGAATCAGCGTTACACGAAAGCGTGATCAATCCAAGTGAAAATTGATATTATATTCAGCTATTTGCCATGTTAATTGGTTTGAAGAACAACGTCAGAAACTAGTAGTTAGACCGACAAAACACCATCCAACTAGTAGGACTTTTTTGCAATTTCATTCGTTTATTGATCACACCAAACGTTTCCACGGAAAGACTGATGGAAAACCAACCAACTCGGCTCAAAATATTGGACGTTGCTGAAAAGCTGGTAAGAACCCGTGGTTTTAATGGCTTCAGCTATGCTGACATAGCGTCAGAAGTCGGGATCAAGAAGGCTAGTTTGCACCATCATTATCCAACAAAGATGGATTTGGGACTGGCGTTAGTCGAAAGATTCTCAAGTGCCGTACTTGGCTATCTTGAGCAGATCGATCAGTCCACCGAAAAATCTTTGACCAAACTACGCGAATACTCGCATGTGTACGAACAATTTTTTCATGAAAATCAGATGTGCTTATGCGGAATGCTCGCGGCTGAGCATGAAACGATTTCGGATGAAATGCAGGCAGCGGTAGGGCGGTATTTTGAGAAGCAGGAAGAGTGGCTGCAGAACATTCTAACCGAGGGCCGCGAGCGTGGTGAGTTCTCTTTCGCCGGATCAGCAGCCGAACATTCACGGATAATAGTAACTCATTTCCAGGGCGCCCTGCTCGTTGCGAAATCACTAAACTCTCTTGAACGAATAGCGGCGGCGACTTCTCATCTGATTGAGACATACCGCAACAAGAATTAGCGCGGGTCGACCGCCCGGTTCAATTGGCGGGAGCATTGTCCCTGCAATTCGAACGTTCAGGAGAGATGCAGGAAGGGATGGATCCAAAGCCACCAGCTTAACGTCTTTCGCGCGCTCAGTTTACGGGATCACATGGTTTTCATGAGTTCATCGATCGCCGAGATATAGGGCTTAAGACAGATTTTGGACCTTTCATACCCAGTTTTGGTTGGTTCCTTTTCGAGCTCGACAATGAGATCCGTTTGTACCAGGGACCATTGTTTTTGGGTCATGCCATAGTCGCCGAAAGGTGCAGCGCCGAAACGCGAAGTTCCAACTGTGTTCATTGCGCTGAATATCGCGGATCGCAGATCGGAATCTCCCCATTTGTCAACTGAACCGCACATGCCATAGATCGCACCTACCGCGTAGTCGGTCTGCGCGTCTGCCATTACCGAAGGCGATGCACCCAGCAACAAAATAGTAGCGAGCAGCAGGCAGCGCATGTGTTAGCCCCATGTTCCTCCGGCGCGAGTGCTCATCAACCAAAACCGGGAAGTGTCAGTGTCACTTCCGATGTTGGGAGAAGCCCGGAGTAACCAGAAATGTAACGTTGTCGGCTTGCGCCAAACTTACAGCTGCACGGCAGAACCGGGTCGGTTCGCCAGTCACAATTCCATACCCAAACTCTGGCGCACGCACTCAGGTGACGGCAGCTTTGTCCGCGACCGGGAAGGCCCCGGCAATTTGCCGACGTCCGTATTCGGCATTTGCTGTTTTGCCTGGGCCTTCATCCGAAGCCATAAGGTCTCAACGGCTTTTGCAAGATTGACCGAAGGCTGTTGAACAGGAATGCTCGAGGGCGTTTTGCGGTTTCCTTGAGCCGCAACAACGCCTTTATCCGAATGGAATCATTGAAGCACTTTTCTCTCTTTTGATTCCGACTTGGCGAAAAATGTCTTAGCCCTACGCCGACACGATAAATTCGCGCGTGCGCTCCAGGCCCTGCTGCATGTGTTCGGCGAGATGGTCGATCATCGCCTCAAGATCGTCACCGCAGGCCAGCTCGATATATTTGTCATGCGCCTGGCGAAGCGGACCCTTGCGGCCGTGCGCCTGCTGGTGCAGGGCAAAGTAAAACTGCAGGTTCGGTTTCATCCGGTTCCAGCTCAGTTGCAGCAGGCGATGGTCCGACAGCTCATAGCACCAGCTGTGCAGGTCGAGTTCACTTTCGATCGCCGCGTAGGAATCTGAGCCTTCGGCGACAATTTTTGACAGCGCCTTGTTTCTCTGGCGCAGGTTTTCTTTCGCCGCCTCGTCGCGTTTGTCCCAGCATTGCCTGAAAGCCAGCTGCTCCAGCACGGTACGCAGCGAATAAAGTTCCTCAAGGTCCTTCAATGTGAAGTCGCGGACAAAAAGTCCCTTATAGGGCTTGGAAACCACCAGGCCGATATCAACGAGTTCCCGGATTGCTTCGCGCAGCGGCCCGCGGCTGATGCCAAGCGCGTTTGCCAGATCGATCTCGGTGAGCCGGGACCCGGCAGCAAGCTCACCGGAAACGATCAGCCGCTTCAATTGGTCGACGGTCCGGCCGCGCAGGGTCGAATCAGTGAGTGGCTGGATGCCTGAAAGCTGGACGTTCAAACCCGGTACTCCCGCAAATCCCTTTCAACTTGATCAGACTCCCCCATCTGAGTCGCAATCGGCAAGATGAGGGAGGAGAGCTTCAGTGTCAATTGTTGACAATCATACAATACGACAATATGGTCAGACTGCGGAATAGCAATTCATGTCCGGACCGCGACACGGTTCACCGGACGACACGGAGGATCAAATGGCAGTAGCAAGCAGATTGAAAACGCTTTGCGTTCTTGGAATTATCGGCGCAGCATCCGTCGGCCAGGCGGTTGCCCAAGACCAGAAATTCGTCACGATCGGCACCGCGGGGGTGACCGGGCTTTATTATGTGGTCGGGAATTCCATCTGCAAATTCATGAACCGCAATTCGGCCGACCACGGCTACAAATGCACGGCACAGGCGACAGGCGGCTCGATTGCCAATCTGAACGGTATCGCAGCCGGCGACGTTAATTTCGGAACGGTACAGTCCGACTGGCAGTTTCATGCCCTGCACGGTTCAAGCGTGTTTGAAGAAGCCGGGCCCAGCGACAAGCTGCGGTCGGTTTTCTCCGCCCACGCCGATCTTGTGACGGTTGTCGCGCGGGCCGAAACCGGCATCAAGGAACTGGCGGACCTGAAGGGCAAGAAGGTCAATATCGGCAACCCGGGTTCCGGCTCGCGGGCAACGGCTGAGGTTCTGCTCGATACGATCGGCATCAAGGTCAGCGACCTGGCATTTGCCGGTGAACTGAAATCGGCTGAACAGTCTGCAGCGCTTTGCGACAAGAAGGTCGACGCCATCATGTTTTCCGCCGGACACCCGGTCGGCAACATCAAGGAAGCGACCGTCTCATGCGACACTGTATTCCTGCAGGTGACCGGCGAGAAGATCGACAAGCTGGTGGCGGATACACCGTACTACTCGAAAGCTTCCATTCCCGCGGGCCTCTACAAGGGCCAGCCCGACGAGATCCTTTCCTATGGCCCGCTGGCGACGCTGGTGACCTCAACGGACACGGATGACGAAGCGGTTTATCAACTGGTGAAGGCGGTTTTCGACAATTTCGACCGCTTCAAGGCCCTTCGCCCGACATTCGGTCACCTCAAAGAGACCGACATGATCTCCAACGGAACCATTGCACCCCTGCACGATGGTGCCATCCGCTATTACAAAGAGCGTGGCTGGATGTGATCGCGATTTTGTAAAGTGCCCAGGGACCGTCCGCTTAATGTGCGGGCGGTTCCTTCATCATCCCTCTTCCATGGCCGGCATGAATTTGCCCAAACCGTTCAAACAGGCTCTAACGAAAAACCATGCATAGCGAGAGCCACACCACTCACGACGCCGTCGATGACCCGCGCAACCGGGACATAAAAATCTATGTCAACGGCGACATCGTCCATCGAGACGAGGCCAAAGTTTCGGTTTACGATTCCGGTTTCATGCTGGGCGACGGCATGTGGGAGGGGCTGCGCCTCTACAACGGCAAATGGGCCTTCTTCGACGAGCACATGGACCGGTTTTTTGCCTCCTGCAAGACCGTGTCCCTGGAGGTCGGCCTTGACCGTGCGGGAATTCTCGATGCCTTGAACCGCACGGCAGAAGCCAACGGCATGACCAGCGACGTTCACTGCCGGTTGATGCTGACCCGCGGTGTGAAATCCAGGCCGTTCCAGCACCCGTCGCTGTCGCGCTCGGGTCCGACGCTGGTGATGATCATGGAACACTCGAAGCCGGCTGATCTGCTGCACACCCGCGGCATACGGCTGGCGACGGTGCCGCAGATGCGCGGCCTGCCGATGACCCAGGACCCGAAGCTCAACAGCCACTCCAAGCTCAACTGCGTCATTGCCAGCCTGCAGGCTGAGCAGGCCGGCGCCGATGAGGCGCTGATGCTGGATCTCCACGGTTTCGTCAACACCACCAACGCCTGCAACCTGTTCATCGTCCGCAAGGACGAAGTCTGGACCTCAACCGGCGACTACTGCATGAACGGGATAACGCGTCAGAAAGTTATCGACTTGTGCCGTGATGACGGCATTCCGGTGTTTGAGAAAAACTTCTCACTTTACGAGACTTACGGTGCCGATGAAGCCTTTTTGACCGGCACCTTTGGCGCCCAGACCCCGGTTGGCGAAATTGACGGCAAACCGATCGGCGACGGCTCCCGCCCTGTGACGGCCAGAATCCAGACGCTCTACAAAGCGCTGATCAGGCAGGTGACATCGGCCGATTGAGATGCCCGGCAGATGCACCTGCTGATGATCTTTCAGGTTGAGCTGATTATCCGCGCCGATGCCAACGGCCATGGCCGTTTTCACGGTTCATCAATTGCTTGAGTTTTTCCGCCTGCTCAGGGCTGAGGCTGGCGTGGAAAGCGCCAAACGGCTTGGCGATTGCGTCAAGAACGGTCTGCGCCTCGCTCAACATCGTCTGAACCCGATCAAGCTGATCCGGCAACGGCAGGGCGCGAATTGCCTCACGGTCGGCGGTACACAACACTTCAGCATCCGCAAGGCTTGCTTTCGATACGGCCAAAACCTCGTCGAAAAGCGATTGCTGGTCGCTGCTCAGGTCCAGATCGCGCATCGACCATGAGGCGATCCATTCGATTTTGTCAAAGCTTGACGGGTTGCACCAGTCATTCATGTGCGATCCTCCGGGGGTGAATTCGGCGATGGCCTGATTTGCCTTGGCTGTGACCCTTTGGGCCGAGATCAGGTAGTGGCCGGTGAAACTCAGGGCCGCGACGGTGGCGATGATGGCCGCTTTCTTCCAGGACATGACGGGTCTCCTTTGCTCGGTTGGTGCTGCCATCTTGACAACATACTTGTCAAAATAGATATTGACAACATACTTGTCAATAGGAGCAGTCACATGTCACCGTTTGAAATCTTCTTGAGGGCCAATATGGAGGCGCTTACCTACATCGTCTTTTTCGGCTTGCTGATCGGACTTGGGGCGCTGGAGTTCTTTGTCGGGATGCGGGCGGAGGGCGCCAACCGGACCCGCCGCTGGCCGGCGAATTTCGGGCTCACCGCGCTCAACATCGTTGTCATGGGCGCAATTCCGGTGACGGCACTTGTGGCGGCCGACCTGGCGCGCAGCGGCGGCTATGGGCTGTTCAATAGGCTCGAACTGCCCTTTGCGATCATCCTGGTTGCCGGTTTTCTGGCGCGCAGCCTGGTCTCATGGCTAATCCATTACGCCATGCACAACATTCCACTTCTGTGGCGCATTCACCGTGTCCATCACACCGATACCCATCTGGATGTGTCGACCACCGTGCGGTTTCATCCGCTGGAATTCATTGTCTCGGCGCCGCTGGTGATCGGCACGGTATTGCTGCTGGGCCTGCCGCCGGTGGTCGTCATGTTGTTTGAACTGTTTGACGCGGCGGTCGCTGTGTTCTCGCACGCCAATGTCAAACTGCCGCGCTGGCTGGATCGCGGTTTGAGCCTCATCATCATCACGCCCGGCATGCATCGCATCCATCATTCGACGAGAGCGCCGGAGACCAACTCCAACTACGGCGCGACATTGTCATTGTGGGACCGGATGTTCGGCACGTTCCGGCAGAAGGAGGCCGATGCACTTGCCAGACAACCGCTCGGTCTGGAAGAAACGCAGGATGCGCGGGCGTGGTCATTGCTCTATATGCTGACGCTGCCGTTCAGGGCGGTCAGGGTCAGAACCCATTAATGTCATCCATTCTGCGCGAGCGGATTTGGCTGCCGAACAGGAGGGAAGGTGCAGGAAATATCCATATTTTCAAACCTTTCCGACGCATTCGCCAGCCAAATAGGCCGCGCCCTTCGGGTTTGGAAGGAAGGGCCCGTCTGATCGCTCACTATGCTCGAAAAGGTCTAATGACCTTCCCTTGCGCTGGGGCGTTCTGCGGTTTCTTTACACCGCGACAACGCCCGGCTCCGCTTGGCAACATCGAAGCATTGTTCGCCCCGCGGCCTGCGGCCGGGCGAAAATGCCATGGTTCGCTTCCATTCAAACCCTTCCTTCCAAACAGAATTGCATGAGATTAATGAGTCCTGACCCTATATTGACGCCGATTCGCAAACCGGAGACCAAAATTGCCCGCCGATCCAAAGACATTGTACCGGCTGATCGTTGAGATTCGCGGCGCGTTTCATGATCTGGCGGAATTTTCCAGTGCCGCCAACGCAGACCTCGCCATCACCGCCGCGATGCGTGCGGTGATGGAATATCTCGACGGAAACGGTGCGGAGGCGGTGCCGAACATTGCCCGGGCAAAGAATGTATCGCGCCAGCATATCCAGCAATTGGCCGATGCGCTGGTTGAGACCGGTTTGGCAAAATGGAAGGACAATCCGCGTCACAAACGCTCCGCCTTGCTGACGCTCACTGCCGAGGGCAAGAAACGCTTTGCGGAAATTCGCAGGCGGGAGGCCAGGGCACTGGCGGAGATTGCCGCCAAGCTCGATGAAACCGACATTCAAACGGCTTCGGATGCGGTGTCCGCCTTGCGCGCGGTAGTGAATGAGCGGCAGGACTGATGGCGGAAAACGGCAGGACCCTTGAACTGCTTCAATCCGCGCTGGCCGAAGCGCAGGCGACGGTTCGCGCTTACGACACCAAGGCGCAGATCGTCGGCATTGGCTACATATTCGCGCTCGGTATCATCGGACAGTTCCAGAACTGGTTTCCCAACTCGGGCGAGGTTGACCTTGCCCGGGTGATTATTGCCTGGGGCGTGGTTGTGCTGCCGATCGTGCTGTTCGGTTTTGTGCTCTACCCGACACGCAAGAAAATGAGCGCCGAAAAATCACGCGCCGATGGCGGGCGGGTGCTCTATGTGGTGCCCGATCGGATCACCGATCCGGCGCAGCTCATCGAAGCGGCCAGAAGCTGCGAACCGGAAGAGGAAATCGCATTCGAGTTGCTGAAAGTGTCGAAACTGCGCGAGTTGAAGCGGCAGCGCTTCCTGCGGGCGCTGTTTGCCGGTGCAATGTGCTTTGTGGTTCTGTTCGGCTTCCAGGTTTTGCGGGTGATTTGAGCCCAGCTCAATTCTCGCCCACCGTTGTCTCCAGCTCCGCCTTGAGCCAGCTGCGGAATGCTTCGACGTTTTTTGAGCGCGGCGCGTGTTTGGCAGTGACGAACCAGCAGGAAAGACCCGACAAACGTTTCTCGGGAAAGGGTGCCACGAGGTGGCCGCGGCTGATCGGATCATTGGCAAGCTTATCCCAGGCCAGAAAAACACCCTGACCGGCGGCCATCCCGATCTGCACGCCATGACCCCTGACCAACTGGCCGACCTGCCGCCGATCCATGAGCGGCGCTGCTGTCAGGATGCGAAGAGGAGATCAACCGTCGGTGATGCGGTTGCGTGGCCGGTAAATCAGGAATTCTCGCCAGACGAAAGCAGCTCGGAGGACTGGCTTCGAAACGCTTCCGCTTTGTCGAGAACCCAGGACATGAAGCTCTTCTGCAACGCGGTGAACTTTTTGCCGTCGACCCAGACCATCCGGTACTCGTAGTGGGTTTGACAACGCAGCGAGCCGCCAAATGGCATGATCAGTTCCCTGGCCTTGATGGCATTGAAGGCTTCCGTCAGCCCGCAAAGCACCAGTCCCTGGCCCAAAATTGCCGATTGCAGGCCTGAGCTGATCCTCGAATATCGCACGCCATGGCCGAGATGCGACGGGTCGAAGCCGAAGGTTTCACCCCAGCCGTCGAAACCAACCCATCCGGGGTCGCTGGTGCGGTTGAGGATGTGGATGAGCGGCACGTCCTGCAACGTTCTCAGATACGGGTTCAGTTTGTGCCGTTCTGCAAACTGCGGAGAACACACGGGAAGCACGAAGTCGCCGAACAAGAGGATTTCGCGCAACGGATGAGCCGTGGGCTGGCCATAGCGAATGGCAAAATCGAAATCCTCGGCCAGAAGATCGACATCGCGGTTGGACGCATCAAGGCGAAGATCGACTTCGGCATTCTTCTGGTAGAATTCCGAGATGAACGGGGTCAGCCAGTTCTCCGCAAAGGAGGCAGGCAGGGTGATCGAAACGCGATTGCTGATATGATCAAGTTTCAGTTGCTCAAGCCCGCTCGCAACCGCCGAAAATCCGGTCGTCAGCAGTGTTTCCACCCGCCTGGCGTCTTCGATCGCGGTTATTCCTGTGCTCGTGCGTTCAAACAGGTCGCGGCCGAGATATTCCTCCAGAACACGAACCCTTTGACCGACCGCCGCCGGCGTGATCCCCAGTTCTGTGGCGGCGGCAGTGAAGCTGCCGCAACGAAGCGTCGCCTCGACCGCCCGCAGTGAATTCAGGTGCGAAAGCCTCATGCGTTTTCGATAAAGAATTTCTTTATTCGGATCAAACCGAATCTGCCGTGCAATCGCGGAAAATAACTGGCACACAACGATAAATCGGCGAGAGAATCTCTGTCTCTAAAGAAAAACTTTCATAGGAAGGAGCGTGGGATGTATATGTTGCATTGGGAATATATGGCCGGATCAATCGTCGCCCAGGCCATGCTTGAGGAGCTTGGCGCGGATTACCAGATGCGCCACGTCGACATGGAGGCCGGCGAGCACAAGCGTCCCGGCTATCTGGCCATCAACCCTGCCGGCCGGGTGCCGGCGCTCGGCCTGCCCGATGGGGTGACGATCGGTGAGACGGCGGCGATCGTGACAGTGTTGGGAGAGCATTTCCCCGATTCCGGGCTGACACCCCAGCCCGGTGAAGCAGACAGGGGTCCGTTCCTGTTCTGGCTCAATGTCATGGCGACCGGGGGATATCTGACGGTCGCCCGCCACGGTCATCCGGAGCGTTATGCGGCAAAACCCGATGCCATCGCGCAGGTCGAGGAAAAGGCCGCGGCCGATCTGGATGCGTTCTTCGATGTCATGGAAGGCGCGATTTCCGGCCGACCCTATTTCCTGCCCCGCGGCTATTCGGCCCTCGACATCTATCTGGCGATGCTGACGGAATGGTCGGTTGACCGTAAAGCGCTGCTCGCCAGGCGTCCAGCACTGGCCAGCCTTTGCCAGGCCGTGACACAGCGGCCAGCCTATTCAACCGCCGTTGAAACCCACCTGCTTCCGCAGCAGGCAGCTTGAGGAGAGCGACCATGAAGAAATTTGTAATCGAACGCGAACTTCCTGGCGTAGGCGCCATGTCGAAAACCGAACTGGGCGGAGCGGCCGAAACATCAAACAAGGCCCTGGCACAGCTGGCGCCAAACGTGCAGTGGCAGCATTCCTATGTCGCCGGCGACAAGACCTTTTGCATCTACCTCGCCCAATCCGGGGAAGACATTCAAAAACACGCCGAGCTGAGCGGCTTTCCGGCCAACAAGGTCACCGAAATCATCACCATGATTGATCCGACAAGCTGACCTGTTCAGCAGCGGGCTCCGCCTGGCGCAGAGCCCGTGGCGGGTGTTTTCCACGAAGTGGGCGAGGGTGCGAGCATCCCCGCCCGTTACCGCTTGCCGCCTAGCCGGTGGCCGGCGTGTAGCTGGCGGATTTGGCTTTTGCGGTGCCCATCGCCGACATTGCCTCCGCCGATGTCAACAGCTTGGTGGTGGAGCCGCCGGAAAACGCACCCGAGGCGCCGACCACCATGGAGCAGGCCGCCATGGTCTCGTCGTCGGGCGCTTCGATCAGCGCGACAACGTCATCGCGGCCAAAGGTGAAGAACAGGTGGTGCAGCTTGCCGCCCAGCGCCTCGATCAGTGGCCGGGCGCCGGCCTCGCGGTCTTGGGGATTGTCCACCATCGCCTTGATCGCATCGGTCGAGTAGCGTGCCTGGAACATGTAAAAAGGCATATTGTAGTCCTCCCTTGTTTAGCGGTTCCAGTGTGAACCTTTCAGCCAACAAAGCAAGTTTGACGGCTGGAGCGCGCTGACGTCGATCTCGCGGGCGGGCTTTACGGGGCTTCAATCGCGGAATTCTGCTAGGAAGATGTCCGACCATCTCCGTTTCAACCGATCGCTGGACAGCCGCGCATGACCAAAGCCACATGGTATTTCGATTTCGTCTCGCCCTTTGCCTATTTGCAATTGGCGCGGTTCCCGGCCCTGCCGCCTGACCTGGAGATCACCCCGGTTCCGGTGGTTTTCGGCGCATTGCTGCAACATTGGGGCCAGCTCGGACCGGCTGAAATTCCGCCCAAACGCCGCTTTTCCTACCGGTTCTTTCAATGGAATGCCGACAAGCTCGGCGTGCCGTTCGCGATGCCGCCGCGCCATCCCTATAACCCGCTGCCGGCACTGCGCCTGTGCATCGCCGCCGGCGGCGGGATCGACCACGTGCGCGCCGTATACGACGTGATCTACGGGCAGGGCATGCAGCCGGATACGCCAGAGGGCATCGAGGCGATGGCTGCCTCGCTCAATCTTTCCGATCCCGAGGCGGCGATTTCCGACCCGCAGGTCAAGGCGACGCTGCGCGCCAACACCGAAGACGCGATTTCGCAGCAGGTGTTCGGCGTGCCGACCTTCGTGGTCGACGGCCAATTGTTCTGGGGCGGTGATGCCACCGGCATGATGCTTGATTACCTTGAAAACCCGGCCCTGTTTGAAACGCCTGAAATGCAGCGGATCTCCGACATGCCGATGGGGGTGGAGCGGCGGCGCTAATTCGCCCCCCTTGAGGGGGGCGAAGGGCGCCGCACCTATCTCTCCCCTTGCGGGAGAGAAAGTCTTTTCTTGGGCTTACGAGGGCGAGCCCGAGTAAGTGCTTAGAAAAGACCAGAGAGGGGGCCGGGATGTCGGCCGAGGGGTTCAAAGGCGGCGATTTTCGTGGAGAAAAATTGCCCCTCTCTTGCAAAATCTAACACTTAGCTGGCGCTAAGATGTTGATTTTGCTTGTCTACCCCGCAAGGGGAGAGATAGGTCCAGCCCCAAAATCTATCCACGCTCCCAAAACCTGTCGTAGAGTCGCATCCGTCCCTTTCGTGGAACGTTGCATCGCGACGGCGGTCGGCGGAAGGGGATGGCGCTCCGGC
>JBFOMG010000044.1:0-79553 GCA_040830725.1 Rhizobiaceae bacterium
GCGGTTTGCGGCTGCCGGGCGATTGGGCCACAGACTCCCGCCACCCCCGGAGACGACTGCCTTCGGCGCTTTGCTGCCCCAAATCACCGGAGGACATTTGAGCTATGACGATGAGCCGGACAAGCGTTCGTTCCAGCCGATGAATGTGAATTTCGGCCTGTTCCCGCCGCTGCCGGAAGGTGCGATCAAGAAGCCCGAAGGCCAGAAGCGATTCCGCGGCAAGGAGAAGGCAATCGCCAAGAAACGCGCAGTCACAGCCCGCGCGCTGGCCGATTGCCGGGCGTGGCTCGGTATTGATCGAGTGGCGGCGGAGTGACACATCATGCTCAAAGCTGCTCTTTCGCCTGACAAAACAGATACACAAACAATATCGGTGGTTTAACTTATGTTCCGTCCAGATCTCAAAGCAGTATGTTTCGTCTTTCCCCTGATCGCGTCCACACATGGAGTGTTGGCTGATTGCGAGTCGGATGCACGCGCCGCCATGATGGATGTCAGGCACCCGGTCGCGATGCGCCAAAACATTGTCACGACCATGGGTGACACCAAAATCAGGTCAATGGCTGTGACCACACCGGACAATCGTGGCTTGGCCATGGATGAAAATGGTACGCCGGTCAGCCTCTGGATTGATCGCAAATTCTACACGACAACAGATCAAGGCAAAACCTGGAAGCTGTTAAGCGAATCGACGGAAGAGGCTCAAAAAGAGTTCTTGGATGGGCTGAAGAGCCAGGCCGAAAAAGCGACCAACATCAGTTGTGACTACGACACCGATCTGGAGGGCAAGCAGGTTCACCACTTTTCGCTTGACTACAAGCTGCACAGCAACGGCATGGAGATGAAGGGAGAATACTGGATTGATACGGAGACGAAGTTTCCTTGGCGTATCAGAACAGTGAGCCCTCACAACGTTATTGTTCAGGACAATGTTCCCGAACCCAACGCAGAAATACCGGATCCGTAGCCAGAATATGTGGCATTGCGAATATCCACAGGAGCACCCATGACCAGTATCAAATCCACATTCTTCCAGATCGAGCGCTCAGGAGCGGTTGTTCACCTGATCATGAACCGGCCCGAAAAAGCCAATGGCATGACACCGGATTTCTGGGCCGATCTCCCGCGCGTTCTGGACGAACTGGGTCAAGACGAGACCTTGCGCTGCGCGGTCATCTCGGGTGCCGGCAAGCATTTTTCCGGCGGTATGGATTTGTCCGCTTTCAACGGCATCATGGAGCAAATGAACAAGGAGCCCGGCCGCGCCGCTTTGGCCTTGCGTGAAACGATCATGCGGTTGCAGGATACTTTCAATGCGATTGAGCGGGCCCGGTTTCCGGTGATCGCGGCCATTCACGGGGCATGCATTGGCGGCGCCATCGACCTGATCACCGCCTGCGATCTGCGAATTGCCAGCGCAGATGCCTTCTTCGCCATCGAGGAAATCCATATCGGCATGGCCGCCGATGTCGGGACACTGCAAAGGCTGCCAAGACTGATCGCTCCTGCCGTAGCAGCCGAACTCGCTTATACCGGGCGGCGGTTTCAGGCAGACGAAGCCGAGGCGATCGGTCTCATCAGCGAAGTGGTCAACGATGCCCCCGCCGTTGGAGGCCGGGGCATGGAGTTGGCTGAAGAAATCGCGCGCAAATCGCCACTGGCGATCGCCGGGATCAAACGCAACCTGACCTATGCGCGCGACCATTCGGTGGCCGACGGGCTCGACTACATCGCCACGTGGAACGCCGGCATGTTGCGGCCGGAAGATCTGATGAAAGCCATCCAGGCCAAAATGGCCAAGAAAGAAACGGAATTCGCGGACTTGCTGAAGACCGGCTAATCGCCAATCACGGCCAATCCGCCGATCTCACCAGCAATGTCGCCGACATGTTGGTGATTTTGGGCTCCGGCAGACGTTCGCCATTGAGGTTCCACATCAGCAGGCGAATGTGTTTTGCGCCGGATCGAAGGTCGACTGATTGTGGGTCTGCGCTTGGCGCGTCAGCCAGTTGCAGAATCCGATCTTCGGATATCTCGAACGAATGGATTTGCTCGCGCCACTTGGCGGAAATCACGTTTTGGCTCAATGACAATTCCAAATCGCCTTCCGGCAGCTTGACGATGCGTTTGGCATTGCCGGCGCGATTTTCAAACAGATGTACCTGCGGCTGGATAAGATCAAAACCGGCGCTGTCGAGCGCCCTGCCCTGCTGGAAATAGCGGTAGAAGGCCAGATTGGCGTTGCGGTCGGAATAGATGTCGGGATCGAGCCCATAGGCTTCGGCGACACGTTTCAGGTTTTCGTAGTCGTAGCGGCGGCGCCACGGTTTGCGTTCCTCCAGAACCAGATCATCCGGTTTTACCCGCACAAGACCATTGTACCGGGCAAGAAAACGCAGTGCCGAAACGGCTTCGGCCTCGGTTTGCCGGTCGATGGGTTGGCTGGCGATCAACTGCTGAAAGCGCTGAACCTGGCTGTTTACGGATGCGCCGATCACCCCCTGCGGGCCAAAGCTTGCGATACACAATGCCAGCACCGGCAGCGCAACGATGAGCCTGATGTCGCCGCGCAGCGGTTTCGCCAGTTGCGCCAGCACGACCAACGTCGCAACCGATCCGTAAAGCACAAGCAAGTAGCGCTCCGGTGTGATGCCATATTGACTGATGCGCAGCGATGCGGCGTAAAACAGCAACGCTAGCGGAACCGGCATGACAAACGGCCAAACTTTAAGGAACAGCCGCATCGGTGCCCGCGCCACCGACCAGAACGGGGCAGTTAACAACAGCGAACCGAATACACAGAACCCGTAGCCAAGCACGAGCCAGCCGATCTGGTTTTTCGGTACTTCGCCGGTCAAAAGCACCTTGGCGGCGTAGGCATGCAAGATCAGCGCATAGATGATCAACAAAGGTGCAGCGACGAAGTCGCCGAGCGCGCGCATGCCAAGCGACATGTACTGGCGGCTGTCGGCTACAACCTGCTCATTGTAGCGGGAAGGCAACCTGCCGAGCCCGAACAGGGGCGCCAGAAACAGACCGACCGTCGACCAAAGATAGAGGTAATACTCCTCCGGAATATCGACACCGAACAAAAATTGCAGGCTGGCAAAGATCGCCGATACGCCGCCGGCGCCCAAAAGCAACGCCAGTCCTCCGAGCATCACAGCGAAGACAAGCCGGGCTGCAAAAAGCCAGAAAGTGCCGGATGTCCCACGCCAGAGATAAGGTGCTATGACTACAAGGCCGGCCAATGCCGGCAGGATGACGAATTCCCAGGCGCGCGTTTGATCGGCATACCAGACCGCCACCCCGGCAAGCACTGCACAGGCGGCGGAAATTGCTATCGACAGACCGAACGATTTGCCATTCGCCTCGCACCAGAGCGTTGCCGCCAGAGACGCCATCACGGCTGCCAGAAGGCTGAGCGAGAGATGCCAGCCGATATCGAAGAACCAGAATATATCGGCTATGTGCAGATTGGTGTCGGCTGCAAGCAGAAACAGGCAAAATGCGGTAACGGGAAAGCGGAATGCCGCTTCTCGTGCACCTTCAAACATCTCCGCGATGACGGCTTTCCAGCCTGCGGATTTTGCTGTCTGTGAATCGCTCATTTACAGCGCATCCGGAACTTTGGCGGGCAATCCCGGCATTCCGGCCTGATCTGGATTGAGCCGCACATAGTCGGCCTTCAATTCCGCCGAATCCTTGCGGCTGCCGTCATGGCTCCAGCCTGGCGGCATGAACATGTAGCAAAGGCGCTGTTTCAGCGTCAGTCCGGGTGAAAATGCGTCCCGGAACAGGCCGATCCATTCATGGAAGGCGACCTTGACCGGGTTGAAGGTGCCCAAATTGTGGACGATGCCATAGCGCGGTTTGTCGGTCTCCAGTTCCTCGACGAAGGTCCCGAAAATCCGGTCCCAAATGATCAGCGTACCGGCATAATTGGCATCGAGATAGCGTGGGTTGGTAGCGTGATGCACCCGGTGATGGGAGGGCGTGTTCATCACCAGTTCGATGGGTCTCCACATCTTTCCGATTGTCTCGGTGTGAATCCAGAATTGATAGAGCAGATTGAAACCATAGACAAAGGCGATAAACGCCGGGTGGACACCTGCCAGAACCAGCGGCGTTTGCAGGATGACCATGCCGGTCAAATGCCCCGTCCAGCTCTGTCTGAGCGCGGTGGACAAATTGTAATGCTGCGAAGAATGGTGGTTGACGTGCTCCGCCCACACCCAACGGACCGTGTGGGCGATGCGGTGATACCAGTAATACCGCAGATCATCGATCAGGAAGGCGGCGATGCCGACCCACCAGGAAATGCCCAGGTCGAACAAGCGAAACTGCCAAACCCACATCAGAATCGTGAATGAAATAAACCCAAGCAGCAGCCCGGCGACGACATTGCCGACACCCATCATCAGCGATGTCAGTGAATCGCGGGTCTCAAACTCGCCCTTTGCGCGGCCGGTGCGGACCAGGAACAATTCGAGCAGGATAGCGCCGACAAAAAACGGGATCGCCAGTTCCGTTACATTTGGAAACGCCAGTTCATCCATGTTGGTTTTCTCCGGCCGGCTTCAAGATACCGAGTGCCGCATCCCTGTCGGATTGCGAATCAAATTCGATCCGCGCGCCACGCCAGCTTATGTCATCCAGTTTAAGCGACAAGATGGCATCGCCTTCAGGCTGCGCCACATATGGGCCCACCTCACTCAGATGCCGGGTGAGAAACCTGTCTCCGATAGCATGAACCACGCCAGCGCTTCCGTCGCCAAGCGCAAGGATCGCCGTTTGTCTATTGCTTGAGATGATCGTCCGGTGGATCTCAGCCTCGGGAAAATCGTCCGCAAACCGATCAATCGCAGTTTTTTCGGATTCAAGCACCACAGTGACCGTTCCACCGGCAAGATGGATTGCCAGCACGACACCACCAACGCCGATTACCACCAGAACTGCCAATATCATCAATGACATCGCCACTCCTCGCCTGTTGCGGTGTTTTATTCAGACTTTCCGCCTTTTCGTCAACGCCAGCCGAATATTGCCCTTCGCAAGGCGATTGCCGACTGGCGCAGTGGAGAAAGAACAACCGGGCGCTGAAACACATCAGCACCCGCCCGCTCCAGCACATTGAACCATGATTTGGCTGTCGCTGCAGGCAGGAAAGCTGCCCGCAGTGACGGCGGCAGGCGGCCGGCAAGTTTCTCAAACCTGGAAACATGGTCGCGGCCGAGCGCAATCATGGCCGCCAACACACGTGTTGCTGCTGCTCCCGGTTCAGCGGCGGTCAGATCTTCTGCTGACGCACCAGCTGAGCGCAATATATCGTCCGGCACAAAGCATTGCCCGCGATGGCGATTTACCGGCAGAAGCGAGAGAATTCCGGCAATCGCAAGCGCACAACCGGCATGTCCGGCTGCGTCTCCTGCCGCGCTCGCAGCCTTCGGATCGAGGATCAGATTGGACAATTGCACCAACCCGCCGCCCGTGTCTCCGCAATATCCTTCGAGATCGTTTCGCGTTGGCAACGGATCGCTATAAAGGTCCATCCTGCGCGCCTCAAGCAGATTGTCGAACGCGGCCATTGGCAAACCACAATGGGTGATCGCCTGTCTTAGCTCATCTGCCAACGCATGGCCTGTCGCCGTTTCGCCATCGCTGGCCGACAGGGCGTCGCGCCACCATTGCAGCCGCATTTCGCCCGCCATCGGTTCGTTGACCAGTTCCCGGATGCGGGCGATTTCCACGTTGAAGGCATAAAGCGCCAGAAGCGCGGGACGCTTTTCAGCCGGGGCATAGAGCGTTGCCGTAAATCGAAGCCGGTCATGCTTCCTGACGATATCGGTTGCCGGTTCCATGGCGATGTTCAGTCGACCGCGATGAGCGCAGCGGCAACCGCCCGCGATTCGGCCAGTAGGACATTGAATGTGCGAACCGCAGCGCCGGTCGACATCGGATCAGCCGATATTCCGTGATCGCGCAGTTGTTGCCGCAAGCGCTCATCGAGCGGTCTCAGGTCAACGCCGCAGCCAACCAGCAGGATTTCTATGTGAGCTGCCTGATCAAGCACGAGTGAGAAATCGCTGGAAGACAGATTGTCCGGGTCTTTCGGCTCCCAACCGTGAATTCCGGAAGGAAGGCAAAGCAGAGAGCCGCGATGCGACATTTCGGCGAAACGGAACCCACCATCGCCATACGCATCGATCGGCGCCCGGCCCGGGAAATGGGCTTCGCGTATCTCAATGCCCTTTGGCGTGGACAAATCCGAACCTATGTCGCCGCAGGTTCACCGCCGATGTCGCCACCCTCATCCTTCTCATCGGCAAATACCTTGCCGGGGCGAAGCTTGAACAGGATCAGCAGCGGCGCGGCGATGAAGATCGACGAGAATGTACCGATGAGAACACCGAAGATCATTGCGGCGGTAAACGAGCGGATGACTTCGCCACCAAAGATATAAAGCGCTGCAAGCGCCAATACTGTGGTCACCGAGGTCAGGACCGTCCGTGACAACATCTGGTTCATCGACAAATCAAGCAGTGCCGGCAAAGACAGTTTCTTGAAGCGCCGTAAATTTTCGCGCACGCGGTCATAGACCACCACAGTGTCGTTCAGCGAGTAACCGACAATGGTCAATATGGCGGCAATGGACGACAGGTTGAACTCAATGCCTGTTACGACAAAGAAGCCGATGGTCAATATGACATCGTGGGTCGTAGCGGCAATCGCGCCGATTGCAAACTGCCACTCAAACCGAATCCAGATGTAGATCAGGATGGCAACAAGAGAAACGAGAACGCCAATCGTGCCGGCACGTGCCAGTTCTCCCGAAACGGTCGGGCCGACGGATTCGACCCGGCGAATATCATAATCGCTTTCCAATTCGCCGCGCACCTTGGCGACGACGCTCTGCTCGGCATTTTCGCCTCCGCCTTGCGCTTCCACACGGATGAGCACATCGCTCGGCTCACCAAACTCCTGCACCTGAACGTCGCCGAGATTGAGGTCGCCGAGGCGGGAACGTATTGAACCAATATCGGCCGGTTCGCCCTGTCTGGTCTGCACCTCGATCAGGGTACCGCCCTTGAAGTCGATGCCGTAGTTCATGTTGATTGTTGCAAACAGCGCCAGTGAGGCAATGAGGGCGATGGCCGAGCCGGTGAAGGTAACTTTCCGCAACCACATAAACGGGATTTTGGTGTCTGGTGGCACAATGGTCACAGGGGCCCTCGGCAGCTCCTTGGGCCGCTGACGCCTGACCCATTCGGCGATCATCCAGCGGGTAAGCGTGAATGCGGTAAACAGGGTCGAACCGATACCGATAGCGAGCGTTACCGCAAAACCCTTGACCGGACCGGTACCGAGATAGAACAGGATGACCGCTGCGATCAATGTGGTGACATTTGCATCGACAATGGTCGTCATGGCGCGTGAGAAACCGGCGTCAATCGCCTGGATCATCGAGCGCCCTGCCCGCCTTTCCTCGCGAATGCGTTCATAGATCAACACATTGGAGTCAACGGCCATACCGACTGTCAGCACGATGCCCGCGATGCCTGGCAAGGTCAGTGTCGCACCCAAAGCAGAAAGAACGGCGATGATGATGGTGACGTTCACCACCAATGCGACATTGGCGATGATGCCCAGGAAGCCATAGGCGACAAGCATGAACGCAAGGACGAGAATGGAACCAATGATACCTGCTATCTCGCCGGCGCGGATGGAGTCCGCACCCAGTCCGGGACCGACCGTGCGTTCCTCAATGATCGTCAAGGTCGCAGGTAGCGCACCGGCGCGCAACAAAACTGCCAAATCATTGGCGCTTTGAACGGTGAAATTGCCGGAAATCTGTCCTGATCCGCCGAGGATCGGCTCGCGGATTTGCGGTGCCGAGATCACCTGGCCATCAAGTATGATCGCAAACAGACGGCCGACATTCTGCTGGGTTGCCTGGCCGAAGCGCTGCGCGCCCTTAGTGTCGAAGCGGAATGTGACAATTGGCTCATTGGTGCGCTGATCGAACGAGGCCTGCGCATCCGTCAGGTTTTCACCCGAAACGATGACCCGGTCCTCAATCAGATAGGGGATCGGCGGATCATCCGTCGAGTACATGACGGACGTGCCGGCCGGCGGACGGCCCTCAATCGCTTCTTGAACCGGCACGGACTGGTCAACCATCTGGAAAGTCAAATGCGCGGTCTGGCCAAGAAGATCCTTCAAACGTTGCGGATCGCCAAGTCCCGGCACCTGAACCAGGATGCGGTCGGAACCCTGGCGCTGGATAACCGGTTCGGTCGTGCCCAACTCGTTGACACGGCGGCTGACCACTTCGATCGACTGGGTCAGCGCCGATGAGAGGCGATAGGTGATTCCGGCGTCGGTCAGTGTGTAGCGGAAAAGCCCGGGTTCCGGTTCTTCGAAATCAAGCTCGTTGATTACTCCACCGCCGAAAAGGCCAGCCTGCACCGGCTCCAGCAGTGGCTGCAGTGTTGTTTTGGCTTCTTCGATATCTGCCGGGTTGCGAATGCGAACCTGGACGATGCGGCCGGAGCCAGACAGTCCTGTGTAGCCTATCCGTGCTTCGCGCAGCAGCCGGCGAACATCATCGCGCGTCGTTTTGACCCGATCGACGACAAGGTCATCCTGTTCGAGCCTGAGCAGGATGTGTGAACCACCCTGCAGGTCAAGTCCGAGTGTGAGCGGATTTTGGGGCGCCCAGTTCGGCAGTGAAGCAAATGTCGATGGCGGCAAAACGTTCGGCGAAGCGTAAAGAAATGCCAGTGCCACCGACAACCAGATCAAAACTGTCTTCCAGCGCGAAAAATAAAGCATCAGTGATTATTGCTCGTGTCGATTGGTGCGTTAAGGGAAACCCGAAATACGTTTATTTCTTGCTCTTGGGCGAATTTTGATTGGCTACCGGCTCACCTTTGACCCGCACGTCGGCGAGCATGCTGCGAACCGCTGTAACCTTCGTGCCACCACCAAGGTCGACTTCCAGCTCGTGATCATTGGTGACCTTCGTCACCTTTCCGACCAGGCCACCGCCGGTGACGACCGTATCGCCTCGCCGTACGGCAGCGAGCATCTCCTCACGCTTTTTCGCCTGCTGGCGCTGCGGGCGGATGATGAGAAAATACATAACCACGAAAATCAGCACGAACGGCAGAAGCATTCCAAATATATCGCCTCCGCCAGCGCCACCCGCCTGCGCGTATGCCGGTGTAACAAACATCAAATTCTCCCGGAAAATCTGTTATCCGGCGTCACCCTGCACACCGGCTTGAAAGTTGGCGGGAATATAGTCAGTCCTGACGCCTTTGCAACCAGATTAGACCGGTATTCGGGATGTCCTGCAATCGGCCGCTTTCGCCTGGATAACCGGCATGTTAAGCCGCCTGACAAATACTGCACCCGGGAACATGTACCGCAATGGCTGACGAAGTTTTGAACGACATCAATCGAAATCTACAGCGTTTGGCTGATGCATTGGAACGGATGACACCCGCTGCACCCGGCCAGCCGGATTTCGGCGCGGCCGATTGTTTCATCTGGAATCCCGAATCCGAAAGGCTCGAACCTGTAAACAAGGTCAATCGAATTGACATTTCGCTTATCCGGAGCGTCGACAGGGTACGCGACATTCTCGTCGAAAACACAGAACGCTACGCCAGCGGGTACTCGGCCAACAACGTGTTGCTCTGGGGTGCACGCGGAATGGGAAAATCATCCCTGATCAAGGCCGTTCACGCGCAGGTCAATACTTCAAGTAACTCTGGTAATAGGCTGATATTAATAGAAATTCACCGTGAAGATATCAGCTCGTTACCGAAGCTGATGGCGTTGCTGCGTGATGCTCCGCACCGGTTTATCCTGTTTTGCGACGATCTGTCTTTTGATCATGACGACACATCCTACAAGTCACTGAAAGCGGCACTGGAGGGCGGTGTTGAGGGCCGGCCGGACAACATCATCTTCTACGCGACATCCAACCGCCGCCATCTGCTGCCGCGCGACATGATCGAAAACGAACGCTCGACAGCAATCAATCCGTCGGAAGCTGTCGAAGAGAAAGTGTCGCTTTCCGACAGGTTCGGCCTTTGGCTTGGTTTCCACAAATGTTCGCAGGACGATTATCTTGAGATGATTGACGCATATGTATCCCACTACGGGCTGGAGATGGATGCCGAACAGTTGCGTGCAGAAGCGCTGGAGTGGTCGACAACGCGCGGCAGCCGCTCCGGCCGGGTCGCCTATCAGTTCATTCAAGACCTGGCAGGACGGCTGGGAAAGAAGTTGGGCAGTTAACCCATCTGACCAAATGAAAAACCCGCCGGCGGTACCGGCGGGTGTTCCAACGGGCTGGAGGTCAGGACGCCCGCTTTGTTACCATTGCATCATTGCAAATAGGTCATCGGATTGACCGGAACCGACTTTTCGCGAACCTCGAAGTGCAGTTTCGGAACATCGGCTGAGCCGCTCATTCCCGATTTGGCAATTTCCTGGCCACGCTTGACCTTGTCTCCGCGTTTTACGGACAATGACGAAGCATGGCCGTAAACGGTCACGACGCCATCTTCATGGCGCACGAGCACTGTGTTGCCGAATTCTTTCAAACCATCGCCGGCATAGATGACTACGCCGTTTTCAGCCGCCTTCACAGCAGAACCGGAGGGCAGAGCAATATCAATGCCGTCGTTTTTGCGTCCACTTTCGACCTTGCCGTATGCCGAGATCACCCGGCCGCGCGCTGGCCAGCGCATCTTGCCAATGCCGGAATCATCCGGCGTATCGGTCACCGTTGCCTTGGCTTCCTTGATAAGTTCACCGGCCTGTTTCTTCACCGGCGGCGTATATTTTGGCAACCGGTTGGTTTTGCGGCTCTTGCCAACCGCGGGACCAGCCGTCCCCGTTGCAATCGGGTCAATGCCGTCCGGCGCGTCGGCAACAACGGTTTCGCCCGCGGCAGGTATTTTAAGCTTCTGGCCGACGCGGATCAGCCCACTCGTCAGGCCATTGGCGTTCTTGAGGCGGTCAGTCGTGGTGCCGTATTTTCGGGCGATATCATAAAGGGTGTCGCCTGAGACAACTTTATGGGTTGCGCCTTTTGCAGCGGTCTTGCTGGCAGTTCTGGATTCGTCCGAAGCGGTTACGGTGACGCGATCGCGCGTCTTTGCCGTGGCCGGCAGTACTGCCTCACGGTCCGGTTTTGGCTCCGGTTTTGGTGCTTTCCTGGTCGAATCGTCCGTCTTTTCACCGCGACCGGAATTGGCCTTGGCCACCTTTGGATGATTATCCGGTGCTGAAATCGGGGCGCTGCGCGAATAGACATAAGTCGGAATGACAATCTCGGAACCGGCTTTGACGCTGGTCGCGTTCTTGATGCCGTTGACCTTCATGATTGCCTTGACCGGCACACCAAACCGTCTTGAAAGATTGTAGAGCGTCTCGCCGCGGCGCACGGTTACGCGCGTGCCACCGGTTGCTGTCCATCCGCCCTTGCCGTTTTCGTCTTCTTTCACATAATCCGGTTCAACCGGGCGCTTGACGGTCCCGGTTTCGATGGGATCGGTATTGCGCACCGAACCTGCCGGCTCAAGCATGGATTTCGAATTGGCATCAGTCCGGCTGCGCGAAACCTCGCGTTCGGTTCTGCTCCGGTCCACCTTCACCGGCTTGAGCTCGCTGCGATCAACACCGTTTTGTGTCAGATCGACCGGCTTCAAAGCCTCACGATTAACCGATCCGGTATAGGTTCCGTCGGTGGAAGCAGGTTCAATCACATCGCCCGGATAGGGTTGATTAGTCTCGCCCTCGATGATGGCGCGCTGATTGGAAGTCGAGTTCGTGAACAGTCTGGTGTCGGAGAAACGGCTGACATCGGAGCTGCAACCCGCTGCCAAAGACCCCAATAAGATCAACGCCGTACCGCGTTTTAAAACTGCGATCCGGCGGCCCGACATATAGCTACGCATAACCTGCACCCGCACATACTCGATACAAAAACTGGTATGATTAAAGCGCGTTAATGTTACCGGTCGGTTAAATATGCAGGTTTTTCGGCCAGTTTTTCAAATCGCAACGAGCCTGGGCTAAACCCTCAAAGCGCCTCGGCAACGCCTTTGATCAACGGCTGCGCTCGGGCCTCGCCGATGTTTTCGCGCTCGAAACGGCTACCGATTTTCGTCAATTTCGCGAGCTTCTGTCTTCCGTCCCCGGGTCCGATCGGCGCAATCATGATCCCGCCGGTTGCCAGCAGATCGACAAACTTTCGCGGCAGGTTTTCAAATGCGGCCCACGCGACAATCCGGTCAAACGGCCCTTCACCGGTCATGTTCCGCGATCCATCCATCTGCGTTGCGACCGCATTGCCCAGCCCCAGCGAAACAAAGCGCTCCTGTGCCGCTTCGGTCAGGGATTTGTAACGGTCAACAGTTTTGACCTTGGCACCAAGCCGCGCCATGACAGCGGCGGAAAATCCGCTGCCGGTTCCGATTTCGAGCACCCGGTGACCGGCAACAATGTCAAGCGAGCTTAGTATTTTAGCTTGAAAATCAACGCCCTCAATGACCTCGCCGCAAGCAATCGGCAACGATTGGCCCGACCAGATCAAGTCGGCATAATCGTCCGAGACAAACATGTGCCGCGGCACCGTTTCCAGCGCCTTGAACAGGGCATCGCTTGAAATTCCGCGGGCGCGGGCACGCAGAATAAAGGCCGCAAATCCCTCTCGATCAGCCGCCTTTGCATTCATGCCAGGGCCTCTCCGAGATCTTTCATCACTTCGTAGGCTGTCAGATCGAGTTTCAACGGCGTCACAGCAATCCTGTTGTTCTTCAAAGCGGTCAGATCGGTCCCATTCACAAACTCGGCCGGTTTGCGGCCGAATCGCAGCCAATAATACGGAAATCCGCGGCCATCAGCACGCTCATCGATCCACAGTCCGTGAACCAGTTTACCCTGACCGACCACTTCTGCGCCTTCAACTTCGTCCGGTGTGCAGTTTGGAAAATTCACATTCAGGAACATGCCGGACGGCAGATCGAGACCGATCAACCTCTTCAACAGTTCCGGTCCGTGTGTCTCGGCCACTTCCCAGGGGACGACACGCTCGCCGTCGAAATTGTAGGCCTGGCTGACAGCAATCGACTTGCAGCCGATCAGCGTCCCTTCCATTGCGCCGGCAATGGTGCCGGAATAGGTCACGTCATCGGCAATGTTCGCGCCGGAGTTCACACCCGACAAGACAAGGTCCGGTGGTTCGGGCATGATCTTGCGCGCCGCCATGATGACGCAATCGGTCGGCGTTCCGCGCAGCGCAAAATGCCTGTCGGCAACTTCGCGCAGCCGCAGGGGTTCGGAAAGGGAAAGCGAATGGGCAAGGCCGGACTGATCGGCTTCCGGCGCCACGATCCAGATGTCATCGGAGAGCTTCCGCGCCATGCGTTCCAGCACCGCCAGTCCCTCGGCGTGAATGCCGTCATCATTCGTCAGCAAAATGCGCAATTGATGCTCCCTATGCGGTTATCGTTTCCAATCCGCCCATATAGGGGCGAAGTACTTCGGGAACGGTGATCGAACCGTCCTCGTTTTGATAGGTTTCCATCACCGCGATCAATGCGCGGCCGACTGCAACACCCGACCCGTTGAGCGTATGGACGAATTTTGTCTGTTTCTCGCCTTCGGGTCGATAGCGCGCATTCATGCGGCGCGCCTGAAAATCGCCGCAGACCGAGCAGGACGAGATTTCGCGGTAGGCGCCCTGCCCCGGCAGCCAAACCTCGATGTCGTAGGTTTTGCGTGCACCGAAGCCCATGTCGCCGGTAGACAAAACCACGGTGCGATAATGCAGGCCGAGTTTCTCCAGCACGGTCTCGGCGCAGCGGGTCATGCGCTCGTGCTCATCGGCCGACGATTCTTGGTCCGTGACCGAGACCAGTTCGACCTTGTAGAACTGGTGCTGGCGCAGATAGCCGCGCGTGTCCTTGCCGGCCGACCCGGCTTCGGAACGGAAACAGGCTGTGTGTGCCGTCACCCGCATCGGCAAATTTGATGCGTCGGTGATGTCTTCTGCGACCATGTAGGTCAGCGGCACCTCGGCTGTTGGTATCAACCAGCGGTCATCAGTGGTCCGAAACAGGTCATCGCCAAATTTTGGCAGCTTGTCCGTTCCGTAAGCGGCATCATCATTGACCAGCAATGGCGGCTGCACTTCCGTATAGCCATGCTCCTGGGTGTGCAGATCGAGCATGAACTGGCCAAGCGCGCGTTCCAGCCGGGCCAACCCGCCTTTCAATACGGCAAAGCGGCTGCCGGAAATCTTGGCCGCCGTCTCGAAATCCATTTGGCCCAGCGCTTCGCCGAGTTCGAAATGCTCCTTGGGATCGAAGGCGAAATCTTTCTTTTCGCCGTGACGGCGGATTTCAACATTGGCCTCTTCATCCGCTCCGACCGGCACATCGTCATGGGGAATGTTGGGCAGCACGGCCAGAGCTTCATTCAGGGCCTTGTCGAGCTCTCGCGCCCTGTCCTCGCCCAACTGGACGAACTCCTTGATCTCGCCCACTTCGGCCTTGAGCTTGTCCGCACGCTCCTTGTCGCCGGCCTGCATCGCCGCGCCAATCTCCTTTGAAGCTGAATTGCGGCGCTCCTGCGCTTCCTGCAGTTTGGCGATATGCGTCCGGCGCTCTTCGTCCAAGGCAATGATCGTCGAGGAAGCGGGCTCGGCGCCCCTGTTTTTCAACGCGCGGTCAAGCGCCTCAGGGTTTTCACGAATCCATTTGATGTCGAGCATGGGACCGGTCCGGGCCGTTTAGGCAGAATTCAGATCTTCGGATGCCGTTATGGCAGAATCAAAGCGTCAGGATGATCCGGACGCTGGCGCCGTTTTAGCTTCCCCGTCAGCTTGCGCAAGCTGTTCCTCGCGCTTTTTCTCCACCATGCGCGCCGTCCAGATCGAAAGCTCGTAGAGCAGGATTGTCGGCAACGCCAGGCCAAGCTGGCTGACCGGGTCCGGTGGCGTCAGTACCGCTGCGACAACGAAAGCCGCCACAATGGCGTATTTGCGCTTGTCCTTCAGGCCTTCCGAACCGACCATGCCAACCCTGGCCAATAGCGTGGTAACTACGGGTAGCTGAAATACGAGGCCGAATGAGAAGATCAGCGTCATGATCAGCCCCAGATACTCCGATACTTTCGGCAGCAGCGAAATCTGGATTTCCTGGTCTGGCCCGACCTGTTGCATGGACAGGAAGAACCACATCACCATCGGTGTGAAGAAGAAATAGACCAGACCGCCGCCGATCAGGAACAGCACCGGTGAGGCAATGAGAAACGGCAGAAATGCCCTGCGTTCGTTGCGATAGAGGCCAGGTGCAACGAATTTGTAGAGCTGGGCCGCAATAAGCGGAAATGCGAGCACAAGACCACCAAACGCGCCGATCTTGATCTGGGTGAAAAAGAACTCCTGCGGTGCCGTGTAGATGAGCTCGACCTTGTTTTCATCGAGACCGGCCCATCCAACCGCCCAAGTGAACGGAATGACCAGCAGGTTGAAAATCTGCTTGGCGAAGAAAAAGCACACCAGGAATGCCACGAAGAAACCGGCGATGGCCCACATCAGGCGGCTGCGCAACTCGATCAAATGTTCGATCAGGGGCGCGGAGGACTGTTCGATTTCGTCGATTTCTTTTTCGCTCAACTTGCCGCCCCCGTCTTCTTGCGTGTGGCGCGCTTGGCAGGCGCCTTGGAGGCAGACTTGGCGGAAGCCGTTTTACCGGCAGCGGTTTTCCTGGCGCCCGGCTTGCTGGTGGCCGTCTTGCTGCGCGAAGTGGATTTTTTTGCACCCGGTTTGGCCGCAGCTGCGGTCTTTTTCGCCGCCGGTTCCAACACCGGTTTTTCGTCAGACAGTTTGACGGGCGGCTCGGGCGCTTTAACGTCGTCAGCCGCCTTGCCAGCCGGAATTCCCGCTTTTGTTCCCGGCTTGATGGCTTCATCCAGACCGGACTTGATCTGTTCTCCCATCTTCTTCACCGGATTGAGTTCCTTGCGGATGTCGGCGGTCGGATCGAGTTTGCGGGCGTCTTCAACGATTGATTTCACATCGTCGAGTTCGGCTTCCTTCAACGCATCATCGAACTGACGGCGAAAATCACCCGCCATGGCGCGCAGTTTGTTTGTGGTCTTGCCGAAGGTCCGCAACATGCGCGGCAAATCCTTCGGGCCCACCACAACGATGAGCACAATGGCAACGATGAGAAGCTCGGGCCAGCCGATGTCAAACATTATGATACGATCCGCAAAGCGCCTTGGCGCTCAAATCCGACGATCCGCAACGACGATGCGGATGCTCAGGATTTGCTCGCCTTTTCTTCAGCCGCCTTGACCGCTTCATCGGCACGGTGTTCGACGGTCTTGGCATCTTCAGCCGCCGCCTCTTCTTCGCTCATGCCTTTTTTGAAGCTTTTGATGCCTTTTGCGACATCGCCCATCAGCTCGGGAATCTTTCCGCGCCCGAACAACAATAGCACAACCACCAGCACGATGATCCAGTGCCAAATCGAGAAGGTACCCATAACAGCCTCTTTGAAACGTTTCTGTTGGAGTGATCTATGCGCTTTCGCGCTGTGTTTCAAACACAAGTACGTCAGATTCGCGAATAATTAGACGAATTTCGCCCGACTCGTCCGGCAGCGACCCACAGCGCAGCCGTGCCCATAGGGGTTGCACGACCCCAGGAACAGCCAGTTCAACCATCTCGACGACGCCCAAAAAGCGCTTTGACAGCACCCGCGCCTGAATGCCTGCCCCGTTCGCGTCGCACTCTATGCCGGCAAGGCGAATGGCCACGACAGCCGGGGTTCCTTCAGCCAACCCCCCGGCATTGAATACCCCGACAGGGGTTTGGACCGCACCGTCCTTGACGACACCCTCGATGACGTTGAGCTCAGAGAAAAATCCCGCGACAAACAAATCCTTTGGTTGGTGGTACAATTCAAAACCGGTGCCCACTTGCACCACCTTGCCGCCCCGCAGCAGGGCAATGCGGTCTCCAAGCCGCATCGCTTCTTCAGCATCGTGGGTGACGATGACGGCGGTTGCGCGGCTTTGACGCAGGATAGACAGCGTCTCGGTCCGCACACGGTCCTTCAGCCGCGAATCCAGTCCTGAAAAGGGCTCGTCCATCAACAATACCGCCGGTCGCGGCGCCAGCGCCCGGGCAAGCGCCACGCGCTGTTGTTCCCCACCGGACAAGACGTGCGGGTAGACGGAGGCATAATCGGTCAACCCCACCCGCGACAGCGCGGTCATTGCCTCGCGCTCGGCTTCCGGCTTTGTCAGCGCCGTCAGGCCGAAGCAGACGTTTTCCAGGATGGTCAGATGAGGAAACAGCGCAAAGTCCTGGAAAACCAGTCCGATTGAGCGTTGCTCTGGTGGAAGAAATACTGAGGGGCCAGCGATTTCGCGACCGTTCAGAAGCACCCGTCCGTGTGTCTGCGCCTCTATTCCCGCGGCAATCCTGAGCAAGGTTGTCTTGCCGGATCCCGAGGGTCCCAACAGGCAGAGCACTTCGCCGGGTGCGACGGCCAGATCGACATCATGGAGCGTTTGCGCTCCGTCGGGATAGTTGTGACGGATTCCCTCAAACGCCAGCTCTGCCGCGAAGCTGACGCCTGCCGGTATAACAACCGCACTGTCTCCGAAATCTGCCATCAGATGCCCTTACAGCCCCTAGGTCATGAACTCACAAACAGGATCAATAATGGTATGAGCAAATTTGGTTGGATCTTAGGAGCGAGCTTGCACGAAACCGTCCGGTTTTCAAAAGCTTGCGACACGATAGCCGAACAAATTTGCCATATCCGAAGGACGCTCGTAACCGCTTCCCAAACCGTCGTCAAAGGCCTCAAGAGGGGGATTGGCCCCGCTTATCGGCCTTTTCCCAGGTTTGCTTTGCGGTTTCGACGCCATTTTGACCCTGTTTGTGAGTTCATGACCTATCTAGGGCCGCACAGGTCAATCATTCGCACCGCCGGGTGTCAACAGGCCCAATTCTTCCAGATCGATGTCGGTTAACGCGTCTTCTTCCTCCGTCAGTTCGTCCGGGTCGGCCAAAGGCAAAGGAACGGCAAAGTTCGTCGGCATCCGCGTTGACAGCAGACCGGCGCCTTTCAATTCGTCAAGACCCGGCAAATCGCGCAGTTCTTCCAGTCCGAAATGATCGAGAAATGCAGCGGTGGTTCCGTAGGTCACGGGACGGCCCGGAGTTCTGCGCCGGCCGCGCATGCGTATCCATTCCGTCTCCAAAAGAATGTCGAGCGTACCTTTCGATGTTTCCACACCGCGCACTTCCTCGATTTCAGCCCGGGTGACCGGCTGGTGGTAGGCAATCGTTGCCAGCACTTCCAAAGCGGCACGTGACAGTTTCTTCTGCACAACCGCATCACGGCTCATCAGGAACGACAGGTCGCCAGCGGTACGGAAAGCCCAGGCATCGTCAACGCGGACGAGATTGACGCCCCGCTTTTCGTAGATTTGGCGAAGTTCATCGATAGCCGCCGGAATATCGGTGTCCTCGGGCAGCCGGCCGGCCAGTGCCTTTTCGGTCACCGGTTCGGCTGAAGCAAAGATAATCGCTTCGACCATCCGTGCAGCCTCGGCCAATTGCAAACGCCGTGCCGGATTTTCGATTGTCGACTCGTCACCGTCTCCCACTTCGCCATCGAAGGGAACGACAACCGACTGACCGCCGTCATCCATGTGATTTCTCCCCGGATTCATTTTTCGTATGGTGTCCCGCCTGCACCGATCTCAAATAAAGCGTTGAAAATGGTTCGCTTTGTGACAATTCCACTTCGCCTTCACGAACAAGCTCCAAACTGGCCGCAAAGGAACTCGCCATGACCGTGGCCCGCTCTTCGGGAAGAGCGAGATAATCGACAAGGAACTGGTCAAGAGCGGTCCACTCTGGCGCACTGCCAATCAGCTCAATCAACCGATCACGGGCATCTTTCAGCGACCAGACGTGGCGCTCTTCAATTTGCACCGAAGTGATGGTGTTTCGTTGCCGCTGCCCGGCGTAGGCGGTCAGCAAATCATACAATGAGGCTTCGAACTGGCTTCGTTTCTCAACGATGACCGCTTCCGGCATGCCGCGCGCAAAAATGTCACGCCCCAGCCTGTTGCGGTTGACCAATCGCGTACCCGCATCCCGCATCGCTTCCAGCCGCTGCAGCCGGAATTGAAGGATAGCGGCCATTTCCTCCCCGGTCTGGCCGTCTTCGTCCGGTTTTTGAGGTATCAGCAGCTTTGATTTCAGATATGCGAGCCAAGCTGCCATCCCCAGATAGTCAGCTGCTATTTCGAGCTTCAGTTCGCGAGCCTCGTCGATGAACGACAAATACTGCTCAGTCAGCGCAAGGACCGATATGCGGGCCAAATCAACCTTTTGACTGCGGGCAAGATGCAGCAGCAGGTCGAGCGGACCTTCAAAACCGTCGACGTCGACGACCAATGCTTCACCGTCGTGCAAGCGGTCGCCTGCACCTTCGGTCCATAACGGGTCCATCGGCGAAATCTGGTCACCTGTTTTTGGCTGCGCGCTCACCTGGATTTGGTTCCCGATCTGCTCAACATTTCCTGTGTTCAGGCGGCCGACGCCACCATTGCCTCAAATTCCGACCGAATGGCCGCCTCTTTGGTTTCGTCCTGCGCGGTGCGGCTGTTCATTGCGCGCTCGGCTCTCTCAGCGGCCGAACCTTTGAGTGCCGGTGTGGCCGAAGCCACGGCGCGCATTTCTTCCATCACACCATTGCAATGAAGAACCACATCGCATCCCGCCGAAAAAATTGCATCCGTGCGCGAAGCGAAATCCCCAGAAAGTGCTTTCATTGAGACGTCATCGCTCATCAACAGGCCTTCGAAGCCAATTTCTCCGCGGATGATCTGCGAAATCAATTTGGCGGAGGTGGTGGCCGGGTTGTCCGGATCAATCGCGCGGTAAACAATGTGCGCTGTCATTGCCATCGGGCAATCATTCATGGCCTTGAAGGGCAAAAAATCCGATTGTCTCAAATCTTCAAGCGGCGCATCGACCGCAGGCAGTTCAAAGTGGCTGTCTGCGAATGCCCGGCCATGGCCCGGAATATGTTTCATTACCGGCAAAACTCCGCCGGATGTCAAACCTTCCGCCGCCGCGCGGCCAATTTCCGCGACCATTGACGGATCATCGCCATATGCGCGGTTGCCAATGACGTTGCTTGATCCTTCAACCGGAATGTCCAGAACCGGAAGACAGTCGGCTGTAATGCCCAGTTTCAGCAAATCAAACGCGTGCAATCGCGACATTGACCAGGCAGCGCGGAGGCCCGCCTCGCGGTCTTTGCGGTATATCGAGCCAATGGTGGCGCCGTCGGGGTAGTTTGAGGCGATCGGCGGCCGAAGACGTTGTACGCGCCCGCCCTCCTGGTCGATGAAAACGAGGGCTTCCGGATTGCCGACACAATCTCGCATCTCGGCGCACAAGTCTTCAATCTGGCGCGGTTCTTCAATGTTGCGGGCGAACAAGATAAACGCCCATGGACGCTCATTTCTGTAGAAGCTTTTTTCCTCGGGAGTGAGGGTAATCCCGGCTGCTCCGAGAATCATTGCTTTTGATTCGCTCATGCGATGAGCATACCGTTTTCCGGCAAACGACACACCCTGCTGGTGAGGAATCGAAAACGGGCCCTGCGCCCGCAATTCAGCACTGTCAGCGGGCGATGAAGCAGTTTGCTCCGGCGTTTTTCAGACGGTTGCAAAGCTGGGCGGCTTCATTTCGGGATCCACCGGCAATTCTCACCCGGTAATAGGTGCCCTTGCCCTCAATTTCTGCCCTGACGATGTTGACCCCGCGTCCGCCAATAATGGATCCATAACGACCCGCCATATCGGCATAACTGGCTTGTGCAGAAGCCCGGCTCGGCTGCGAAGAAATCTGCACCCACCACTCAGTGTTGGCGGCAGGTTGCGGGTTGGCTGCAGCAACCTCGGTTTCAGACGTTTCTGCCTGCGCACGGGATTCTGCCTCGCGGCGGGCCTCGGCGGCAGCCGCAACTTGCGCTTCATATTCGGCTCGCGGTGCTGGCGTCGGGAAAGGAATACCCTCCACGATGACACCTTCATCCGCCACTGCCGTTTCACCATCTGCCGTGCTGGATTCAGTATTTGCGGCAGCGGTCTCTTCGTTTGGCGCAGGTTCACTGATCTGGCGAACTTCTTCTGCCGGCTTCTTTGGCGGCTCGACGGCAGCTATTTCTGTCGTCTGGCCGTTGCTTGCGGTGTCAGAGGTGGCGCTACCGGTATTGTCAGATGCAACTGGCTCCGTCTCCGCCGCTTGAGCAGCATTCGTTTCTTCGTTTGCAGTACCTGCGCGCAGCTCGGTGGCGACATCGCCGATAACTTCTTCCGCTGCAACTGGTTCCTCACGTGGAACCAGCGTGCCGTCAGGTTTGACGACCAGCGTCTTCACCCGCCTTGGCTTGACCGCGATCAGTTCTTCAGCGGATGTTCCCGGAGGTGTTTCAGCTTCCGGCAGTATGCGGTCGTCAGCCTTTTCGGTAGGCAGCGGGTTTTCAGCCTCGCCGGCAGCTGCCGCCTCGGGCTCCACCGGGTCTGCCACCGGATCTGGGAGCACAATGCGCGGAGTGTTTGTTCCCGTAGCCGAAGCGGTGTTTTCGGCGGTGACGTCAATCGGCTCTTCATCCGTTGAAATCAACGTTTCCTGCGCAGGCGTTTCATCGGCATTTGTACCCGCCACTTGCTCATAGACCTTGTTGTCTTCGTTCGGCACGGTCTTGCCGCCTGGATCCTTGGGCTTGACCTTGACGGGTGTATCGTCCGCCTTGACGACCGCGGGCGCTTCTTCGCCACTACCGCCACCAAATGAAATGGCAAATGCGCCGATACCACCTGCAACGGCAATTGCGGCGACAATCATGGCGATCAATACGCCCCGCCGGGCACCACCGCCCTCTTCATGCCGCGGGATTTCGGACGTACCAAGGCTGGGAAGCGGCGGAAGTCCGGTGTTTTGCCGGTCGTCGCTGCGATCCAGCTGATCTTCCCAATCGAGATGATCGTTGGTGCCGTCATCAAAGCCGCCAACATCATGACCCGCATGACCCGCCGCCGATGCATCAACCGGGGACGCGGCGACATTCCGGTTCATCTCGTTGAAAATGTCATCCAGCTTTTCGCCAAGATGCGGCTGAGGGCTTTCTATCGCTGATGCAGCAGGCTGATCTTCTACTTTATCAAACTCAGATATCTTGTTGAAAGCTTTTGAAAATTCTTCATCCAAATCTTCGAAGTGTGGCGGCTCTGGAACATCTGATTCAAATGAGACCTCGGGGATCTCCAAATCGTCTTCTACCGGCACTGCCTCATCGGATATTTCGGCAGTATCAACAAGCGGAGCCGGTTCGGCCGGTTCATCGTCGCTGATCGAGGTCAATCCGGCGTGCAATGACTTCAGATCAAGCGCCAGTGATGCCACCGGATCTTCTTCCTCAATCGGAGCCGCTTCTTCATCAAGCGTTGGAGAAGCGGTCTCCGTGGTGCTTTCGGTGGAACCCGCCGCGTCTGCATCAACGGCTGGTAGGTCGGGCTCAACAGGTGTCACCTCGTCCGGTACTTCGCCTGCAAAATCCTGTATTTCGTCCGCAGCAACCGGTACTTCATCCGAACCGTCAACCGGTTCTGCCAGTTCTGCCGGTTCTGCCGGTTCCGGGATTTCATCGGCGGTTTCCTTGGCGCCCAATCCGGCCAGCAGGCTGTTCAGTTGATTTTCCAGTTCCTCCGGAACGGAGGGCTGTTCCGGTATTTCGTCGTCAGGATCGTCAAGCGCGTCGCTGAACACATCGTCAAAAGTGCTATCAAGCGGCTCAACAGGCTCAGGCTCAACGGCAGCAACCGGCAATTCGGGCTCAACCGCATCGGCGTCGGGCGCCTGCGGCACGTCATCAATTCCCGGTACAGGGACCTTGTGGTTCTCCACCGCAGCGCTCTCGGCTTCCTGTAGCGTAGCGCCCTCGGCTTCCTGTAGCGTAGCGCCATCGGCTTCCTGCGTCTCTGTACTGCCGGGTTCCTGCACTTGAGGCGTTTCTTCGTCAATCAGCGAAAGATCACCCAGCAACTCATTTTCGAGGTCCAACTGCAACTCGGCGTCGGCCTTCTCAATTGCCGCCTCGACAGGATCGAATTTCATGATATCAGAGAGTTCAGATATCGGATCACCTTCCGTTTTAGGTGCATCCGAGAGATTTTCGGCGTGGTTGGATTTGGCCATGCTTTCCCCGTACTCACACTCTCCGGCGCGCATTCTACGCCAATTTAGTCTGCCGCTACCAGAGCAATGTGGGCAAAAGGTGACGGATTTGGGCCGGATTTCCGCGGTTTGCAGCCATTTTCAGCGCATTTCATGTGGCGCATCCGCACCAATCAACCCCAACCCCGATGTCAGAACAAAGGACACCGCCTGCACCAAACCCAGTCTGGCATGGGTCAATTGTGAATTGTTAACCTTAACAAAGCGTAAGCTGGTCGCCTCATTACCGCGATTCCAGTGCGCATGGAACGCCGAAGCCAGGTCGTAAAGGTAGAAGGCTACCCGGTGCGGCTCCAGCGTCTGGGCCGCCGCTTCGATCATTCGCGGATACTCCGCCAGTTTTTGGATGAGTGCAATTTCGCCATCGTCCTGCAACAGATGCAGGTTCTCTTTCATTGCGGCGATGTCAGGATCGATACTCATCTGTTCGCGGGCCTGGCGAAAAACCGAGTGACAGCGGGCCGACGCGTACTGAACATAAAACACCGGATTGTCTTTTGATTGCTCGGTGACCTTGGCAAAATCGAAATCGAGCGGTTCCATGTTCTTGCGATAGAGCATCATGAAACGGACCGGGTCCCGGCCAACTTCGTCGACGACATCGCGCAATGTTACAAATTCGCCAGCACGCTTTGACATGCGTACAGGTTCACCATCGCGATACAGTTTGACGAGATTGCACAAAATGACGGTCAGCGTGGAAGCGCCACCGGACAGCGCCTCGTTGAGCGCCTCCATGCGTTTTACATAACCACTGTGATCAGCACCCAGAACGAAGATGGTCTGATCGAACCCACGATCGAGCTTGTCCTTCAGGTAAGCAACATCGGAGGCAAAATAGGTGTAGGCGCCATCCGATTTCTGAAGCGGCCGGTCCATGTCGTCCCCCACAGCGGTGGATCTGAACAAGAGCTGCTCCCGGTCTTCCCAGTCGTCCGGCCTTTGTCCCTTCGGTGGAGGCAGTGTGCCGCGATAGACGTGCCCGGCCTGCTGCAGTGCATCGAGCGCGTTACCGATTGCCAATGCGCTGTCGGCGTGGAGACTTCTCTCGGAAAAGAACACGTCGTGGTGAACATTCAGCGCGTCCAGATCGGCGCGGATCATGTCCATCATCGCGTCAATCGTCCGCTCCGAAACGATGGCCAGAGCATCTGCTTCTGACATGTCCTTGAGCGATGTGCCGAATTCTTCGGCCAGGGCCTTGCCGACCGGTACAAGATATTCCCCGGGATAGAGCCCTTCGGGAATTTCGCCGATGTCCTCGCCCAACGCCTGCAAATATCTTTGCCAGACCGACCGCGACAACACCTCGATCTGAGCGCCTGCATCGTTGATATAATATTCCTTGGTGACATCGGCGCCGGCGAACGCGAGCAGGTTGGCCAGCGCATCGCCGACAACTGCGCCGCGGCAATGACCGACATGCATGGGGCCGGTCGGATTGGCCGAAACATATTCAACGTTGATTTTGCGGCCGGCTCCCGACCTGGCGCGGCCGTAATCTGCACCCGCATCAAGGATCGCGTTCAAATGAGCTGTCCAGAAGGCATTTGAGAGCTTCAGATTGATAAATCCCGGTCCGGCAACTGCCGCCGTTTCAACGTCTGAATCCTGTTGCAGAATTGCGGCTATCCGCTCGGCCAAGGCGCGCGGATTTTCGCCAACAGATTTCGCCAGCACCATCGCGGCATTTGTGGCGATATCTCCGTGGCTGGGATCGCGGGGCGGCTCGGTTGCCAGTTTGGACAGATCGGGCTGGCCGCCATCCTTGGTGGTCAACTGCAGCTGTTGGACCGCATCGATGATACGGGCGCGAAGATCAGCAAATATGTTCATTGCCAAGAGTTCCGGAAATCCGGTCTGAACCGGCGCTTAATGCGGGATGAAGACGCGCCGGATTATCCCAATTCAAAATCGGGGTCAAACAGGCGCCTGTATTCATTAATCGCGTAGGTGTCGGTCATTCCGGCCAAAAAATCGGCGACATGTCTTGCGCGCACCGGTTCTTCGGCCCTTGACAATCCCTCCCGCCAGGATTCCGGCATGGCTGACAGGTCATCCAGATAGGTGTCAAACAGCTTTCGCACCAGCGCGTCAGCTCGCTGCCTGATCCGCATCACATCCTCGTTGCGATAAAGGTTCTCGAACAAAAAGGCTTTCAATTCGGCTTCTGAAGCGGACAGTCGATCACCAAAGCGGATGAGCGCAGATTCAGCCGCGCGAACATCGCCGGCCGATTTTGGAGCAAGCTTCGAAATCGCGTCCATGGAAGTGCCGATGACATCCTCTACCATCTGCGTAATCTGCCGGCGCATCAGTTCATGGCCGATGCGCGTTTCGTCCAGATCGGGGTAAGTTAGAGAAATCTCATCCAGTATTTCGCCGAGCATCCCGACTTCGGTCAGCATCTCCAGATTGAGCAAACCGGACCGCAATCCATCATCTATGTCGTGGGCATTGTACGCGATGTCATCGGCAATCGCCGCGCATTGAGCTTCAAGGGATGCAAAGGAAGACAACTCCAGCGGAAACAGGGCATCAAATGCGGATATCGAATCTGAGATTTCTTTTCCGGCGCTATGGGCTCCTGCCAGTGGTCCGTTGTGCTTGACCAACCCCTCCAGCGTTTCCCAGGTCAGGTTCAGGCCTTCGAATTCGGCATAGCGGTTTTCCAGTTTGGTCACGATCCGCAATGATTGTGAGTTGTGATCAAAACCGCCCCACTGCGCCATCTTGTCATTCAACGTGTCTTCGCCGGTGTGCCCAAACGGCGTATGACCGAAATCGTGCACCAGAGCGATGGCCTCGGCGAGGTCCTCGTCCAGACACAGAGCCCTGGCCAGGGCGCGGGCGATTTGGGCCACCTCAATCGTGTGTGTTAGGCGCGTTCGGTAGTGGTCGCCTTCATGGGCGACAAATACCTGGGTTTTGTGTTTCAGGCGCCGGAAGGCGGTCGAATGTATAATGCGATCGCGATCACGCTGAAACGGGGTGCGCGTGCGGCTTACTGATTCTGCATAAAACCGTCCCCTGCTATGTGCAGGGTCGCTCGCCCAGGCCGCGCGCGGCCTGTAGCCAAAGCCGATATCTTCCAGTTTTTGCAAAGAATAACCGCTCCCCCCACCCGGAAGTTTGCCCGGATGATTGACTTGCCGCCTGCGGCTACATACCTATTTGCCAAGACAAATATCAAGGTTGCGACCGCCCGATGAATACCGAAACGATGGATCCGGCAGTTGTCCCAAGCGGCAAGGGCGTTGAAGTAAGCGCTGCTGCGGCGAAACGTATTGCAGCGATCCTTTCCAAAGAGCCGGAGAAGAAAGCCTTGCGGGTTGCGGTTGAAGGCGGCGGCTGTTCGGGGTTTTCCTACAAGTTTGATCTGGTCGATACGCGCAATGACGACGACATCGCAATTGAAAGGGACGGAGCAACCGTTCTGATCGACGAACTATCGATGGTCTATATGGGTGGCTCCGTCATCGATTTCGTCGATGATTTGATCGGACAGTCATTCCAGGTCAAGAATCCCAATGCTGTCGCTTCATGCGGCTGCGGGACCAGTTTCTCAATCTGACAACCAACTGTCTGCGTTGGCGATCCGTTCGATTCCCTCTGTATCGACGACGTCAAGCAATTCGTGAACCGCATTGCCGCCGATGACAAATTCCGGCGCGATTTCGGCCAAAGGCACCAGCACAAACGCCCGTTCTGCCAAGCGTGGATGCGGAAGCTGCAGGTCGTTTTCCCGGACCTCGCGACGACCATAAGCTATGATGTCGAGATCAATGATACGGGGACCCCAGCGTTCTTTGCGTTCACGCTTCAAACTGCGTTCGACTTCCAGGCATTTGTCAAGCAATTGGCGTGGTTCAAGCGTTGTTTTCAGTTCCACCACGGCATTGAGGAAATCCGGCTGTTCCGAAATTCCCCACGGCGGCGTGCTGTAAAGGGATGAAACGGCAATCATTTCGATGTCCGCATCACGGACCAGCGTCGAAATTGCTGACGCCATTGCGCGCCGTGGATCGCCGATATTGCCTCCCAATCCGACAAATATGCGCTCGGCAGAACTTTCAGTCAGGCCAAACAACCGTCACCTCGGCATAATCAAGCACACCCGGGACCGGCGCATTCGGTTTGCGGATCGTGATCGAGGCCGACTTGATCTGCGGATATCGGGCGACGAGTGCCTTGGCGCAATCCAATGCAAGGGCCTCAATCAGAAACCGTCGCGTTCCAGTGACAATCGATTCGATGACCTGAAACGCCACACCATAATCGACCGTGTCTTCGATTGCGTCTTCCACCAGCGCCCTGCCCGGATCGACATCCAACTCGGCATCAACGTAAAAACGCTGCCCAAGCCGCTCCTCTTCCTCCATGATGCCATGGCGGGCGAAAAACGCACAATTGACCATGCGGATTTTGTAAGTCGCCATTCAGGCTTCCTCCGGCAATGATTTTCCGACTTTGGCCATCAGCACGGCGTCGGCCATTCTTACGGCATCGCGATTGATTGCCACATTATGGACCCGCACGATAGATGCACCCTTCATTCGCAAAATCGCGCTCGTCGCCGCCGTGCCAACGTCGCGATCATCCCCTTGTCTGTTCGTGACCGAACCGACAAATCGCTTGCGCGACGTGCCGGCCAGCAGCGGATATCCAAGCGCGTGCAATTCCTCAAACCGGGCCATGAGAGCGAGATTTTCCGATGCGTCTTTTGCAAAGCCAAAGCCCGGGTCGAGCACGATTTGTTCGTCACCGATATTTGCCGCCGCCGCAATTTTGAGAGACGCATTCAAAAACACGAACTGGTCCTCGATCACATCCTGCAGTTTTTGTCGTTCGCGTCCGGTGTGCATGATCGCGAGTCCGGCGCCGTGTTCAGCCGCCATCGCTGCTATTGCGGTATCTTTTTGCAATCCCCACACATCGTTGACGATGTGGGCGCCGGCCTCCAGAGCCATGGATGCCGTTTCGGCACGATAGGTATCCACCGAAATGACGGTTTCGGTCTCGCTGACTAATTGGCGGATTACCGGAAGGATGCGCCCCTGTTCTTCTGCCGCTGACAGGGGCTCGGCTCCGGGACGGGTCGATTCCCCGCCAATATCGATGATGTCGGCGCCCTCGCCAATCATTCGGTGCGCTTGTGCAACGGCGCGTTTCAGAGTGTCAAAGCGGCCGCCGTCGGAAAACGAGTCCGGAGTGACATTGAGAATTCCCATGATCAAACATCGCGAGCCCAATTGCAGGCTGCGGTCATGGGCCAGTTGCCATATTCTGGTCACGGGGAGCGTTCTCCATTTATCGGGCCTTATTGTCGGGCCTGCAGCCAAAATCAACTACCCTTCCGAGGGGGTGAATATTTGTGGCATTATCTGTTGCTTTCGGCTTGCCTAATTATCGATCCCGGCGCATGTTCTGGGACATGATCCGGGTTATCCGGATTGAAAGGCTTTGATGGTGAAATTTGGTTCCGCAACAGTTGCTGCCGTCGTTCTCGCGATGGTGATGCCTGCCCATGCGGCCAGCATAACCAAGAAATACAGCTACTTTTCCGTTCGCGGTGCGACACTTGCCGAGCTTGAAAAGGACCTTATTCGTCGCGGACCCAAGGTAAACAGCACGGGTCAAAGGCACCCGGGTGCGACCCAGATGGAGTTTGAAACTTCGGTCAGTTATGCGCAAAGCAAGCGCCACTGCCGAATTGAAGAAGCCACAGTACTTATCAAGGCGAAAATTTTCCTGCCGCGCTGGCGGACAAGGCGCCGGGCGGACCGTGAGACACGCATTGTTTGGGATACACTCTCTGCGGACATCAAACGCCACGAAGAAAGCCACGTGATCATCGCCAAGAACCATGGGCGGGAAATAGAACAGGCTCTTGAAGCCATGGGGCGGGCCAAAACCTGTGAAGCCCTTGAGCAAAAGGGGCAAAAAGTGATGGCGCGCATTCTTCAGAAGCACGACCGGGCACAGGAAAAATTCGACCGCGTCGAAGGCATCAATTTCGAGGCGCGCATGCTTCGGCTGCTGAAATACCGTCTCGAGCGGATCGAGAATGGCCGTCTTGACGGCGGCTAGGAGCCCATGGATCTCAGCCGGGGATTGCCCTACCCCTGTTGCTCCGGAAGGTTGACGACAAGCCCGTCCAGCTCATCAGTGACCTTGATTTGGCATGACAGGCGCGAGGTGGGCCTTACATCAAAGGCGAAATCGAGCATGTCTTCTTCCATTGCTTCGGGAGCGCCGGTCTTGTCGGACCAGTTTTCATCGACATAGACATGGCAGGTCGCACATGCACAGGCGCCGCCACATTCGGCCTCAATACCGGGTACCGCATTCTTGATGGCATTTTCCATCACGGTCGATCCGTTCTCGGCCTCCACTTCGTACTTGTCTCCGCCGGAGGTGATGTAAGTGATCTTGGCCATGAGGCGCCCCATTTCGTCGAGTGCACCGCCCAATTAAACATTCGACTAGGGGAGTCAACCTGTGGCATCGGGTTCGCGCCAATAATGGGCGCAACAACTTGTGAATGGCTATTGATCGGCGCGGACCAGGTCCTTTGCTTCTACAATGAAGGACATTCCGTGCCACCCGAACTGCACATAGGGAAGAAACTGAAACCGATCGTCCGCCTCCAAGGTATCCAGAAACGCTTTCCGCTCGCCTGAGACAGTTCGGTCGGAGAAACAAAAGTAATCGTCAAAGGCGATGATCATGCCGTGTTTCAGCCTTGGCTGCAAAAACTCCAGCACTGTTTTGGTCGAACTGTAGAGATCGCAATCCACATAGGCCAAGGCGATGTCATCGGGCAGGCCCGATACACCGGATGCTTCGCCAGACAACGTGTCTTCGTAGAAGCCCTGGACCATGGTGTAGGCACTATCGGGAATCCCCCGTTTTCGGCAAAGCGCGACGAATGCATCCGCTGACGTGGCCATCTTTCCTTTTTTCCAGCCGGGATGATAATCCGCCTGGCCCTGCTGCTCCGGCAGTCCGGCGAAAGAGTCAAACGCCCATAATTGGCGCTTTTTCCCCCAGCGGGCCATTTCATCATGCGCAAACCCGAATGTGGTGCCGCCATGAGAGCCAAACTCGGCATAATCGCCGGTAATACCGTTGAAGTTCAGAGCATGGAACGCGCGGCGCATGAACTCGCGGCGGTGTTCCTCTTCCGAGTGCCGGACATCAGCCCGGAAAAGCCGGTAGGCGATGCGGCGAAGCAATCTGTACATGCGCTGAACCGGTGCAATTCCGGCAAACCCCATCGCCATTTGAGCGGCTCCAATTTTCGATTTGGAAGATAGTAGCTATCTTGGTGATCTGCGATGCATCGCGCAATGCATATCGACCGCTAATAGCCGCCAAATCGGGCGACTTGCAAGGCGCGGATCACCAACAGTTTGAATGCAGGCGGCTCTACCGGGTAATTGACGCGATGAATTCGCGAACAGCATCGAGGCTGTCGGCGAGATCGGTGACCAATGACGGCTGCACCGGATCGAGCTCAATGGCGTAGGCGCATTCGGCAACGGAAAACGCGCCAATTCCGCGGGCAGACCCTTTCAGGCCATGCGCAAGCCTCTTGCGTTCATCCGGGGTTGCCTTGCGTATCCGGTCGCCGATAACGGCTGCTTGCTGCATGAAAAGCTGCAGAACTTCTTCCTCAAGCGTTCGGTCGCCCATCGTCTGGCGGGCAAGGTGAACGAGGTCGACCGGCCTGGACCTTGAAGGCGCACAAATCTCGCCTCCCGGCATCTCAAATGCTATTGCCTGCATGTCCGCATGTGCCATGACGCCAACCCAAGCTCCTGTGCCATTGGGGACAACTATGGCGCGTTGGTGTGGAAATCAGGTTAACAGGGCGGCAAAAATGCACTATTTCCGCGCCTAATTTTACGTTAACCAATTATTTAAACTTTTTTCGGGTGCAGTTTTTGACTGTTCCAATTAAGCTAAGAGGTCTCTACGATGTGTGGCGGTATGGGTATGGTGTTTCGGGCGCTACGGGGAGCCACAGTGGGCTTGCGCGCGAACCGAACGGTGACAGGGTACAAGCGGCATGGCGCGTAAAACTACCAGCAGAAAGAAGCCGGAAGTCGATGTCGAACAAGAGCTTGAAGAAGCTCTTGATATCGATCTTGATCTGGATGAGGAAACCGACGCCGATCTGGGCACTTCGATGGATGAACTCGAAGCCCAGATAAACAAGGCTGCAGACGACCTTGCGAGCGAAAGCAAACAGGCTTCCTCGGAAGAGACGGCAACGGCAACAGAAAGTGATGCCGACGATGCCGCGAGCAAAAAGACCGAACCGGCGGGGGACGATATAGCCGACGCAGAGGAATCCATCGAAAAGGCCGAAAGCGATATCTCCGATGACGGGCCGGTTGGAACCTTGCGTCCGGTTGAGACAGCCACGATCGCGCGCACCGCGTTCTCGCCTGCGAATGATGACCGGCAGAAGGATTATCGCTCACTGTTACAGGGCTTGAACCGCCGCGCACCCCGCACGGTGCTGTGGCTGATGGCGGGCCTGTCAGCGGTATGGATCGGCGGCGGCCTGCTATTGGGCCACCAGCTCTACGCTCCTGAAATCTGGCAGATCCGCGGTCTTGATCAGTTGATGGCGGCACCGCATGTGATTGCGCTGGCAGTCGGCATTGTTGTCCCGGTTCTGCTGTTCATGGGTTTTGGCCTGATGATCCGGCGAGCCCAGGAAATGAGGCTTGCCGCTCAATCCATGACTGAGGTGGCCTTCCGGCTGGCGGAACCGGAGAACCTTGCTGCCGACAGGGTGATGACCGTCGGTCAGGCCGTTCGCCGCGAAGTTGGCGCAATGGGAGAAGGTATCGAGCGGGCGCTGGCGCGCGCGGTGGAACTCGAGACACTTGTCCACAACGAAGTCAATCAGCTGGAGCGCGCCTATACGGATAATGAGGCACGAATTCGAGGTCTGGTTGATGGCCTTGGTAATGAGCGTGATCTGGTGGTCAGCCATGCTGAACGTGTTCGTGCATCGATATCCGGCGCGCACGAACAGCTTAAGGAAGAGCTCGGCGCGGCAAGTGATATCATTCGCGACAATGTTCTGAACGCATCGACGCAACTGACCACCACGCTGACCACTTCGGGCAACGAGTTGATCGATCGCTTCAACGACAGCGGAAATGCGATCTATCGCTCCATCGATGAACGCATGGACGAGATTTCGACGCGCATCACCACGTCCGGCGATGCGTTTGCCGGTCTTCTGGATACGCGAATTTCGACGTTGACCGAACGTACGGATGAATTGACCTCTTCCCTGTCAGGTGTGCTCGACGAGCGCACAAATTCGATGATTACCCTGCTTGGCGGCGCCACGCAGTCGATGACAACCGAATTCGACACGCGGCTCGCCGGCATCGAAAAAACGCTGACCGAACGTGGTCAGGCATTGATTGGCCAGTTCCAGACCCGCGCGGAGGCGCTTGAGGGTGGTTCTGAAAAACTGAATGCCGCGCTTGAATTGCGTGCGAGACAGATCAACGAATCCCTTATGGAACGCACCAAGGAGATCGCCGATACATTTGCCGCCGGCAAAACCGAATTGTCGAGCACGATTGAACTTGGCAAGGCAACGATTGGCGACGAGCTCTCCAATTTGGTGAAAAACACATCGGATCATATCGGCGAGAAAACGTCTGAACTTTCGGCGAAACTGCGAGAAAACGGTGCCGAGATCAACGAAATGCTGAGCAAGGAACTTTCCGAACTGGAAAACCGTGTTTCGCTGTTCGGTGAAAAACTCAACGAGAACCGTACACAGCTTTCAGGAATTCTGGAATCCGACATCGCGCAGCTGGAAGAGCGGGCCGCAGGGTTTGCCAGGTCGCTGACCGAGAATCGCGAAACGCTTGCGAAACTGACCGAGGCCGATCTCAACGCATTGCAAGAGCGGGCGGCAGGTTTCTCTGCTGCGCTTTCGGCAAATCGCGAGCAGATTTCCGGCGCGCTGGCAACAGATATGGACACCCTTCGCAAGAAGGCGGAGGAATTCGAGCAGCAATTGTCAAGCGCCCGGAAGGATGTGTCCGGTATTCTGGAATCCGATCTGGCCAAACTGTCGGACAGCAGAAAAGCGCTGGATGCCGCCGTTACAGAACACCTCCAGTCGATATCCGAGCGCGCGTCGCAGGCAAGTTCGGCCATATCGACCGACGTTGCGCATATCGAGCAGGTTTTCCAGGATCAAACCGGCGTCATCGAAGAGCGCACCGCAACCATGCAGACCGCTCTCAGTGCAGGCGTTGAAAATGTTCGCAAAACGCTGGAGGGAAGCGCCGTCGCCGTTGCCGGGGCGTTGCGCGACCGTGTGACAGAGGTCACGAAATCACTGACTGAAGCTGCGGACGACACGTTCCGCGACGCCGATCAGCGCATTGCCGCGCGCGCGGAAACAACAGCAGAGAAATTGTCGACGAAAGCAGAAGAAATCGCATCGGTATTTGCGACCGCCGAGAGCAACATTTCGGCCCGTGCATCCGATGTATCGGAGGCTTTCTCCGATGCGGAGCAAGCGATTATCGCCCGCACCCATCAGACATCTGCGGAACTGGCGGCACGCGGCGAGATGATCTCCAACACATTGTCCGGGCTGGAAGAGCGGCTTGGACAGAGCGCCGAAGCCGTAACGGCACGTATCACAAGCGGTCTCGGCGACGCGGAAGCACGTCTTGCCGAAAGTGCGGCATCGCTCTCGCGCAAAATCACCGAGCAGGTTGATGAGACGGAAGCGCAGTTGCTGGCCCGTGCCGATTCACTGACGACCACGTTTGCCGGGTTGCATGACCGCATCACCAGCAGCACAAGCGAGGCGGCATCGACAATCGCTGACAGAACGCGTGAGCTAAACGAAATGCTTGCGGGACGGTCGGCGGAAATTGCCAGCATTCTCGACGAAACAGCCCGTCCGCTTGTCGAACGGTTCGCCGAAAGCGGTGGACATTTGCAGCGCGATCTGGCCGAGGCAACAGATTTGGCCGCGGAGAAACTGCGCAGTCAGAACGCCGCGTTGGTCAGTGCTATTGCCAATCGGACCAGCGAAACCCTGTCTGCGGTCGATAGCGCAAGCGCCAGCTTGTCTGAGACCGTTGCCGAACTGATTGATCGTCTGACGTCTTCGAATTCGCGTTTGGGCGAGTTGATCGACATGGCAGCGCGCAATCTGACCGAGGTCGACGGAAGGCTGTCGCAGACCACCGAGCAATTTGCTGCGAATACGGCAAAAGCGGCAGAGAGCTTCACGAGTTCGACACGTATCATTGAATCCAATACCGGACGCCTGAGCGATTTGTCTGAGAGCACGCTTGAGCAGATTGCCGGAATTGCTTCTCGCTTCGACGAGCACGGAAAAGTGTTGTCGAGCGCTTCGGACCTGCTGGCAACGGCACAATCCAATCTCTCGCATACGCTGGATGACCGCCAGGGTGCACTTGAGGAACTCGCATCCGGCCTGGTGGCCAAATCCGAAGAAATCGAGCGGGTCATGCGTTCGTTCGAGGATCTGGTCGGACAGTCGGTCGCCACTGCCGAGGAACGTACCAGGGAATCCACCGATCGCATTCGCGATACCATTACCGAGGTTGTGGAAACAGCCACCGAGCGTTTCTCAGGTGCAACCGAGGAAATGCGCGAAACCGCCAATCGGATCCGGAGCGAACTGGAATCAACCCGTTCGGACCTGCGCAAAGGCGTATTCGACTTGCCGGAGGAGGCCAAGGAATCGACCACAGCCATGCGCCGGGCGGTCTCAGACCAGATCAATGCGCTGAAGGAATTGTCGGATATCGTGGCCAAGTCCGGCCGCAATTTCGATGTCGGCGGTGGAACGGTGCAGCCTGCTGCTCCCGCACCGGCCTATACCGCACCACCGCGGCCGGCAGAGACCGCTGCAACCGCAGCCCCCTCGCCGGCAGCTCCGGCGCCAGCGCCAAGAGATGAGGTAACGGCGGGAGCAGACCAACAACAGGGCGGATGGGTGCAGGACTTGCTGCGACGCGCATCGCGCGATGAAACCGATGAAGCAAGCAGTTCGGAGGTTCCCACCGAAAACAGTTCGGAAGGCAGGTCGCCTCTGCATGTGGTGGAATCGCTCAATTCGTTGTCCGTTGATATTGCCAGGGCGATTGATCACGACGCCTCAGTTGAACTTTGGGAGCGTTACCGCAAGGGCGAGCGCAATGTGTTCACCCGTCGCCTTTACACGCTGAAGGGCCAGCAGACGTTTGACGAAATCCGCCGCAAATATCAGGCGGATGGCGATTTCCGCACCGCTGTAGACCGCTATTGCAAGGACTTTGAAAAACTGCTGGATGATGTGGAGCGCAACGACCGCGACAACATCATGACCCAGACCTACCTGACCTCCGATACCGGCAAGGTCTACACCATGCTTGCCCATGCTGCGGGGCGTTTGCGGTAGTCAGTTGGGGAATGTGACTTCTTGGAACGGGGCTTTCGGGCCCCGTTTTTTGTGCGGTCCTACATGCGCCTGAGGGCCCAATCGACGATAGCTACCGCAACCTCCGCAAATGCCCGGTCCAGCGCCGCGACAAATTCATCGTTTCCCGCTCCGTTGACCGGAGACGATGCGGAAAACTCCGCCGTCGACCTGACCACACCGTTGCGGTCGTTCAACAACTTGACCGCAATCTCCACTTGTGCCCTCTCGCCGCCTTCAAGACGAATTTCGAAGGAGCGGACTTCGGCGATGATCTGATAGTCGATCGCCAAGCCTTCTCCCGGTTTTCCGATGCCGCCAATCCGCCCGGATCTCTCGAATGTCTCGACGAGGCGGGCCTGGATGATTTTGGGAAGCCGGTCGGCCCATTGTGCACCGTCCAGATATTCAAGTGACGTTGCCGATGCACGCACAACGATGTTCTCGCTGTCGAGCGCTTTCAGCGCCGATGGTTCGGTGACAATGGCCTGCCGGCGGGACAATCTGCGTCCGCTGGTGGTAGGCGACGGGGCAGTCAGTTCATAAGTATCCAACGGCTTCGAACCGCCACCTCCCAAAACAGCGCAACCGGAAGCCAAAGCTGCCGCAGTCATCAATGCCATCAAGGTGGATGCCGTTTTCACCCGTCTCGCTCCCCGCATGGAGTGATTTGGATTCGTCCCCGCTAGGACATGAACTCATAAACAGGATCAAGATGGCGCCGAAACCGCAAAGCAAACCGAGGAGAAGGCCGAAAAGCGGGGCTTATCCCCCGGTTGAGGGCTTCGACGACGGTTTGAGAAGCGGTTACGAGCGTCCGAAGGATATGGCAAATTTGCCCGGCTACTGCGTCGCAAGCTTTTGAAAACCAGACGGTTTCCCGCAAGCTCACTCCTAATATCCAACCAAATTTGCTCATACCATTGTTGATTCTGTTTATGAGTCCATGTCCTACGGTCTTGCTAATATGGTGGAGCGATGTCAACGGCGGCGGCGGCCATTATAACGGCGAACGGTGCCTTCTCCACCGGTCAGTATTCTCTGCGGATTGCGTTCCAGGTCGGTAATCGCCTGTTCAATGCGCGCAATGGAGCGGCGGCTGTCGCGAACAAGGGCTTCCACGTCACGCAGTCCCTGTCCCGAAAAACGTGCCAGTCCATCAGCGATTGTCGCTACACGCGCATTCAGTGTTTCAGCGACCTGCCGGAAGGATTGCAGGGTCTCCCGCGCCTCGGCAATCACGCCATCGGCATCGTCAGATCCCAAAACTCCGTCAAGTTTGGCCAGAACCCCGTCAACCCGCTCGGAGGCTTTGTTCAGCCGCTCGGTCAGCTGTGCTGCATTGTCGATAATGCCGTCAATATCGGCCGACCGGGCGCCAATCTTTTCCGTCACCTTAGCAACGTCCGATACGGCAGTGCGCGCCGTATCGCTGGCTTCGGTGATGTTGTCGAGCGCTGTTTTCACCTGTTCGGCGTCTACGCCTTCCAGAATTCCGTCAACCTTTTCCAAAGTACCGCCTGCGCGGTCTGAGAAATCGGTTATGTTGGCCACAGCGGTATCGACATTGGCCATAACGCCATCGATTTTCTCCGATGCCTTGGCCAGGCGCTCCGAAAGCGTGCGGGCATCGGCAATGATCCGGTCGATATCCTCTGCACGGTCGCCAAACTTGCCGGTAACTTTTGACACATCGTCGGCCACGGTTTTTGCCGATTCACTTGCCTCGGCAATATTCGAAAGCGCGGTTTTGACTGTCTCTCCATCGACGTTTGCGAGGATGTCATCGACCTGATCGAGCGCACTGCCCGCCCGTTCCGAAATACCTGCGATCGATTCAGACGCCGACTTTACGTTTTCCATGACGCCGTCGATGTCCTCGGCCGCGGTGTTCAGTTTGCCGGTGAATTCTTCGACATTGGCGATGATCGTGTCGACCTTTTTATCATCGACCGACTGCAACAGTTCTTCCGCCGCCTTCAACGTGCTATCCAACTGCCCTGAAACTTCGCCAAGCGTATCCGCCAGCCTGCCGGCATTGGCCAGGAACGCATCTATTTCGTCGGCATTATTTGCCAGCGCGTCGGAAAACTTTTCGGTATTCCGCAACGTCTCGGTCAGCGGCTCGCGTGCATCGTTGACGAATTGTTCCAATCCATCGAGCACCCCGTTTGCGCGGTCCATCAAGGTGGTTGCAGATTCCAGTATATTCGTGACGACAGACGGCTTGGCGACGATTTCGGCAACTGTTCCGCTCGTTTCAGCGGCGCGCAACAAGTTTTCCTCGTTGATGTTGCCACCTTGAAGTTCAATATTCGTCGTACCGGTCAGACCAACAATGCCGAGAGTGGCGCGGGTCGATTTCGTGATTGGTGTAAGTGAATCAATCAAGGTGTCGGCTATTGCCACCCGCGGATTGGAAATGTCGATATAAACCCGACGGACATCACCGATCTTGACGCCGTTGAACAGCACAAAACTGCCGCGTCCCAATCCGGCGGCCGAGCCTGGAATACGAACCCGCAACTGCGATGTCTGTCCGGTGTCGCCGACCCCCGCGGTCCAATAGACGAAAGCGAAAATGGCGACGGTCGCTATCAGCGTGAACAGCCCGACCAGCACATAATTGGCTTTCGTTTCCATCTAGCCGACCCGGATCCTCACGCCGGAACACGCGCCTGAATGGCGCGAGCCCGTTTGCCGCAAAAATAGGCCTGTACCCAGGGTTCTTCGAACTCGAGCATATCGGTCAGGGTTCCCTCAATGAGCACTCGCCTGTTCCCCAATACAGCGATTCGGTCACAAGCCGAATGCAGGCTGTCCAGATCATGGGTGACCATATAGACGGTCAATCCCATCGTATCGCGCAATTTGACGACTAGTTCGTCGAATTCTGCCGCGCCGATCGGATCGAGGCCGGATGTCGGTTCGTCGAGAAAAACGATCTCGGGATCGAGCGCCAAGGCACGGGCCAATGCAGCCCGCTTGATCATGCCGCCGGACAGTTCAGACGGGTATTTTTCCGCTGCATCAGGTGACAAGCCGACCAGTTCGATCTTCAGTCGGGCCAATTCGTTCATCAGATCGCGCGGCAAATCGAGATACTCACGCATCGGAACCTGAATGTTTTCCAGAACCGTCAGGGATGAAAACAGCGCACCATGCTGAAACAGGACGCCGAGGCGCATGTCGATCTGGAGCCTCTGATCGTCTGTCAGGTCATCAAGATCCAATCCGAAAAGGCTTATCGAACCGGCTTGTTTTTTGTTCAAACCCAACACGGTTCTCAACAGAACCGACTTGCCCGATCCCGACGCGCCGACAAATCCCAATATTTCACCGCGTCGCATGTCGAGCGTCAAATCTTCCAGAATGACTTTGCTTCCGAATGCGACCTTCACGCCACGAACCGATAGTACGATTTCATCGCCTGAACCGTTTGGTTTCACTCCGCCATTCGATTTTGTTTTGCCGGCCATGATGCGAACCTAGAAATCAATTGCGGCGTAAAACATGGCAAACAAGCCATCGACCAATATGACGACGAAAATCGCCTTGACCACGGATGCGGTGACATGCCGGCCGAGAGATTCGGCGCTGCCTTCGGTTTTCAGCCCTTCGATGGAGGCGATGATGCCGATGATGATGGCCATGAACGGCGCCTTGATGAGGCCGGCAAATATCGTTGTCAGATCAATCCAGGCATGCATTCGCTCTACGAAGGCCGCCGGCGTGATGTCCGAATAGATCCAGGCAACGACCATGGCTCCGCCAAGTGCCGCAAAATTGGCCGCGATTGTCAGGCAGGGCAGCATGATGACAAGCGCCACCAGGCGAGGAAACACCAGCACGCCGACGGGATTGAGGCCAATAACCGTCAATGCGTCGACCTCTTCGCGCATTTTCATCGAACCGATCTCGGCGGTGATGGCGCTTCCTGAACGACCGGCAATCATGATCGCCGTCAGCAGTACGCCGATTTCCCGCAACACCAGGACAGAAACCAGATCAACGACAAATATTTCCGCTCCGAAAAACCGGAGCTGAAACGCCCCCTGTTGAGCGATGATTGCACCAATAATCGTTGACATCAAAAGCACGACGGGAAGCGCGCCGACTCCCATCCGGTCCATCTGGTGGACTATTGCCGCCGGGCGCAGCGTGTGCCTGCGGCCGGCTTTCATCTGCGCTCCGCGGATCGTTGCCCCCAGGATATGCATGCCAAGGATAAACTCGCTGTAGAAGTTGACTGTAAGGCGGCCGATATCCTCCAGCGCCCTGGTGACAATATTGCCATTGCGGCGGCGGGTCGAAACGTGGTCCGTTTCCGTTGCGGGAGACACCGCATTCAACAATGTGGAGACATTCTCCGACGCATTGAGCAGCTTTACTTGCGCACCGTGGTCCCGGTGGGTCGCGACCAGTCTTTGAACCAGCCAGGCGCCCGCGGTGTCCATCTTTTCGACTTCGGCCAGATCGACTTCAACGGTTTTTACGCCGGTTTCCTGTTCGCCTTTGCGAATTGATGCATCAAGCAGCCCAACCGTGCGTGTGGTCCAGATTCCCGAGCACGACACTGTCAGCAGTCCGGCTTCCCCACGCTCAACGACGACCCGGGCGGGTGCCTCGGCGTTTGTATCAGAATTTGCTTTTGTCCACATGCTCCGGCAAGAACTTCCGATATCGATTCAAGGCAAGGGGGAAGCCACACAAATGCGAATCAAACTCGAATCTGATCGTGCAGCGTAGCCTATCCGTCGCGATCGAACACTACCCCATTGCCGGGTCGTTTCGAATCTCACGTGGCGCAAAGACGGAAGCTGTCGTTGTCACTTGCTCCATTCGTGAAGCGGAGAAAACCGGGCATGGAGAATGCGTGCCTTACGCCCGTTATGATGAAACCGCGGAGGGTGTGCGTGATGCGATTGCGGTCATGGAAGCGCAAATCGCCCGCGGGATCGGTCGTCTGGAACTGCTTGACGCCATGCCTCCCGGTGCGGCTCGAAACGCGATCGACTGCGCCCTGTGGGACCTTGAAGCCAAAACTGCCGGCTGCCGTGTTTCCCGGTTCGTGTGCAGAAATGATCCGGAACCGCTTGAAACCGCCTACACCATATCGCTCAACGCGCCAGAAAAAATGGCAACCGACGCAAGAGCCGCAAAAGACAGGCCGGTGTTGAAAATCAAGCTTGGTGGCGAAGACGACATTTCGCGGATGCGGGCGGTAGCGGAAGCGGCACCCGACAGCCGGTTGATCGCTGACGCCAATGAAGGCTGGACCACGCAAAACATTGGCCGAAACCTCACAGCCGCGAAGGAAAATGGCTTCGAACTGATTGAGCAACCGCTTTCGCGGAACGAAGACGAAGCGCTGCGGAATATTGATCGCCCGGTGAAAATTTGCGCCGACGAAAGCGCACATGTAGCGGCTGACCTTGACAGGCTGAGGGGTCTCTACGATGCGGTGAACATCAAGCTCGACAAGGCCGGCGGGCTGACTGCGGCAATCGCCAAACATGACAAGGCCAGATCGCTGGGGCTGAAGACGATGATCGGATGCATGGTAGGAACATCCCTGTCGATGGCGCCCGCGGTACTTCTTGCGCAGGCTGCGGATTATGTCGACCTGGACGGACCGCTTCTTCTGGCCGAAGATCGCGAAACCGGACTCCACTATGAAGGTTCGATGGTTTTTCCGCCGGAACCACATTTGTGGGGGTGATTTCTGCGCGCCAGATGGTGGCGTTCAATCCAGAAAAACTGCCCAGTCTTCCAGTGGTGCGCGTTCGGTGCGCAAATCGTTCTCCGGTTTCGAAGTGTCTTCGTAACCGATCGCCATGCCGCAGACGACCACCTCCTCTTCCGGGATACCCAACACCGGCCTGATTTGCCGGTGATAGGGTGCAAACGCCGCCTGTGGGCAAGTATGAAGCCCCCTGCCCCTGGCTGCGATCATGATGTTTTCGAGGAACATGCCGAAATCGAGCCAGGAGCCAACTTCGAGACGGCGATCAATGGTGAATATCATGCCCACCGGTGCGTCGAAGAAGATGAAATTGCGGTCATGCTGTGCCCGCATCCTGTCGGTGTCGCGCCTGCCGATCCCGAGCAGATTATAAAGACCGAAACCCACGGTGCGCCTGCGCGACAGATAAGGCTCGAAGAACTGGTCGGGATAATATTTGTATTCATCCCATTCCGCTTTCTCTGCCCGGATGCCGGAATTCAGAATAGCGTCTGAAACTTTCTTTTTGCTGTCACCGGTCAACACATAGGTTTTCCACGGTTGCATATTGGTGCCGGAAGGCGCTCGCGCCGATATTTTGAGGATTGTCTCAATCGTGTCCCGGTTGACCGGATCGGGCAGAAACGCGCGCACCGATCTGCGCGAGCCAATGGCATCGTCCACGGCTTTCTGCCGGATCAATTTCCCGTTTTCCATAGGCTTGCACCGCGCCGGAATGGTAAGCGTTTTCGAACGTTCGCTGGAGCAATAAGTTTGGGAGGAACCAGCGGAGCGTGCTGCTTTGCACCACTGCGCGCAAATTGCAAGTCCGGTCGCAAATCCCGTGAAATTTTCCTTGATTTTTTCATGGAAACCGGATTTCGTGAAAATCAGGAGAATTTTTTCATGGATGTTGCGGTGGAAACGCTGTCCCCAGAACCCACCGGCGATGACCGGCCAAAATCTGGTGCTGAATTGCTGGCCCACGACATTCGTGCGCTTCGCCGTTCACGCGGATTGACGCTGACTGAACTGGCCGATCAGCTCGGACGTTCGGTGGGTTGGCTGAGCCAGGTCGAGCGGGGTATTTCGACCCCAACCATCAATGACCTGCGCGCGATTTGCGCTGCGGTTGATGTCCCGATCAGTCTGCTGTTTGCCCATGAGGTGGCAGACGAAGCCGAACGCGGCTCGATTGTCAGAGCCGGGAAGCGCAGGCAGTTGGGCTCCAGCGAGGGCCGGCTGGTTGAAGAATTGCTGTCCCCTGACCTTGGCGGTGAGTTTGAGATGGTCCGGTCTGTTTTTGCCCCGGGTGCATTTCTTGAAAAGCCCCAGCTGCGCGACACCGAAGAAGCGGCATATGTGGTTTCCGGCCGGTTCGATATCGAGATCGACGGGCAGTGGCATCACCTTGGCCCCGGCGACAGCTTTCGCTTCAACCGCAAACCGCATCGCTGGAAAAACCCCTGCGATGAAGATGCAATCCTGATTTGGGTGATCGCCCCACCCGTCTATTGACCTATTCCGGAGTACACTGAAATGGCAGACCTTCCTTCTACAGCACGTGTCGTCATCATCGGCGGCGGCGTTGTCGGAGTTTCCTCACTCTATCACCTGGCGAAGGCGGGCTGGACCGACTGCGTTCTGCTGGAAAAAAACGAGCTGACCTCCGGTTCGACCTGGCATGCGGCCGGCAATGTTCCGACATTTTCAACGTCCTGGTCGATCATGAACATGCAGCGCTATTCGACCGAGCTTTACCGGGGATTGGCCGACGAGGTCGATTATCCGATGAACTATCACGTTACCGGTTCGGTGCGGCTGGCTCATTCGAAGGAACGTATGCAGGAATTTCAGCGCGCCAGGGGGATGGGACGCTATCAGGGCATCGATATCGAGGTGTGCACTCCTGATGAACTGAAAGCGCATTATCCGTTCCTGGAACTGCATGACCTGAAGGGCGGTCTTTACGATCCCTGCGACGGTGATATCGACCCGGCGCAACTGACCCAGGCGCTCGCCAAGGGCGCGCGCGACATGGGCCAGAAAATCATCCGCTTCTGCCCGGTAAACAATGTAAGGCGGGAAAACGGGGAGTGGGTGGTCGAAACCGCGCAAGGCGAGATCCGCTGCGAATATGTGGTCAATGCCGCAGGCTACAGGGCCCAGGAAGTTGCCGCCATGTTCGGGCGCTCCATCCCAATGGTATCGATGTCTCACCAGTACATTCTGTTCGAGGAAGTTCCGGAACTGAAAGCCCGCTCCGAGGAGACCGGCAAGAAACTGCCGCTGCTTCGCGATGTCGACACCAGCTACTATCTGCGCCAGGAGAAAAACGGCTTCAATCTCGGTCCCTACGAGCGCAACTGCCGCGCCCACTGGGTGACCGCCGACGATCCGATGCCGGACGACTTTTCCTTCCAGCTTTACCCGGACGACCTGGAACGTCTGGAGTGGTATCTGGAAGACGCGATCGCACGCGTGCCGTTGCTCGGTACGGCCGGATTGAGCCGGGTCATCAACGGGCCGATCCCCTACATGCCTGACGGCAATCCCAATATTGGGCCGATGCCGGGCATTCCCAATGCGTTTGAGGCCTGCGTTTTTACATTCGGCATCGCGCAAGGCGGTGGCGCCGGCAAGGTACTGGCCGAATGGATCACCGAAGGCGGCACCGAGTGGGACATGTGGTCATGCGATCCGCGCCGTTTCGGCGATTGGTGCGACCAGGATTATGCAACCGCCAAAGGCATGGAAGTCTACGGCCATGAATATGCCATGCACTTCCCGCGCCACGCCTGGCCGGCTGGCCGCGACAAGCGGCATTCGGCCGTTCACGACCGTATCGCGGCTCTGGGTGCGCAGTTCGGAGCTTACAATGGCTGGGAACGGGCCAATTGGTATGCGAAGGACGGCGACGACACGTCCGAGGAAGCCACGCAGACCTGGAACCGCGAAGGCCCGTGGTTTGAGCGCATTCGCGAAGAATGCCACGCGGTCCGTGACGCCGCGGGCATTCTCGATTTGCCAGGTTTCTCGCGTTTCATGGTGAAGGGCGATGGCGTGGCCGATTGGGTCTCCGGCCTGATTACCGGTGTCGTGCCGCGGGTGGGACGCATCGGCCTAGGTTATTTTGCCGATGAGAAGGGCCGCATTGTCACCGAAATGTCGCTGATGCGGATTGCCGAAGACCAGCTGATGCTGATCACGGCGGCAACCGCCCAGCTTCACGATCTGGATTGGCTCAACCGGCACCTGCCGGCCGGTTCCGGTATTTCGATAACTGACGTCACTGACGAATTCTCCTGTCAGATCCTCACCGGGCCGAATTCACGCAATATTCTTGCCGATATCTGCGAGGCCGATCTGAGCCTGCCGTGGCTGACGCATCAATCAGTGCAGATCGGCGACGCCTGGGTTCAGCTGGTGCGTGTCTCCTTTGCCGGTGAACTTGGCTGGGAAATCCACTCCAAGGTCGCGGACACCCCGGCCATTTGGGACACGGTAATGGATGCCGGCAAATCGCACGGGCTGAAACCGTTCGGTATGTTTGCACTCGACAGCCTGAGACTGGAAAAAAGTTACCGGGCCTGGAAAGGCGACCTGTCGACCGACTACACGATATTGCAGGGCGGCCTCGACCGGTTCGTCAAATGGGACAAGGCTGAATTCAACGGCAAATCCGCACTCGAGAACGAACGCCAGCAGGGTGTCGCAAAGCGCTTCGTCACGCTAACGGTCGAAGCCGGAGAATGCGATGCACCCTACATGTCGACGCTTTGGCACGGTGACGAAGTCGTTGGTGAGACGACGTCCGGTGGCTGGGGTCATCGCGTCGACAAGTCGATCGCACTCGGCATGTTGCGCGCCGACCTGACCGAACCCGGCACTGAAATCGAGGTCGAGATCTACGGCGAACGGTGCAATGCTACGGTCCAGCCGGACGGCGGGCTCTGGGACCCGAAGAACGAAAGACTGAGAGCATGAAGCTCAACGCCTTTGCCATTGATTTGATTGCCAAATTCCCGCTTGGCTTCGTTGCCACAGTAAACAGGGCGGGCAAGCCGCGTGCCTCGCCGAAAGGGACATTTTTGGTGCTTGACGAAGAGACCGTTGCATTTGGCGAAATCCGCTCTCCCGGCACAATGGCTAACCTTGCTCTTGAGCCGGAACTGGAAGTCAATTTTATCGATCAATGGAAGCGCAAGGGCGTTCGGATCAGGGGAACTGCCGAAGTATTTTCGCGTGGGGAGAGTGAATTTGGTGCCCTCATACCCAAATGGCACGAGATTTGGGGCGATCTGGCAAACCGCATCAACCACATCGTCCGCATCCCGGTGGCTGAGGTGAAGTCGATGACCACGCCACCCTACGACGACGGTGCGACGGAAGAGGAGATGATCGCGCTCTACAAGCAGAAGTTCGCGGAGATTTACCCTTGAAAAGCGTGGTTCTCCTCGATGGCGGCATGGGACAGGAACTGATTGCACGTTCCGTCAACCCTGCGCATCCGTTGTGGTCGGCAAAGGTCATGATGGACGAACCGGAAATCGTTTGTGAAATTCACCAAGATTATCTGCGTGCAGGTGCGACGGTTCTGACGCTGAACACCTATTCAGCAACGCCGGAACGGCTCGCACGCGATGGATTTGCCGATTCGTTCAAAACGTTGCAGAAACGCGCAATCGAACTGGCGAAGCAGGCGATAGAGCAAACCCGCGCTGATGCGGCGATCGCCGGCTGTCTGTCACCGCTGTTTGCCAGTTACCGTCCCGATGTCGCCCCGCCCTACCCGGAAATGCTTGACCTTTACAGGCAAATTGTTGCCGAGCAGGCCGAAAGTGTTGATCTGTTTTTGTGCGAAACGCTGGCTTCGGTTGCCGAAATTCGTGCCGCGACGACAGCCGCAGTGGAATCGGGCAAATCCGTCTGGGTGGCGATGACGTTGAACGATGGTACCGCAGCACCCGAGTTGCGTTCAGGTGAGCCATTCGCCGATGGGATCAGCGCGGCGGTCGAAAACGGTGCGGCTGCAGTGCTGGGCAATTGCTCCTGGCCAGAGAGCATTTCGGCCGGGTTTGATGATCTTTCCGCCTCACAAATTTTCTGGGGCGCCTATGCCAACGGATTTACCAGTATCAATCCGATGCAGCCCGGCGGAACCGTGGATGAACTGGCGGCGCGTGACGACCTCAATCCCGAAAGCTATTGCGATTGGGCGATGACCGCAATAGAGCATGGCGCTTCGATCATTGGCGGCTGTTGCGAGGTTGGACCGGCGCATATTGCGGCAATTGCCTCCCGGTTTCAGGCCAATGGATACCAAGTCACGAAAGATCTCCATGCCTGATATTTCAAAACGATTGCTTGGCATTGTGCCGGAAGGCGAGAATGATGGCTGGGAAGTACACTTTGCCGCATTTGAACGCAAAATGGCCGGTGAAGACATTCTCATGCTGTCGATTGGCGACCATGAGTTTGATACGCCCGAGGCCACCGTGGAAGCCTGTGTCCGTGCGGTTCGCGGCGGACATCATCACTATTCGGAGATCGCCGGCATGCCGGCACTTCGCGCTGCCATTGCCAAAATGACCGAAGAATCGACCGGAGTCGAAACCTCTCCGGCGCAAGTATTGGCGACGATCGGCGGCCAGGCGGCGCTCAACAGCGCTCTGCTCGGCACGCTCGATCATGGTGATCATGGCATCATGATCAGCCCCTACTATGTCACCTATCCCGGCGGGTTCAACTTTACCGGCGCTTCTCACACAGTCGTTGATGCAAGTGCCGAAAACGGTTTCCAGCCCGACCCGGAGGATATACGCGCCGCTGTCCGGTCCAACACGAAATCGTTGCTGATCAATTCGCCGAACAATCCGACAGGCGCGGTCTATTCGCGCGAAACGCTGGAGGAGATTGCCGATATCTGCCGTGAGCATGATTTGTGGCTCATTTCCGACGAGGTCTATTCTACCCATACTGGTCCGGAGCATCCGCACATCAGCCCACGTGCACTGGAAGGCATGAAGCAGCGAACACTGGTCATCAACTCGCTCTCCAAGAGCCACGGCATGACCGGCTGGCGCGTGGGATGGCTGATTGCGCCGGAACGGTTTGTGCAGTCGGGCAGAAATCTCAATCTGATTTCCACCTATGGCTTGAACGACTTTGTCAGCCGGGCCGCCACGGAAGCGATTGAAAATGCCTATGGTGTTGACGAAATCACTCACATCTATGCCAAACGCCAGGCCAAGTTTGTCGAGCTGATGCGCGGTATCAATTCGGTTACCGTTCGCGGTTCGGAAGGTGGTATGTACGTGATGCTGGACATTCGCGGCGTTGCGGCAACGGGCCAGGAATTTGCCTGGGCGTTGCTGAACGCAGAGAAAGTAGCGGTGCTGCCCGGCGAAAGTTTCGGCTCGGCCGCTACCGGACATGTTCGCATTTCCATGTGCCAGACCGACGAGCTGCTCGAAGAGGCAGCTTACCGTCTGAAACGCTTTGTCACTTCCCAAAACTCGAACTGAGGGTCAGCCCATGAAGCCGGTTCCATCCAATGCTCGTGCCGTTGTTATTGGCGGGGGTGTGGCAGGTTGCTCGGTCGCTTATCACCTTGCCAAACAGGGATGGAGCGATGTCGTGCTTCTGGAACGCAAACAGCTAACGTGTGGAACGACGTGGCACGCGGCCGGTTTGATCGGCCAGTTGCGGGCTACCGCCAACATGACGCGACTGGCCCACTACTCCAAGGATCTCTATCTCAAGCTCGAAGAGGAGACGGGCGTTGCGACGGGCCTGCGCCAATGCGGTTCGATCACTGCCGCACTAACGGAAGAGCGCAAGGAAGAAATCTACCGGCAGGCTTCCATGGCGCGCGCCTTTGGTGTCGCGGTGGAAGAGATTTCGCCCAATGAAGCCAAGGAGCGCTATCCGCATCTGAATATTGAGGACGTCGTCGGCGCCGTGTGGTTGCCCGAAGACGGTCAGGGCGACCCGGCCAACATCGCGCTGGCGCTGGCAAAGGGTGCCCGCCAGATGGGGGCAAAAACCATCGAGGGTGTGAAAGTTACCGCCATCCATACCAAGGATGGACGTGTGACTGGCGTTTCCTGGCAGCGCGACGGCGCCGGCGAACAGGGCGAAATCGAAGCCGAATTCGTCGTCAACTGCGCCGGCATGTGGGGCCATGACGTCGGCCGCATGGCCGGCGTCGCCGTGCCGCTTCACGCCTGCGAACATTTTTACATCGTCACCGAACCGATGGCCGGGCTGGGGCGGCTGCCTGTGCTGCGGGTTCCGGACGAATGCGCCTACTACAAGGAAGATGCCGGCAAGATGCTGTTGGGCGCGTTCGAGCCCAACGCCAAACCCTGGGGCATGGATGGCATTCCCGAGACTTTCTGCTTTGACCAGTTGCAGGAGGATTTCGACCATTTCGAACCGATCCTGGAGCGGGCGGTCAATCGCTTCCCTGCCCTGGCAGAGGCAGGCATTCATACCTTCTTCAACGGCCCCGAAAGTTTCACGCCGGATGACGCCTACCACCTCGGCGAAGCGCCAAACCTCAAGAACTACTTCGTTTGCGCCGGTTTCAATTCAATCGGAATTCAGTCTTCCGGTGGTGCCGGAATGGCACTGGCCTACTGGATGGAGAACGGTCATCCACCGTTTGACCTTTCCGACGTGGACATAAGGCGCATGCAGCCGTTCCAGGCTAACAAGACCTATCTGTTCGAGCGTTCCAAGGAAACGCTCGGCCTGCTCTATGCCGACCACTATCCCTATCGCCAGATGGCAACGGCACGCGGTGTGCGCCGCACACCGTTTCATGAGCATCTCAAGGCGCAAGGTGCAGTATTCGGCGAAATTGCCGGCTGGGAACGGGCCAACTGGTTCGCCAATGAGGGCCAGGCGCGCGAGTACCAATATTCGTGGAAGCGGCAGAACTGGTTCGACAATGCAGCAGCCGAGCACATGGCAGTTCGCACCAATGTCGGCATGTATGACATGTCGTCTTTCGGCAAGGTCCGGGTCGAGGGACCGGATGCGGAAGCCTTCCTCAATTATGTCTGCGGCAATGAGATGTCGGTGCCGGATGGCAAGATCGTCTACACCCAGTTCCTCAATGATCGCGGCGGTATCGAGGCTGATGTGACGGTGACCCGGTTGTCGGAGACCGCCTATATCGTCGTCACGCCGGCGGCAACCTTGCAGCGGGAACTGTCATGGATGCGCCGGCATCTCGGCGAACACCGCGCGGTAATCACCGACGTCACTGCAGCCGAGGGCGTGCTCGCTGTCATGGGCCCGAATGCACGCGAACTGCTGCAGAAAGTCTCGCCACATGACTGGTCGAACGACAACCATCCGTTTGGTTCCGCCCATGACATTGAACTGGGCATGGGATTGGCACGTGCGCACCGGGTCTCCTATGTCGGCGAACTCGGCTGGGAACTCTACATTTCGTCAGACATGGCAGCGCATGCGTTTGAGACGCTTTGGGAAGCTGGACAGGATCTCGATTTGAAGCTCTGCGGCATGCACATGATGGATTCCTGCCGCATCGAAAAGGCTTTCCGCCACTTTGGTCACGACATCACCGACGAAGACCATGTGCTGGAGGCAGGACTTGGCTTTGCGGTGAAGTCCAACAAACCCGACTTCGTTGGCCGCGAGGCGGTGTTGCGCAAGCGCGAAGACGGCTTGGCAAACCGCATGGTTCAATTCAGGCTGACCGACCCTGAGCCGCTGCTTTATCACCACGAACCGGTGGTGCGCGACGGCGAAATCGTCGGCTATTTGTCATCGGGCAATTACGGGCACCATCTCGGAGGCGCCATTGGCATGGGCTATGTGCCTTGCAAGAGCGAGAGCGTGGAGCAGGTGCTGGCTTCGTCCTACGAAATCGAAGTGGCGGGAACGCGGGTAAGAGCCGAAGCTTCACTGAAACCCATGTATGATCCGAAGAGCGAGCGTGTGAAGGTGTAGGGAAAAGCCCAAACGGAGAACCAAATGGCAACGGCCGACGATTTGACCAGAATTGCGCTTTCACTTGAGGGCACGGTTGCCGCGCCGCATTTCGAACGCACGGCTTTCAAGGTAAAACGGAATTACGCCACGCTTGCCGCCGACAGATTGACAGCAAACCTCAAACTGACGCCGGACGAACAGGAACTTAAATGTCTCACCCATGGCGAGGCATTTACACCGGTTCCCAATGCCTGGGGCAAACAGGGCTGGACAACGGTCAATCTTGCCGCGTTGAATATCGAGGAACTGACCGCTGCACTGGAAATGGCCTGGCGGCACGCGCTGCCGAAAAACAAGCAGCGTTGACGCCGACCGCCGCTCTGCTAAGCCTTGGCAATGAGCGTATTGTTTTCCGCCACTCCAGGCACATCATCCGACATTGACGGCGCAACAGCATGGGTCCGCATGGCGGCGTGTCTGGTGCTTGCCACCATGGGCGGAGCCGGCATGTGGTCCATGGTCGTCGTCCTTCCCGAAGTACAGGCAGAATTCGGGCTGGAACGCGGCACCGCATCCCTTGCCTACACGGCGGTCATGTCGGGTTTTGCCGTTGGTAATCTTTTCTTTGGCAGGGCAATCGACCGGCTCGGCGCTGCCCTGCCCGTGGCAATTGGCTCCTGCATGTTGGCGTTGGGTTTCATCATCGGCTCGTTTGCGGGCGCCTATTGGCAATTTGTTGCCGTTCAGGGCCTGCTGATAGGCATCGGTTCAGCGGTCAGTTTTGGTCCCATGCTGGCCGACATCTCGCACTGGTTTCAAAAACGGCGCGGCATCGCCGTCACCGCGGTTGCCTGCGGCAACTATATTGCCGGTGTGCTGTGGCCGCTGGTCATGCAACCAATGCTGAATGCAGGCAGCTGGCGCTTTGCCTTTCTGTTGATGGGACTGATCTGCCTGGTGGTAAGCCTGCCGCTTGCGGCGATGCTGCGCCGCCCGTCGCCGCATCTGGCAGCCGCGGCAAACAAGAAGGTGGAGACCGGATTGTTGTCTGCCGGCGTTTCGCACAGAACGTTGCAGTGGATCCTGGTGTTGGCGGGCATTGGCTGTTGCGTGGCCATGTCGATGCCGCAAGTGCACATCGTCGCCTATTGTGTCGACCTCGGATTTGGCGTCGCGCGCGGCTCGGAAATGCTGGCCATCATGGCCAGTGCAGGCATCGTCTCGCGCCTGGTTTCCGGCGTGCTTGCCGACCGAATCGGCGGAATCAGGACATTGCTGATCGGATCAACAGGTCAGATGCTGGCGCTGTTTCTCTACCTGCCTTTTGACGGGCTGGTTTCACTGTATGTGGTCTCGCTGATTTTCGGCCTTTCGCAAGGCGGGATCGTGCCCATGTATGCCATTGTCGTGCGCGAATACATGCCGGCGCGCGAAGCCGGCAGCCGGGTCGGTGTAGTCATCATGGCGACAATCGTCGGCATGGCGCTTGGTGGATGGCTTTCGGGCGAAATCTACGACCTCACCGGCTCTTACCAAGCGGCCTTCATCAATGGTATTGCCTGGAACCTGGCCAATATGGCGATCATCGGCACCATCCTTTGGCGCTCCCGGCCGCGGTCACCTGCAGGCGCAGCAGCTTAGCAACTGGACGGAATTTGCCGACCGCGATAGGTTTTCACCATGCCGCGCGAAAACCCCTATCGCCCGTTCACACCCGACCCCGAACAGATGGCCTGCGCGCCCGACGTTTCAGGCAACGTCGTCAACGGCCTGGGGGAGGCCACGAAACGAAATCCGCGGCTGGTCTATTGGTCACCCGACCCTGACGACATTCCGCACGGCAAGCTGCAACGCTGGTTTTACGGCGTTGATCCGGGCAATCCCCACCTGAAAAAAGCGCGTGAATGGCGGGCAAAGGTCACCGACGTCCGGATGCCCGACGTTGCCCCTGAAGCGGCAGAACGCTCGCCGGACGAATGGAGCGAACTGCTGTCGCATTTCGTCGATGACGGCACCTGCGACATGACCGGCGTGGAGCAGATGTCACCCGACTGGGTCTACGAAGGCCGCCGTGTGGATTTCCGCAACATCATCGTCATCGGCGTGCAGCATGATTACGAGGAAATCGCCACGGCACCGCTGGCCACCGCCGGCGCCGAGGTCGTGCGCCAATATGGAAGGGCGATGGCTGCCGCGCTACACATCGCTGCCTGGCTGAGAGAGCAAGGCTGGGACGCCGAACCCGTCACCGGCCCGATGACCGGCAGCGTTGCCCTGATACCCCCTGCCCTGGCCTGCGGTTTCGGGGAACTTGGCAAACATAGCTCAATCATCAATCCGGAGTTTGGCGCCTCCTTCCGGCTGTCGGCCATCTTGACGGATGCGCCATTTGCCACGACGCCGGCGCGGGAATTCGGTATCGATGATTTCTGCGCCGCCTGCCGCATCTGCGAGGATGCCTGCCCGCCCGAAGCGATTTTTCACGAGAAGCAAATCGTGCGCGGCGAAACCAAGTGGTATGTCGACTTCGACAAATGCCTGCCGTTCTTCAATCAGACCCATGGCTGCGCGATTTGCATCGCCGAGTGCCCCTGGAGCCGGCCCGGCGTCGGTCTCAATCTGGCTGAAAAACTGGCACGAAAGGCCGAGCGGCAGGCAAAAAGCGAATAATCTTCGTCGGTTACAGCCGTTTGGACATGTGAACCTTGTTGCCGGTACGGCCGGTCTCTACCCATCCGAGATGGGTATAAAGGGCGATGTTTTCCGGCATTTTCACGTGCGTGCTCAGGTGGAGTTCGCCCATACTGTGCTCACGGCAAAATCGCTCCGCAATATCAATCAGTTTCCGGCCAATCCCCCTCCCGGCGTGACCGGGATCAACAGCCAGATTGGTCAGAATGGCCCGATTCTCCACCACAGTGACAAAGATGCCGCCAACAATCGCATTTTCAAGTTCAGCAACCCACACCTTGTGCTGCCGGATATCCTCATCGACGCCTTCCGACACCGGTGGAAGATCTTCAAGCCGCGCCCGATAAGGCTGATAGGCAGCATCGATGACGCGGACGAGATCCTGTGCGTCAGCGAGAGCTGCGTTTCTGATCTTGGGTGCATTCGTCATGTCGCTTCCGGATGGCCGAATAATCTGAATTCTACCATTAAAACTAATCGGGGGCGCCGTCTGGCGCCCCCGAATTTTCATTGAGACATTCAACCTGTCCGTCACGAATAACGGTAAGGTCTTCCCGCCTTGGCCATGTCGGCATTGTATTTGCGGAAAATCTCAACGACTTTCGCCTTGGTCTCCGACTCAGAGGCAATCTCGTCCCAGAACTTCACTGCGGCATCTTCCACCTGCTGCCATTCGCTATCGGGAATGGAGGTCAGCTGCATCTTGGTGCCATTGACGCGCAGACTGGCTTCACCACCCCAGTACCACCATTGGCGATAGTAGTGGCTTTGGTCAAAGCAAACGCGCATCAGTTCCTTCAGATTTTCCGGCACCTCATTCCAGCGCTCCTGGTTGGCAAAGAAATGGCCGATCCAGGCGCCTGAAATGTTGTTGGTCAGGAAGTAGTTGGTCACGTCGGCCCAGCCCACCGTGTAGTCTTCGGTAATGCCCGACCAGGCCACACCGTCGAGTTCACCTGTCTGTACGGCAACTTCGATGTCTTCCCAGGGCAGCGTCACCGGCACGACGCCGAACTGGCTTAAAAAACGCCCGGCTGTCGGGAAGGTGAAGACGCGCTTACCCTTAAGATCGGCGAGACTGTTGATCGGATCCTTGGTGGCAAAATGGCACGGATCCCAGGAACCGGCGGAAATGTGCTGGACGCCGACTTTTGCGTATTCGGCTTCCCAGATTTCTTTCAGGCCGTATTGGTTGAACAGTACCGGCACGTCGAGCGAATAGCGCGATGCGAACGGAAAATATCCGCCGAACACGGTCACTTCCGTCGGTGATGCCATGGAATCATCGTCCGATTGAACGGCATCGATCGTTCCCGCCTGCATAGCGCGGAACAGTTCTTCCGTCGGCACGAGCTGGTTCGACAGATAGAGTTCGATCTCCATCTGGTCACCCGCAATTTTGTTGAAGCTGTCGATCGCCGGCTTGACCACATGATCCGACAGAGGTGCACCAGCATAACTCTGCAGCCGCCATTTGATCTTGGATTGGGCAATGGCTGGTGTGGCGAGTGCCGCGGCCGGAGCAGCAACTGCGGCTCCTTTGATAAATGTGCGTCTTGTGGTCATGGTGTTCTCCCTTTTTGTTGTCAACTTCGAACTTGATTTCCCGCAATATCGGATCTCATTGCCGGTAAATGTAGTCGGGCAGCCACAGTGCGATTTGCGGAAACAGGATGATGATTGTCAGCGCCAGGATCATCACGCCAACAAACGGGATGATCGAGGTGTAGATATCCTTCAGGGTGATTTCAGGCGGCGCCATGGCCCGCATCAGGAACAGATTGTAGCCGAATGGCGGTGTCATGTAGGCGATCTGAGTGGTGATCGTGTAGAGAACGCCGTACCAGATCAGCACCTCGTTGCGAGGCAGGCCGAAATCCAACTGTGCAACCAGCGGAATGTATAGCGGCGCGACGATGACCAGCATCGCGGTATCGTCCAGAAATGTCCCCATGATCAGGAATGAGGCCTGCATCAGGATCAAGATGATCCACGGGTTGAGGCCAAGCTGTTCGGTGAACAAATTGTCGATCGCCCGGACAGCGCCCAGGCCGTCAAAGACGGCACCGAAGCCGAGTGCAGCCAGAATGATCCACATGAACATGCAGGAAATCGCCAGCGTCTGCCGCACCGACACCTCAAACACGTCCCTGGTCATCCGGCCCTTGATCACAGCTGCGAAAAACGCCGTCAGTGCACCAACCGCGGACGATTCGACCAGGCTGGTCCATCCATTGACGAACGGCACCATCATGACCGCGAAGATGAGCACCGGCAGAAGGCCGGCCCGCAGCAGCCGCAGTTTCTCGGCCATCGGGACGTTGCGTTCCTCCTTGGGCAGCACCGGGCCCAAATGCGGTTGCAAGCGGCAGCGGATGGCGATGTAGAGGATGAACATTGCGGCCATCATCAAACCGGGAAGAACACCTGCGAGCCACAGTTGCCCGACGGGCTGGCGCGCGATCATGGCGTAAAGCACCAGTACAACGGATGGCGGCACAAGAATGCCAAGCGAAGACCCCGCCTGGATCACCCCTGTCACCATGCGCTTGTCATAACCACGGCGTAACAGTTCCGGCAATGCGATAGTCGCCCCGATCGCCATGCCGGCGACTGACAACCCGTTCATCGCCGATATGAGCACCATCAGGCCGATGGTGCCGATTGCCAGACCGCCATGCACCGGTCCCATCCAGACATGGAACATTTTGTAGAGGTCGTCGGCGATGCGGCTTTCCGACAGCACATAACCCATGAAGATGAACATCGGCAGGGTCAGCAACGGATACCATTTCATCAGCTTCATTGCTGCAGAGAACGGTATGTTGGAGCCACCCGTTCCCCAGAGCATCAGGGCAGCGATGGCAGCGATACCCCCAATTGCACCGAAAACGCGCTGGCCGGTGAACAGCATCAGCATCATCGATGAAAACATCAGGATCGCGATCATCTCGTAGGACATCAGATTTCGTCCCCGCGGATTTTCGCAATGTCCTTGATGAGCTCGGAGATGGCCTGCAGCAGCATCAACACAAAGCCGACGCACATGATCACCTTGATTGGCCACAGATAGGGCCGCCAGGCCGTCGGGCTGCGTTCATTGTACTGGAAGGAATAGGTAGTGCTGTCGATTGCCCCGTAAAGCAAAACGCCGAGATAGAAGAGCAACAGGAAAACGGTGAAGGTGTCAAACCAGGCTTTCTTGCGGTCGGTAAAGCTGCCGTAGAACAAATCCATGCGCACATTCGATCCCAGCTGGATCGAGTAAGGCCCGCCAAGAATATAGTAGGCGACCATGGCGAACTGCGCCATCTCCAGGGTCCATAGCGATGGCAGGAAAAACGTTTTGGATATGGATGACCACAGCAGAATGGCCGCCATGGCGAAAATGCCGTACATGATGAACCGGCCGATCCGGTAGTTTACCGCGTCGACAAAACGCACATATTGGCGGGCTAGGCGCGGCAACGGTCTGTCTCCGTTTTCAGGTCGAAACCATTTGCCTCGAGCGCTTCAATCAGCCAGCAGCAAAGCAGCTCTGCCACTTCGCGCTGTTGCTCAGGTGTCTCCAACAGGTTGTTGGCCACTTCAAGCATGACATTTGGCAATCCGTTTTCAATGCCGTGCAGCTTCAGTGTGTGGGTCACGCCATCTCGCGGGCCGTAAGGCTGGTTGCGGCTGGTTTTGAATGCCCCTTCGCGTTCCGCCACATCGAGCATGACATCCGCAAGCTTTGCATCCGTGTCGTGCACAATGCCGATTTCAACGTCTCGCCGCTTTCCCATATAGACCGGTGTGAAACTGTGAACTGTTACCAGTGCGGTTTGTGTACCGCGCCGGCGGAGGATTTCACCGGCGACTGTGCGCCGGAAAGGCTCATATGTCCGCTCTACCCTTTCCCGCCTTTGCGATTCGGTCAGGCCAATATTGCCGGGAATTGCAATCCTCTCGCTTTGGTCCAAAATAGCCGCCGGTGATTCCGGTGGCCGGTTACAATCATAGACCAGCCGGGAAACCGTACCTGCGACAAGCGTGGCATCAAGAAACTCGCTCATTTGCTTTGCCAGCGGCAGCGCTCCCGGGTCCCATGCTGCATGGCTGCCGGAGGATTCCGGGGTCAGGCCCAAATTCACATATCGCGGCGGGATACGGTTCGAGGCGTGTTCGCAAACGAGCAGGACAGGTGAACCGCCGGCAGGGTTGAGGATTTCGGCCGAAGGCTCTTCGTTTTTGTTTTCCTTGGCGAACAAACTGACCAATCCGACCTCCCTCGAAAGGAAGTTTCTGAAAAAGGCTTGTGGTCGTCAATGAAATTTTGAAAATTTTTCTTCACGACGACAATTGATGTTGATAAAATTTACAAAATGAGCTCTGCCGAAACCATAGCCGACCGGTTGAACCGCCAGTTGAACAGCCTGACGCGCGCCGAGCGGCAACTTGCCCATTTCATGTTGGAGAACTATCCGGTCTCCGGTCTCGGGTCGATCACCGCAATTGCGCGAAGCGCCGGCGTTTCCACGCCAACGGTTGCGCGCATGGTGCAGAAACTCGGTTTCAAGGGTTTTCCGGCATTCAAGGCAGAACTTCGCCGCGAACTGCAGGAAAAGATATCCGATCCCATAGAACGGCGCGAAACCTGGGCCGACAAGGCACCGGACAGTCATGTTCTGAACCGGTTCACCGAGGCGGCGACGGAGAATATTCGCGGTTCATTGGCGCAAATTCCAGCCGAAACCTTCGACGAGTGTGTAGAGCTGCTTGCTGATCCCGAACGGCGGATACACATTGCAGGCGGCCGCGTGACCGGGGCGTTGGCCGAGTACATGTTCCTGCACCTGCAAATGGTGCGTGACGGAGTCGTCCACATCAAGGCGACGGCCAATTCCTGGCCGCACTATCTTCTGGATGTGCAACCGGGTCACGTCATGGTGGTTTTCGACATTCGGCGCTACGAGAACGGAACCCTGAAACTGGCTGAAATAGCCAGGGAAAAGGGCGCTGACATCGTGCTGTTCACCGACCAGTGGCGCTCTCCGATTCATAAACTTGCGCGGCTGTGCTTCGCCACCAGAACCACAGTGCCCTCGGCCTGGGATTCGTCCATCGCAACGCTTCTGCTGATCGAAACGCTCATAGCAGCGGTCCAGGAAAAACGTTGGGGAACGTCGCGCAGCCGGGTCGAGGCGCTGGAAGAGATGTTTGACCGAACCCGGCTGTTCCGCAAATTCACATAGTGGCCAGCGGCAGCGCTTCAGCCCATGGCCGTGATCGCCAGCCCAAGCGACGCCGATATCGCCAGAACCGTCAGCATGCCCAAATGAAGGCGGAGCAGCAACACTGCAGCAATGAAGGCAAGTGCGAGCACCCGCCAATCCAGCGAAGCCAACTCAGGCAACCACAGGGACAATGGTCCGATGGCAACTTGATTCACGCTGCCAAAGAAGACGTGAAGGCCGAACCAGATTGACAGATTGAGGATTACCCCGACAACGGCAGCGGTAATTGCCGACAGCGCCGCTGTCAGGCGTGGCTGGGCGCTTATTCGTTCGATATAGGGCGCACCGGCGAATATCCAAAGAAAGCATGGAACGAACGTCACCCAAAGAGTAAGCGCTGCCCCGGCAATGCCATACCATAGTCCTCCCTGCCGGTGCGCGGAGACAAACCCCACAAACTCGGTCACCAGAATGAGTGGACCCGGCGTGGATTCAGCGAGGCCCAGCCCGTCGAGCATTTCACCGGCATTCAGCCATCCGAATTCGCCGACGACTTGCTGTGCCATATAGGCCAACACCGCATATGCTCCGCCGAAGGTCACCACTGCAAGCTTGGAAAAGAACGTCGCGATATCCGCAAAAACCTGCGGGGCGCCGAACACGGCAAGGCCAGCAACAGGCAGCCACCACAATACCATCCACGAGAAGATCGTTGCGAGGGTTCTGGAGAAGACGGGCGGCTTTTCGCGATGAAGGGAATTCTGCTCAGCATCGCCGGCTTTGAGGAACACTGCACCATAAAGCGCGGCGATGGCGATGATTAGCGGAAACGGAACCGCGAAAATGAAAATCGCCAAGAATGCCAGTATAGCGATGAGATAGTGCTGAACCTGCCCAAGTGCTTTGCGCGATATACGCAACAGGGCTTCGACAACAATCACCAATACCGCCGCCTTGATGCCAAGAAATATCGCATCCACAGCTGGAAGCCGGGCATATGCGGCATAAACCGCAGCCAGGGCCAAAATGACCAGAGAACCGGGAAGCACAAACAGCAGCCCGGCGATCAGCCCACCTGAAATGCCGTGTATCCTCCAGCCGGAATAGGTTGCCAGTTGCATTGCTTCCGGCCCCGGCAGCAGCATGCAAAAACCCAGCGCGTTGGTGAATTCCCGTTCGCCGAGCCAGCGTTTCTCTTCGACGAGAACACGATGCATGAGAGCAATCTGGGCGGCCGGACCGCCGAACGACAAGACGCCAATGCGCAGAAACGTCGCAATCAGCTCCCGCCGGTTTATGCCTGACGTGTCAGCCATTTCTCAGCCATGAAAAAACCCGCCACGACAGCCGCAGCGGGTATCTTCAAATTGAGATGTGAACTCAGGTGATCGGCGCCAGCTGGATTTCGACACGGCGGTTTGCCGCCCGGCCGGCAGCGGTGTCGTTTGAAGCGATGGGCTGTGATTCACCAAATCCAACCACTGAAAAGCGGCGCCCGTCGACACCCTGTCCATTCAGATAATTGGCGACCGACAAGGCCCGGCGCTGGGACAGGCCGAAATTGTAGCTGTCGTCACCGGTTGAATCGGTATGTCCGTTAACATCAACGACGGTCTTGTTGTACTTGTTCAGCACCAGTGCGACGGAATTCAGCACGGGATAAAACGAGCCTTTCACCGCATCCTGGTCAACATCGAACGTGATGTTCGAAGGCATGTTCAGCACGATCACGTCGCCATTACGGGTCACAGAAACGCCGGTACCCTGGAGCTGTTGGCGGATCTCAGCTTCCTGTTTGTCCATATAGGCGCCGATGCCACCACCGGCCAAAGCGCCGATGCCGGCGCCAATCAGCACTGCATTGCGCTGTGCGCGCGGACTGCCACCGACCGCCAGACCGGCTAGGGCGCCAAGGCCTGCGCCGATGCCTACGCCAGCAGCAGTGTTGGAAACCTTTCTCTGACCGGTAAACGGGTCCGTGGTGCAGGCGGCGACGAACAATCCCGCAGCCAAAATAGCGAACAATTTCGATTTCATCTGTATCCCTCTCCGCCGCGCTCCGCGGCACTTCAGCCAGAACACTGTCCCTTGCCGGGAGCCGATGTCGCGAAGCGCGATTCCAGCCCCACCCTTCTTGCGCCGTTGTAACACGAATTCAGGCAAAAGCATGATCGTGAACGCAAAAGATGTTCACGCCGGCTGCAACTGTGGATGGTCGATCGCGGGATCTTCTGCCGTATTTTGCGATTTGCGCGCGACTTTTCTAACTGTGCCTCCATTGCTCATCTAGAAAAATATCGATATAATTTTCGAAATAACAAAAATGTAGATGGGAGGAGAAACCATGGCTACCAAATCGATATGGTTGGCAGCGGCGACGTCTGCCGGATTGCTATTCGGTGTCAGCGCCTCTTTGGCTGAACCGTGCATGAAAATCACCCTGACCGGCACCCAGGGCGGTCCTCCGGTCTACAAGGGCCAGGCCGGTGCCGGCACGCTGGTTCAGTACGGTGACGAAGAAAACGGATGCGGCGCTGTGAAGTTGCAATTCGATACTGGCCGCGGCACGACGCAGCGTCTGTCCCAGGTTGGCGTTCCGGTTGGCAAGCTCAACGCCATCTTTCTTACCCATCAGCATTCGGACCACACTGAAGGCCTTGCCGACATGATGCAGTTACGCTGGCACTTCAACTCCGGCGGACCCAAGGTCGATCTGGTGTGCAGCGGTGATGCCAAATCGCCGCTTGGGCACACATTGAGTTGCGCGATGCTGGCCAAGCATATTGGCGATGCATTCATCAATTCGGGTGAAATGGCGCAGCGCCTTTCTGAAAACAAGAAACGACTGCCCGGTGGACCGGCCGATCTGATCAATGTGATGACATTCGAGCCCGGCGAGGAACCAACCGAAGTCTGGTCGTCGGGAGACGTGAAAGTCAGCGCCATCAAGTCACGCCACATCGCAGGGCACGCATCCTATCGTGTTGACACGCCAGCGGGCAGCGTTGTTATCGGCGGGGATGCGGGCAATGACAATCCGAAACCACCTCGCGACACATCGACGTCGGCACAGGTGGAAAAACTGGCGAGCGGCGTCGATGTCATCGTCCACTCGACCATCCATCCGGTCATGGGTCCTGACAAGGATAGCGGTTTTCCGCCGCCAATCTACTTCCGTCAGAGCACCGCAACGGATCTGGGCTCCATGGCGATGCGCGCAGGCGCGAAGCATCTGATGCTGACCCATCTGATCCCGCCGATGGGCGCCAAGAAACAGGGCCCCTACCCCATCCCGGGCGGCGGCCTGACAGAGGATGACTACAAGCAGGCGGCTGTCGACGGCGGCTTTGGGGGCAACGTCGTGGTCGGCACTGATCTGGCCACGCTGACCCTGCCTGCCAAGTAAACGGGGCGGCTGAATTCGAGCCAACCGGCAGTTTCTTGAAAAACCGGCGGTTGGCAAAACGCTTCAATCGGCGAACAGCGCTTCAATATCGGCCTTCGCATCTGAGATGGCCGTGGCATATTTTGTGATGGCCTTTGCCGAGATGAGAGAGCCAACCGCCTTGTTGAACGAAGGCCTGTCTCTCGCCGCCAGCAACCAGGCCAAAAGGTTCTTCTTTGCGCGCCAGAATTGCTCCAGCCCGAGCAGTTCGAGCCGGTTTATGTGCGGAAGGATTGCCATATCGGCAACCGTGTAGCGGTCACCTCCAAGCCATCGATGTGACCCGGTTTCCAGGTCGATTTCGCCAACAAGACGGCTGACGCAATCACGGGCCCGCGATACCGCGGCAGCTTCAAATCCCTCCTCGAGGATGCACCTCATTTTTGCAGCCCGGTTGGGATCGGGAACCAGAGCAATTCGCTGCTCCAGTTCTTCGGCCGGAAGAGCGCGCAACCTGGCACGATTGACGATGACCTGCGTGAACGTGTTTACCGCATCGTGCAGGGCCAGACTTTGCGAAAGCCAGCCTTCGTCGTTTTCACTGATGCGTTTCGCGCTTCCCCGACCATACCGGTGCACGAGATGGCGCATGATGTCGTTCGATTCCGTGACCACCCGGCCGTCGTCGATGAGTGTCGGCACCACCCCGTTGGCGTTGATTGCAAGATAGTCAGGCTGGAACTGGTCACCCTTGGCCAGATCAAGTTTCCGGCCTTGCCAGTCAAGTTCAAGTTCTGCGAGCAGCAGACGAACCTTGGCCGAGCAGACCGAAGTCGGCGAATGATAAAGGATCAGATCGGGCGCCCCGGATTCAGTCAAAGCCCCGGTCAGGCCGCCATGCGCGCCAGCACCGGTTCGGCTATCGCCCGGAACTCGTCGTCCGTCAGGATGTCGCGCTTCTTGATCCCTGCCTGTTTGACGGCGTCGAGAATTTCGGCAACTGCCTCGTCATCCGCCTCGCCCAGTCCCAACTCATCCAGTTTGTAGGTGATGGACGCCTTGCCGCTTTTCTTGCCCAGAACGACCTCACCGACCCTGCCGGTCAAGGCCGGATGGGTGCCAAACATGACGAGGGGATCGTGCATGACAAAGTTGATGCCGATACCGGATTCGCGGGTAAAGTTGCCGCTTCCAAGCACCGGCTTGTTGCGGGCGATCGGAACGTTGGATTTTTGCGAGAGCAGTTCTCCAAGCTCCGGCAGCTTGTCCAGCCGGTAGCCGGTATCATAACCGTAGAGCAGGTCGAGACCCAGCATCAGTTCTTCCAGGGCCGCATTGCCGGTTCGTTCGCCAAGACCGTTGCCGCAGCTGTGCACGACTTCGGCACCGGCAGTGACAGCGGCAAGTTCGGTGGCGACGCCCATACCGAAATCATTGTGGGTGTGGATTTCGATTGGCAGACCGGTCATTTTCTTGACCCAGCGGACCATGTATTTGATCGCCTCGGGCGTTGCGCAGCCCATCGTATCGACAATGCCGATGGAATCCGGTGGAGCCTCACCCATCACACCCTTGCAGAGATTTTCCAGGTCATCCGGGCGGGCTCGCGTCGTGTCATAGGGAAAGAATACCGCATAAAGCCCCTGCTCCCGCGCGTAATTGATGATCGGCGCGCTTTTGTTCAGCACATCTTTCCAGGTCCAGCCGAATTGTGTTGTCAGTTTCGGATAACCAATCGGCACTTCGATAATGACACCGTTTGCGCCACATTCCAGCGCCTTGTCGATGTCCTGTTTCATTGCACGGGCAAAGGTGAATATTCTCGATTTGAGGCCGAGTTTTGATATCTGCTTGATCGCTTCCTCATCCTGGGGAGAAACCGCAGGCATGCCTGCTTCAATCCGTTCAACGCCGATTTCATTCAGTTTCTGCGCGATGGCGATCTTGTCATCGACGGAGAATACAACACCGGGCGTCTGCTCGCCGTCGCGAAGCGTTGCATCGTGAATTTCCACCCGCTCCGGCAAGTCAAGACCTTGCCTGACTTCGGCTTCAAAATTGTAAGGGCTGACCCACCATTTGCCGTCCTCGAAGTGGTTTTCGCGCATGAGGTCCAAGCTCCATGTAACTGCATCCGACGCAATGCTCCCGGGCGCCAGAAAGGGGATGAAATAGCTAGCCGATTGGGATTTCCATATTTTATGCTGTTGCGACATAATATCAATATTTTTCTCTTTTATATTGAACCATCTGGTCACATTTTCGTTCTCCGGAAATCGACGGGTAAGCAGTAAATTTCTGCTAACATACGGAACAGGCTGGCTTATCCAAATCGCAGACGCTGCTCGAACATAACACTCATCAGGGTGCTGCGCCTTGCAGTTCGCAAAAAATATCGATATTTTCGAAGCATGACGTCCACCAACCTCAGTTCGCTGGTCAATTCAATCGCTGAACGCGGATTCGGGATGCTGGGATTAACGCGTTCCGACCGCGGAACAGCGAATGCGGAAGATGTTGGCGAACTTTGCAAGATGCTGCTCTCGGCGCAAGGGGAAGCTTCCGGCATCGCCCTTTCGAAGGAAATCCTCACCCGCTACCAAAACCTTGATGACGAGCAGAAAACATCGTTCTTCCAGCTGATTTGCTCCGAATTCTCGGCGGATCAAGATGAGGCGCGGGCGGCGGCGGCAGCTTATCTTGAGCATTCAGGTTCTGATGAATTGATCCGTCTTTCTGAAGCCGCACGACCGAAGCGAAATGAGTTGCTGCACCGTCTCAACCAGGCTCCTGACGCGACGCGCATTCTTGTCGACATGAGGGCAGACTTGCTTGACCGGCTCAAGGGGACACCAGATTTGGCCGCAGTTAACCGGGATTTCGTTCAGCATTTTACCGCTTGGTTTAATCGCGGGTTTCTCGAACTGCGGAACCTCGACTGGGATACGCCAGCAACGATTCTGGAAAAGATCATTGAGTATGAGGCCGTGCACGGCATGGCCGGGTGGACAGATCTGCGCGAGCGCATCGATCCGGACGACCGCTTGATCTACGGCTTTTTTCACCCGCGTCTCGGTTCGGAGCCGCTCATCTTCGTCGAGATCGCCCTGATGGACAAAATGCCATCCAATATCTCAGATGTCCTGGACACAGAACGGCCTGAGCCGGTGCCAGCTCCAAAGACAGCAGTATTCTACTCCATCTCGAATTGCCAGAAGGGACTGCGCGGTATTCCGCTGGGCAGTTTTCTCATCAAGCAGGTGATCGAAGATTTGCGACAGAGATTTCCGTCATTGAAGGAATTTGTGACGCTTTCGCCGATACCGTCGTTCAGGAGAGCGCTCAAGAAGAACCAGCAAAGCGATTTTCGCGAGGCTACGTTCGCAGCAGCCAATGATGCCGAGACGCCCGGCTGGTGGGATGATGAAGGCCAATCCCGGCTGCTGGCGGCAGAATTGCTTCCTGCTGCGCAATGGTTTCTGGCCAACTGCACCGATCGGTCCGGTCGTCCGGTCGATCCGGTAGCGCGGTTTCACCTGGGAAACGGTGCCCGTCTGGAGCGGGTCAATTGGAATGCGGACATTTCGAAGCGTGGACTGGATAACGCGTTTGGCATGATGGCCAACTACCGCTACCGGCTTGACGAAATCGAGCATAACCACGAAAACTTCGCCAACGGCGGAAAGATCATAACCTCGGGCAGCGTCGCCCGTGCTGCCCGGAACTATGGGAACAGTATCGTAGAGCACAGGGCAATCGTGACCGATTCCGCCGGCGCCCCCGACCAAACACTCGGGAACAGGGAAACGGCCTAGGCTGGAGACTGGAATTTGAACAAAGCGACAGACAACCCGGTTTTGGAACCCGACAACCAGGAAGAGATTCTGTTGGACGACAGCGCGCCTGCTTCGTCCGGTTCCATGACCAGCCAGATATACCAACGCCTGCGAACGGACATTATGAGCGGTGAGCTGGCGCCTGGAGCCAAGCTGAAAATCGAGGAATTGCGATCGATTTACGATGTTGGCACCAGCCCGATCCGGGAAGCATTGAGCCTGCTGACGTCAGATCACTTCGTCGAACGGATCGACCAGCGCGGTTTCCGCGTTGCCAAGATCAGTGCCGGTGAGTTTGACGAATTGCTCAAGACACGCTGCTGGCTGGAAGAACGCGGATTGCGGGAATCGATCGAACATGGCGACAGCAGCTGGGAAGAGAAGGTCGTGCTGGCCGCTTACCGCCTTTCGAGGGTTCCAAGATCAGAGGCGGATGACCATTTCGTTGCCAACGACGAATGGGAACTCCTGCACAAGCAATTCCACATGACGCTCATTTCTGCGTGCGGATCGAGCATCCTGAAAAAGTTCTGCAATCAGCTCTACGACCAGAACGTCAGGTACCGGCAGCTATCGGGAAGCACGGCCTACCCCTCCCGCGATGTAGCCGCGGAGCATGGTGCGATTTGCGACGCGGTGTTGGCGCGCGACGCGGACCTGGCTTCAGAGTTGCTTATTGCCCACTACACCCGCACCGGCAAATTCCTGCTTGATCAATTGGCTCGGGAATAACCGGTTTGTCAGCCTTCACTCGGGCACAAGCACAAAGTCGAATTCGACGGTAAAGTAGGGATCAGAAATACTGTCCGGATCCAAAACCGTACCGGGCACATCCGAACGGCCGGTCTTTTCCTGATATTCCATGACCAACGCCTCGCGCACGCCGAAAACGGCGTCCTCATCGAGATAAGGATCATCGGATGGGAAAACTTCGGTGACCAGGGTGCGATGGCCCGGCGCCGTGATGATGAAATGCAGGTGCGAAGGCCGCCACGGATGACGTCCTGTCGCGTGCAGCAGCTCACCCACCGGTCCGTCATCGGGAACCGTGTACGGCGCCGGCCGGACGGTGGAAAAGATATATTTTCCATCGTCGCCAACATTCATATGGGCGCGCAGATTATAGTCCGGTTGCGCCGGATCCTGGTTTGAATAAAGACCGTTGTCTGCGGTCTGCCAGATCTCAATCTCCGCCCCCTTTATTGCGTTGCCCGCCGGGTCACGGATCTGGCCGGACACGATTACCGATGCTCCGTCATTGTCTTTTCTGAGATCCCCGCCAACCGGCAGGTCGGGGGCGCCGAGAATGTGGAACGGGCCGAGCACGCTTGAGGGTGTTCCGTTGTCTGGCGAATTGACCATATCGACCAGCGACGACAGACCAAGAACATCCGACAGCAGCACAAATTCATTTCGTTCGGCGTCGGTGATCTCGCCGGCCTTGGTCAGGATTTCCACCCCCTTGCGCCATTCCTCATGGGTTAGTCCGACCTCGCGGGTGAAATCATGAAGATGGCCGGCAAGCGATTCGAGGATGAATTTCAAACGCGGACTGGTGTCAGGACCGCAATAATCCAGGAAAGCACGGGTGATGTTTTCTTTTGTAACGCTGCGCATGGCGGGTTCTCACATGGGTCAGTGGATGATCCCGGTTGACAGGATCGGGTAACGAATCAGCAGGATCAGCACGAACAGCATGATGACGGCAAAAGGCAGTGCACCGAGGAATACGTCCTTCAGGCTGATTTCCGGATCATTGAGTGTCGCTTTGATGACAAAGCAGGAGATGCCAAGCGGCGGGGTCAAAAGGCCAATTTCGGCGCCGATGACAGTAACAATGCCGAACCAGACCAGGCTGTGACCCATGCTCTCGATCAGAGTGATGAAAAGCGGTACGACGATCAGGATGATCGACGCGGTATCCAATAGCGTGCCGAGGAACAACATCAGGATGACATAGATCAGCATGATGCCGAAAAAGCCCAGGTCGTAATGCTCGAGCAACGCTTCCAGCTCATTGGGCAGTCCCGCATATCCGAGCATGCGCGAATAAAGCGAGGCCATGGTGATCAGGAACAGGATCGAGGCGGTGATGTAGCCGGTTTCAATCGCTGTATCCCACAGGCCCGACCAGGTGATTTTCCGGCGCAACATGGCGATGAGCAGGGCCACGAGCGCGCCTGCCGCCCCTGCCTCGACGGGTGTCAGCCAGCCGGTGTAGATCCCGCCGAGCACAATTCCTATCAGCAGGATCGTCGGGACCGTTTTGTCCAGCACTTCATAGGTGCTCAAAGCTTCGGTCTCGCTTTGCCGGCTCTTCGTGCCGATGAATGACGGCCAGAACCGGCCCATGGCCAAAATCGCGACAATATAGGCGACGGTCAGACAAAGGCCCGGAATGATCCCGGCGACAAACATTTCGCCGACCGATTGTTCGGCGACGAATGCGTAGATGATGAGCATGGCGCTGGGCGGGATGATCATGCCGAGAACCGATGAACCCGCGACCACGCCGACGGCAAAGCGCTTGTTGTAGTCGAAGCGGCGCATTTCGGGCACGGAGATCTTGGTGAAAACCGATGCCGACGCGATCGACGATCCGGTCACCGCCGCAAAGACAGCGTTGGCTCCGACGGTCGCCATTCCGATGCCGCCGGTAACTTTGCGGAATCCTCGGTTGATCACCGTGTAAATATCCGTCCCGAGCCCCGCTCGGGACACCAGTAACCCCATGACAGTGAACAGCGGAATCGTCGCAAACTCGTACTCTGTTACACCGTCTCCAACCGCCACTTTGAGAAAGTTGAAAGCGAGGATCGGTTTGCCGCTCATGATCCAGATCGACACGAACGACACAAGCCCGAGCGCGACCGGAATGTACATTCCGAGATAAATCAGAACGACGATAGCGACGACGGAGATGATTCCGATTTCAACTGGCGTCATCGTGGCCACCGCGCGAACCGTTGGTCAAATCGCATCTCCTCACCTCGGTGCCGCCGGTTTGGGCCCCAACAGGGTTTTGAAGGCGAACAGGATGGCGGAGAGCAAAACGCCGAAGAAAATCGCCAGCTTGGCCGGCCACCAAGGCGCGGTCAAAATGCCCGGCGTTCCAAAATAGTCGCATCGGGCAAAACCGTCCTTCAGATCAGTCCAGATATTGCCCGTCGGCGGTGGCCCAAACTCAGGCTGGGAGAAGAAATGGCAGCTTTCAAACGCTTCCACGAATTCGGGCCACATGGTCCAGGCAATCATGGCCATGAAGATGCAGGCGATCAAATCGATCAAACGCGACATCAGCCCGGCGATCGCGGGATTTCGGCTGCGCATTAGCATCAGGAAACCGTCGGACCGGGTCAGGCGGTTGCCTTCGGCGACGTTGGGCAACTGGAGAAATACGATCAGAACCAGGGAAAAAATGACGACTTCGACAACGCCGCGAAACGGCGCGTGAAAGACGCCGCGCGCCACGACGTCGACATTCATCACCGCAACCAGAATGAAAAGGACTGCGGTTCCAACGGCATTGGACAAGGCGGCGAGGCGGACCGCGAAATTGCGTGCGCCCGATAACAGAACGCTCATCGTATCGCCATCCGCCTCGCCAGTTTCTTCGCTTCTAGTTCGACAGTTCCGCTGCCCAATCACGAACCGGGGTCATACCGGCTGCCTTGAGTTTGTCCATATAGGAAACCAGCATCTTCGAACCCGGCGCGCCGGAATCATCGAGCTTTGCCGCCCAGTCAAGGGCGATATTCGGCATGGATTTTGCCCAGGCTTCGCGTGCTTCGGCAGGCAGCTCCACAACGGTTCCGCCACCATCCTTGTAGGCTTGCAGGGAAGCTGCCGCGCGGTCCATGGCGACTGCAGCGACATGATCGCGATATTCAACGGCAACCTGTTGGAGGACTGATTTCACCTCATCCGGCAATTTCGCCCACACATCCTTGTTGACCGTCACCGTCTTGGAATTGACCGCGCCGAGATCGGCCTTGAGCATGTAAGGAGCCACCTCGGCGATCTTGAATGTTTTTGCAGCCTCCGGCCACAGCATGGCGGCGTCAACAACGCCGGTCTGAATCATGTTGTAGAAATTCGGCAGGCCGCCGCGGACGCCGGCCGCGCCTTCGATGCCTTCAAGATAGCGCAGATTGTAGCCAGCTCCTGCGACTTTCTTGCCTTCCAGATCCGCCAGCGAATTGATCGGTGTCTTGGAAAACATCTGGTAGGTATCCAGCACCACGCCTGTTGCCAGATAAACCTGGTTTTCCGCATCAAGTTCGGCGGCCATTTGCGGGAATTCCTTGGCGATTTCATCCACCGCCTTGGCAACAACCCGCGCGTCAGGAGCGACAAACGGGGTCACAGCCGAAATGCCCTGGCTCGGCAGTTTGGAGTTGTGGAAAATGGTTGTGACGATACCGATATCGCCAAGGCCAAGTTTAATTCCTTCCAGAACGCCGCGTGGCTTGACGATCTTGCCGCCATAGGCTTCCTGCCATTCGATTTTATAGTTTCCGGACTTCTCCAGCTCTTCATTGACACGCGGAATAAAGAAACCCGAGAATTCCTTCACCCACATAGCCCGGTCCGGATAACCGTCAATGGCGATCATCTTGATCGTTTCCATCGCCTGCGCCGGCACGGTCGCTGGCACAAGCCCTAGTCCAGCGGCAATGGTGGCCGCCATCAGGATACGGCGAGAGATAGTTGTTTTCATTTTTACTTCCTCCTCAGGTTCGCGCCTATCGCGCGCAGCGCCGGTCAAGCGGCTTTTGGTTTCCAATGCTCCTCGATTTCGGTTCCCCCCATCCGAAACAGTTTTGACAACGGGCAATATTTCGCCACCTCGGTTGCGAGGCGTTCCATATCGCTTGCGTCGGCTGTGCCATTCGCTTCCACCGTCAATATGATGCGTTCGAACGGAACGTCGATTTCTTCCGCCAGCGTCACACCGCGCCTGTCAAAATCGCAGACCGCAGATATGTCCAGCTCCCCGATGTCGATGCCCAGGCTTTCGGCACATTTGTGACCGATCACATTGGTGCAGCCGACCAGTGCAGCAAGTGCCGTGTCCGTCGGCGTCGGACCCAGATTGGTTCCGCCCCGCGCTTCCGGCTCATCGATTGCAAATTCAAGATCGCGTATCTTGATTTGCGACAGCGAATGTGTCGGGCAATGTGCGGCGGCCCTGAGCTTCACCGTGGATTTGGGTCTTATGTCCAAGGTCCGGCCTCCCTGCCCGGCTTATGCAAAGGAACAAACATCATCAAAATCGAACCGCGGCAGGCGTTGAAACAGCGCACTTTCATCCGCGTATCCGATGTTGCAGAGAAAATTCGATTTCAGGGTCGTGCCGGCAAAGAACTCTTCATCGACAATTTCATTGGAGAAACCCGACATGGCGCCAACATCAAGGCCGATCGCACGTGCGGCGATCATGAAGTAGGCACCTTGAAGTGTTGAATTCCGAAACGCGGTCTCTTCCGCATAGTCCGGTTTGCCGGAGAAATGTCCGCGCCGGTCTTCATGCGGAAACAGCTTCGGCAATTCCCGCCAGAATTCCTTGTCATAAGCGATGATAGCGGTGACCGGAGCACCCATCATCTTGGCAACATTTGCCGGTTTCAATGACTTCGCCAGACGGTCTTTGCCTTCCTGGGAACGGACAAATACGAACCGTGCCGGACAGCCGTTCATGCTGGTCGAGCCCATTTTGACGATGTCGAATATCCGGTGCACCTGTTCGTCGGTCACCGGTTTGTCGGTCCAGGCGTAATGAGAGCGCGCACCTGTGATGATCAGGTCGATGGCGTCTTCGTCAAGGGATGAAATCCGGGCGCGCAGCGCTCGTACATCTTTTTGCGCCTGCTCCCTCAGTTCGGCCAACAATTGCGCATCAGGCGTATGTACGTTCATTTCCGGTCCCAGTTTCTGCATGCCTTTTCGTCGATCGCGCCGAAAAACATACCTGCATGCTCGCACAATTGCGCGTGACTTCGAAAGCCTTTCCAATCGTTGCCACGCTCAAAGCAGCTGTTTTGCCGTTCAAATCGGACATCCGACCAATATTCGACAATAAGAAAATACCCATATTTATGCCCATCAGTCAATTAATATCGATTTTTTTCGTGCAAAATTTCAACCGGGCGGATAGTGTGAAGGGTCAAGCATAGTCTGGAGCACAACCATGCCATCCTGGTCAGAGTACAAAACCGTTGCACACGAGCGTGGCGCACTTGCCATGGAAATGTTTGTCGTCGAATCAAAACCGGCCGCGACGCCTGAGAAAATGCAGGACATCCTCCCGCGTCACTTGGCCTATCAAATGGAGATGGAAGCTGCCGGAAAGCTGTTCCTGGCCGGTCCGCTCTCGGATCCAAGCGGCAATGAGATGAGTGGCGGTGGAATGATTATCTATCGTGCATCGTCAATCGAGGAGGCGCGCCAACTGGCTGAAGCCGATCCGATGCACAGCGAGGGTGGCCGGACATTTAAAGTCAGGGCCTGGCTGGTCAATGAAGGTTCGCTGCAGATCGGTCTCAGCCTGTCGAATCAGAGTCTCACCATTGGCTGACAACGCCTTTGCCGCTCGGATTGATCGAAGCATTTTTCGCTGTTTCGTCGACGCCGGGCAAAAAATGCCCTAGAACGAGCGCGGTAGTCCAAGCACGTGTTCTGCGACGTAGGACAGGATCAAATTGGTCGAAATCGGGGCTACCTGATAAAGCCGGGTTTCGCGAAACTTGCGTTCCACATCATAGTCGGCTGCAAATCCGAAGCCGCCATGAAACTGGAGACAGGCATTGGCGGCTTCCCATGACGCGTCCGCGGCAAGCAGTTTGGCCATGTTTGCCTGCGCGCCGCACTCCTCCCGGCGATCGAACCGCTGGCAGGCTTCGAATCGCATCAGGTTAGCAGCTTCGGTATTGATGAATGCCCTGGCAATCGGAAATTGCACCCCCTGGTTCTGACCTATCGGACGGTCAAAGACGACGCGTTCACCGGCATATTCCGAGACTTTGTTGATGAACCAATAGGCGTCACCGATACATTCCGCGGCGATGAGCGTGCGCTCCGCATTCAGCCCGTCGAGAATGTAGCGAAAGCCCCTGCCCTCCTCGCCGATCAAACTTTCTGCCGGAATTTCCAGATCGTCGAAAAACAACTCATTTGTTTCGTGATTGACCATGTTTCGTATCGGTTTGACGGTCAGTCCGCTGCCGACGGCCTCCCGCAGATCAACCAGGAAAATCGACATGCCTTCCGACTTGCGTTTGACGTCGGCAAGCGGCGTTGTGCGCGCCAGCAGGATCATCAGGTCAGAGTGCTGAATGCGGCTGATCCAGACTTTTTGCCCGTTAATAATGTACTTGTCGCCGCGCCTGACCGCAGTTGTTTTCATCTTGGTCGTATCGGTGCCGGTTGTCGGCTCGGTTACGCCCATCGACTGAAGGCGAAGCTCTCCGGTAGCAATCTTCGGCAGGTAATACGCCTTTTGCTCATCCGATCCGTGCCGGAGCAATGTGCCCATATTGTACATCTGGCCGTGACAATGCCCGGCATTGCCGCCGCTGCGGTTGATTTCCTCCATGATCACCGAGGCCTCGGTCAACCCGAGGTCGGAACCGCCATATTCTTCCGGGATCATGGCGGCAAGCCAGCCGGCCTCAGTCAGCGCATCGATGAATTCTTCAGGATAGGTGGCATTGGTCCCATGTTCGCGATGATACTCTGGCGGAAATTGCGAACACAGATCGCGCAACGCTTCACGCAAATCCATATGATTGTCGGAGAGAGAGTCCATTGATCATTCCGATTTGGTCAGTGTTGCTATCTCGTCTGCATCAAGACCCAACTCGGCCAGAATGTCACCTGTGTGTTCGCCAAGCGCCGGAATGGCCGACACGTTCGGCTGCCAGTTTTGGCCTGCAATCGGCATCAGCGCCGGAAGCTTGCCAACCGGACTATCCACTTCAACCCAGCGGTTGCGCGCGGCGAGTTGCGGATGCCGCCAAAGCCCTTCCATCGCGTTGATGCTCGCCGTCGCAATTCCTGCCTTGTCTAGGCGAGCCATGGCTTCTGCGGTCGTTATCGACGACAACAGATGTTTGATTGCCTCGTCGACTTCCTGGCGATGGGCGGCCCGGCCGGCATTCTCTCTCAATCGCTCATCGTCTGCCAGCGCTTCATCACAAAGCACCGTGCGGCAAAATGATTGCCACTCGCGCTGGTTTTGGATGCCGAACAGAATGGAGCCATCGGCGGTTTCATACGGACCGTAAGGAAAGATCGTCGCATGACCGGCGCCAGAGCGCGGCGGCGGGTCCGCTTCGTCAAGGGCGAAATACATGGGAAATCCCATCCATTCTGCCATTGCCTCGAGCATCGAGACTTTGATGTGGTCGCCAAATCCGGTCCGGCCGCGATTGATGATCGCGGCGAGAATTGAATTACAGGCTGAGACGCCGGCGCTGATGTCGGCGATGGAGATGCCGCTTTTGACCATCTCATCTGGCGTTCCCGTCACCGACAGGAACCCGGCTTCAGCCTGAATCAGCAAATCGTAGGCCTTGCGGCCGTCGTTCGGCCCGCCTTCGCCATAGCCTGAGATGCTACAACTTATCAGCTGCGGATTTTCCTCGCGCAGTCCGGCATGGCCGAGCGTCAGACGGTCAGCTGCACCAGGAGCCAGATTCTGGACGAACACATCGGCCTTGGCGATCAGTTTTTTCAGCGCCGCAATCGCGCCGGGCGCCCGCAGATCCAACGCCAGGCTTTCCTTCGACCGGTTGGTCCAGACAAAATGGCTCGACATGCCGCGAGCCCGCTTGTCGTAGTTGCGAGCGAAGTCACCGCCCTCGGGCCGCTCGACCTTGATGACGCGCGCGCCAAGGTCGGCAAGCATGCGCGTGCAGTAAGGCGCCGCAATCGCCTGTTCAATGCTGACAACAAGGATTCCATCCAGCGGTCTTTTGGCGGGGTTAGAATCCATTCATTTCATCCATCTTGCGCGACGCTTGGGCAGAAAAGAGAAAAACAATTCAATATCTTGCGACCTGCCTGTCAACTTTTGAATCAACAAATTGCCCAAGTTCAGATCGCTATCCGCTTCCCACTTGAACCGGCTTGCCTCACTGCGAGCGTGACTTTCAACGTCTCGGCAGCATCGGCAGCGGTGATTTTCGGGTCGGCCTTTCCGGCGATGACATCACAAAAATGATCAATCTGCCGGATGAACGCATCGCCGAGATCCAACGGAAACGATTGGGCTTGTTTCGGGCTGTACCAACTGTTTTCGCTGTCGGTGGATGTCCAGAGCGTCAAGTTCGGAAAATCCAATGCACCTTCTGTGCCCACAAACCGAATGCAGTTTTCGCCCGAGCGAGGATAAAACGGATTTTCACCGGTGGAAAACTCCCATGCCCACGGACTATCAGCTTGATCCGTAAGCACAAATGCGCCGAGCACGCCGTTGGTGAACCGCAGCAGGTAAGCGACGGCATCTTCCTTTTCATATCCCTGCACGTCATTGCCAAACTCGGCCTGGACTGAAGCAACTGATCCGAGGATGTAACGCAGATAGTCGATCTCGTGCACGAGATTGGTCATCACCGGACCGGCCTTCCAGCGCCGCCGCCATTCGGGTCCGTAGTAGTCATCGTGTTTGCGCACACACCACTGACCGGAGACCGCGACCGGTTTTCCGATCGCGCCCTGTTGCAGAAGTTCCCGCGCCTTTTCGACCTGCGGATAGTAGCGGCGGTGGTGGCCGACGAGAACATGGAGGCCCTTTTCTTCAGCGGCCAGTGCAATCTGCGTTGCTTCATCCAGCGTGGCCGCGATCGGCTTTTCGACCAGCAGATGACAGCCATAGCGCGATGCTTCCAGGCAAGGATCAATGTGCTGCTCGGTCGGAGTGGCGACGATGACGCCGGCCGGATCAGCCGCACTCAGCATTTCGCCGGTAGCGGTATAGTAAGGAACGCCACAACTCTCGGCGAATTCACCTGCTTGAGGATTGGGATCAGCGATCGCGACCAGTTCGGCGGCACCGGTATCGGCGATCGCCTTCACGTGCCGCTTTCCGATTGTGCCCGCGCCGATCAACGCCAAACGCTCAGGCATTAATCACCCCTGGAGCGCAAGTGGCGCGGCTAACCCAGATGTGTTGACGCAATAATCGGCGGGCCAAAAAACGCATTTGTTCCAAATTGTCTTCTGCAAATCGATAGGTGATGCGACTTCTATCAGGTCCAAGCCCGTTGATTGCAATATAAAAATGCGACAGGGCACCATCGATTGGAGTCTTTGCCGGAAAAAGCTGTTCCCGGCAGGCGCAATTTCCGCAAGGCGATCCCAATCGCAGGATGACAGGGCATTTTTCGCTCGGCTGAATCAAAGCAGCGAAAAATGCTTCAACGGTTCCAAACGGATGAAGGCGTTGTTGCGGTTCAAAGAGACCGCAAAACGCCCCCGCTATGGGCGATTCCGCGAAGTCCATGCCTTCTTGCCAACAACAATCTTCGCGGTCGCCAATACGACAAACAGGCATAAAACTGCCTTCGAGACGGTCTCCATCGTTCCTTCGATAAGCCAGGCGTGAACCACGCTTCCCACAACAACAATTGCGACAAGTGCCGTATGACCCAACCGCCAATTGCGAGGCCGAAATGGCAATCGCTTTCGAAGTGCAGCCATCAGTGCGGCTGCGAAAACCGCCCACATCGCAATAACGCCCCAGGCGGAAAACGGGGTCGGCGAAACAAACAGTAGAGCGTCAATCACATCTGGCGGGCTTGTGATCCAGAGGCCCGCAACGTGAACGATCACCGCTGCGACCAGCGTACCGCCAATCCAGCGGTGCGCGCGCTTTGCATGTTGAACTGTCAGTCCCGGGAGAGAACCACCCGCCAACAGTGGCTGCAGTAGCAGCAACGCCATGGCGGCAACACCGGCAAACCCGCCTGTGATGTAAACGGGATCGCGCCAGGCCAGCAACGGGCTCATGGCTGCTGCGGCAAGTGCCACACCCGGAGCGAGCAAAATGGCGATCCAAATCAGAAACGAACGCGTTCGGCTCATGTCATGGCGTGGGTATTAGGGTCAGACCGGCTTTAAAACGAAGTGCGCGCTCAGGCTCTTGTCCTTTGAACTCCCCATGACCGGGCGAAGAAACACAGTTTCAAATTCTCCGCTGTCATAAGCGAGGTGACCGTGCGGTTGGCCGAATGCGGGAACAATCTGCGGCATCTCAAGGCGGAATTCACCATTGGCATCGGTCAGTGTGGCGCCATGGCTGTGCGGGTCGCGTTCATGGCCTTCGGTGGTATGCGCCCAGATCTGGATACGTTGCCCGGCAAGCGGCAATCCATCGCCGGCGCGGCGAACGGTACCCGACATCCAGAAACCGCCACCGCCGATCCGTTCAACGATCGGGGCGCCCGGCAGATAGTTGTTTGAGCCACCCCGCATCGACGGAGTCGGTGCAATATTCCCTGCCCTGGCGGGAACCAGAAGACTGGAATATCCGGCCGCAACCGCGGCGCCACCCAGCGCAAGTATGGTCCGGCGCGTAGGAAACAGGCTGGTCATTGAATATCTCCTCTCTGTCGTATGTATTGCCACCGCCGCCGCAATCAAGGTCGAGACACGCTTGAAAATATAGCGCATCTGCGATCAATTTCGATGTCACAAAACAGCGATTGCGAATTCGGAACAAATAGCATGGTCAAAGTCACGCGGCAGGATCACTCGACGTTTGCCTTGCAATGCGTGAGGGGTGTTCGGTGATGAAGCAAATACTGCAATCGGCGGCAATGACCCTGGTCGATGCACTTATGGCCGTTATCCCAAGAAAGAAGCCTGAACGCGCTGTCCTGGAGAATTGCAAGATCATCTCTCACCGCGGCGAGCACAACAGGAACACCATTCCGGAAAATTCGCTCGAAGCATTCCGGAAGGCCGAACAAGCCGGCGTGTGGGGGATTGAGGCGGACATTCGGTGGACCGCCGACCTGATCCCGGTGATTATCCACGATCCCGATACCCTGCGCGTTTTCGGGAAGCCGATTACCGTTGCCGATGTTGAGTTTGCTGAACTACGCAGCCGGGTACCGGAAGTTCCTTCGCTCGCCGAACTGGTCGAAGAGTTCGGCCACGATACGCACCTGATGCTGGAGCTAAAACAGGAGAGATTTCCGCAGCTTGAGCGGCAAAAACAGCTCCTCAATCAACATCTTTCCGGCCTGACCCCGGGGCGCGATTATCACATCCTGGCTTTGGACACCGCCCTGTTTGAAACGTTCGACATTCAACCAAGAAATTGTTGCCTGTCGGTGGCATTGGCCAATTCCAGAACCATGAGCAAAATGACGCTGCCCTTCGACTATGGCGGCCTGACCGGCCATTATCTGCTGCTTTGTGACCGGATCAAGAGAAGACATGAAGATGCCGGTCAAAAAATCGGAACAGGATTCATCCGCAGCCGCAACAGCCTTTATCGAGAATTAAACCGAGGCGTCGAATGGATTTTCAGTAACGATGCCGTTCGCCTGCAGGGATTCCTTGAACAGTAGATCCGAGATTTCCAGGTAGCGATTGTCTGTGGACCTTCCCGCCCAACGGATTGTGTCAGCTTCCCGCGCCCTGCTCCTAACCTACTATCTGGAATTCTTGTATTGTCAGCCGATAAGTTCGCTCTAACATCCTCTCGGAATCGGACCTTCTTCCAAACATCTGGTGTAATCATGATCAGGTTATTCTGTTTTCTCGTAGCGATATTGATCCCGCTAAAAGCTCATGGCGAAGAACTGCCCATATTTGATGCGCATATTCATTACAGTCATGACGCCGTGACGCTTGTCCCACCCGATGAGGCTGTAAAGGCATTGCGGAAGGCCGGAGTGCGCAAGGCACTGGTCTCCAGTTCCGATGACAATGGCACCCAGCTTTTGCTGGCAGCAGCTCCAGACGTCATCGTTCCTTCCTTGCGGCCATATCGCCGGCGCGGGGAAATATCGACATGGATGCACGACCCGTCGGTCATCGACTATGTCGAGACCAATCTGGCCAGGAACACCTATTTTGCCATCGGAGAGTTTCATGCCTACGGAGACGATATCAAGACTCCGGTCATTCAACGCATCATCGCTTTGGCCAAGGAGCACAATTTGCTGCTGCATGCGCATTCGGATGCGAAAGCGATCGACTTGATCTTTGAAACCTATCCCGATGCGCTTGTGCTTTGGGCGCATTCCGGCTTTGACCGGCCCGAAGAAGTACAGCAGGTTTTGGCAAGGCACGACAATCTCTGGGCCGATCTGGCTTTTCGCAGTGATCAATCCAGTGGCGGAAAGGTCACTGAAGACTGGCTCCCGGTTTTCAAAGCCTACCCCGACCGGTTCATGGTCGGCACTGATACATTTGCGCCGGAGCGTTGGTACTACGTTGAAGATCACGCAAATTTCAGCCGCGAATGGATCTCCACTCTGCCCGCAGAGCTGATCGAACGGATCGCATATCGAAATGCGGAAGACATGATCAGCCGGGTGGAGAAAAGGAAATCGAAATGAGCCGGTTTGCCACTTCGCTGATTTTTGTTTTTGGGCTCTTCGCATATAGCCAGGTGCTGGCAAACGACCATTGCCATCCCGGTGCCGGAATTGAGATGTCTGGAGGCGCGGATGCATCCTGGACGATAAACGTCCGTTTTGTTCCCGAAGAAGTCCCGTTGAACCAACCCTTTAACGCAAAGGTCACCGTCTGCTCCCAATCAGACGCATTGCCGGCCCGAATTACCGTTGACGCGACCATGCCGGCGCACAAACACGGCATGAACTACGATCCGAAAATGGTGAAGACCGA
>JBFOMG010000045.1:0-6130 GCA_040830725.1 Rhizobiaceae bacterium
GCAGCTGGTCTTTCAGGAAATCGAGCATGCTGGAATCGGAGATTGCCTTCTCTACTTCGTAAGTTTCAGCAACTCCGGGATCCACTGCTTCACCGTCTGACTGCAAACCGTTGCGTGCAGCTGCATCTGGCTGCATGCTGCTTGATGCAGCTTCATGCAGGTCCTTGTTTGTAGCCATGTTTTCGTCAGTTGCAGGACCATGAAGCAACAATTGTTCCTCACTACCGCTGCGTTCAGCTTTATGCAGCTGCATGCCGCCTGATGAAGCTTCATCGTTCTGCAAAGTATCGATCAGGGTATCGACCGAAGCCTCAGTCACATAGTACCGCCTGAGCATGCCAAGCTTGACGCAATCGAGCATGCCTTCACGGCAATAGCGCTGGATGGAGTCCTTCGATTTCGAAATGCCGAGCCCAAACAGTTTCGAGTGGATATCTTTTACTGACAGGGGATAGGCTTCGTAGGGATCAAGATCGTCGGCAGGAGTGAGTGGGTGGGTAACGGCGCCATGTTGGTTTGTGGAAACCGGTACATGCCGCTGCATGCCGTTTCGTTCGGCTTTAGGTTGATCGTCGCCGCTGGCAAGCTTCGATTTATCAACTGGTCGGGAAGTAGGGTCGCCAAAAGAGGGGATAGCGCGCCGGAACGGCTCTTGACCCTCATAGTCGGGATTTGTCATCCATTAAGTTTATCACACGGTCGGATACACATAGAGGAACATTGTTTATCACCCTCATCCAGCACATTTAGGCGACTAAAAAGAGACTAATCACCACTCCAAAAATCTGTACGCTTCTGATTATAATGGCGATCCCGGCAGGATTCGACCCTGCGACCCTCAGATTAGGAATCTGATGCTCTATCCTGCTGAGCTACGGGACCGTCCGTTTCATTTATCTGCAGGCAGGCCGGTCGGGCAAGGGGGTGAAACAAAATCCATGTGGCCGGTAGATGGCGGCTGGGTGACAAGAGCCGGCCAATCACCGGATTCATCCCAGTTCCACGACCGTTATTTCAGGCGGAGCACCAAATCGAACCGGCAGGATTGAACAGCCCAACCCGCCAGAAACAATCATATCACGTTCTTCCTCCACGACATGGCCATAGGCGTAGCGATCCCCGAATTTTGAAGGGACGACCGGCGAGTAGCCAAACAGCCGCACTTGTCCGCCATGGGTATGACCGGACAATGTCAACGCCACTTCTTTCGGGATTCGTGGAAAGATATCCGGCTCGTGAGCCATCAGAATTACCGGTGCATCGTCGGTGATCTTGGCAAGTGTCCCATCGAGATCCTCCAGGCCGATCATGTGCGTCCGGCCAAAGCGGCTGCCAGGCTTTAGTGCCCACTGCGAAGACAAACCTGCCAGCCAGAACGGTGCGCCATTGTGCTCGATCCGGATAGCGTCATTCTCGAAAACCGGAATGTTTACATTTTTAAGCGCCTTGCAGGCCATGGTCGCTCCGCCACCGGATCGCTGAGCCTCCTCGTCCTCCCACCAGTCGTGATTGCCCTGGATGGCATGTACGCCGAGCGGCGCTGCAAGCTTCGACAGTTCTGAAGCCCAAATGTCATGAGCGACGGTACCGGTGACAAAGTTCATGGACGAGACAAAGTCGCCGAGGAGAAGAGTGATATCCGGTTTGAGCGCATTTGCCTTCTCACAGACCGAAGCAATGCGCTGCCTGGTCATCCACGGTTCGCAGGCATGGAAATCGGCAAGGGCGACAATTCGCAGCTGTTGCCCGCGCGGCCATGTTCGCGGCCGAATACTGTGAGTAACCGTCTTGAGCCTCCACAAGGGTTCGATGGCAAAGGCATAACTTGCCAAAGCGGCGCCACTGATGGCTCCGGCTCCGATCAGCTTGAGAAACTGGCGTCGGTTGATCATGTCCGAGCTAGGTGAACGCCATGACCAGAGCGCCGATTGACAAAAGGCCGAGGGCGGTAAGTGTCATTCCCGTTCCGCCGGTACGGCCGACCGGACTGTAGGTGGAAAAGCTGAACGCATAGCCGTGAAACAGGCGGCCAAGCACGAACAATGCCGCTGTCGCCAACAGGAACCAAGCCGGTGCCTGCTGATACTCGAGCAGACCGAGCAGGATAAGCGCGGTTGGCGCGTATTCGATCAGGTTTCCCTGACCGCGAATCCGGCGTTGCAGCATTTCCTTGCCATCATCGCGTTTCGATTCCTGGCCTCTTGCCTGGATCACCCGCCAGCTGAGGGCCAGGAGCATCAAGCCGATAATTCCGGCGGTCAGGGTGGTTACGGGCATGTCTTGTCCTCAACCAAATTATTCGCGATCTTCCTGAAACAGGCTCGCCTGCACCGCGGCAAGATCGCTCGGCGCATCGATGCCGAGATGTTTCCATGCGTTTGCGGTCAGAATACGCCCTCTTGGCGTGCGTTGGATAAATCCCTGCTGGATCAGATAGGGTTCGATGATGTCCTCAATGGCGTCGCGCGGCTCGGAAAGTCCGGCAGCGATGGTCTCGATACCGACCGGGCCGCCGCCGAAATTGTTGGCAATCATGGTCAGATAGCGGCGATCGAGCTGGTCCAGGCCGAGCGTATCGACTTCAAGCCTGGACAAGGCTTCGTCGGCAACCGTGCGTGTGACTTCACTTGATTTGGCCACGTCGGCAAAATCACGAACGCGGCGCAGCAAACGGCCTGCAATGCGGGGCGTGCCACGGGCGCGACGGGCAATTTCCAGCGCCCCGTCATCGGCAATCGGCAGGCCCATGATGCGTGCGCCGCGGCGAACAATCTGTTCCAGTTCCTCTGTCGTGTAGAAATTGAGCCGGACGGGAATACCGAAGCGGTCGCGCAGCGGTGTTGTCAACAGGCCAAGCCGGGTGGTTGCGGCGATAAGCGTGAATTTTGCCAACTCAATTTTAACCGAACGGGCCGCCGGGCCTTCGCCGATGATCAGGTCGAGCTGATAGTCTTCCATTGCCGGATAGAGGATTTCCTCGACCGCCGGGTTGAGCCGGTGGATCTCGTCGATGAACAGCACGTCACGGTCTTCAAGATTGGTCAGCAAAGCTGCAAGATCACCCGCCTTGGCGATAACCGGACCCGACGTGGACCGGAAATTCACCCCAAGTTCACGGGCCATGATTTGCGCCAATGTGGTTTTGCCCAGTCCCGGCGGACCGACAAACAGCACGTGATCGAGTGCTTCGGCGCGCGACTTTGCAGCCTCGATAAAAACTTTGAGGTTGGCGCGTGCGGCCTGTTGGCCAACAAAGTCATCCAGCAACTGCGGCCGCAATGAACCTTCAGCATCCTCGCCGTGCAGGTCCGGCGAAATCAGGCGGGCAGAGTCGTTCATCGCGCCTCCTTGCCATTGAATGCCGGCACGGTGCAACAGCCGCTCATTGTGCGAGTTCCTTCAGGCCGAGGCGTATCAGCGTTGCAGAAGCAGCGCCTTCTCCAGCATCTTTCAGTGCTGATGCTACGGCATTTGCCGCCTGATCACGGCTGTAGCCAAGATTGACGAGCGCCGAGACCGCGTCGGCAACCGGTGCGGCGGCGACGCCTTCGCCAAGTTCCTGCTTCAGGCCGATGGTGCCAGCCGCCTCTCCGGCCAATGCGGGCGCCTTGTTCTTCAGTTCGGTTACGACGCGTTCCGCAACCTTCTTGCCGACACCGGGCGCGCGCGTGACCATGGCGATGTCACGAAGCGCGATTGCGTTGGCAAGGTCGGACGGCGAGAGTGTTGACAGCACGGCAAGCGCTACCTTGGCGCCCACACCCTGAACGCTTTGCAAAAGACGAAACCATTCGCGCTCCAGCGCTGAGGCAAAGCCATAGAGTTTCAGCTGATCTTCGCGCACGAACGTTTCGATGAACAATGTCACCGCTTCGCCCGGTCCCGGCAGGTTGGAAAGCGTGCGCGTGCCGCAATGGGCTACATAACCGACGCCGTGAATGTCGATGACGACGTGATCATCGCCGATTTCGTCAACCGTGCCCTTCAGCTTGCCGATCATGACACTGTTCCGCGAGTATGATTGGAGCCGGACATTGCCTGCAGCCTTGAAATCAACAGGTCGCGTTGCCCGATCATTCCCTTGTACTCCAGCTGTTCGCGATCCATGGCCTGCAGCAGTCTGATAAATTCAGAACATATGTGGCCACAGTCGGGATGTCTTTCCAGTAGGGCGATCGGATCAATGTGGATGCGAACCGTGAAGAGGATGTCGCAGCTTACGGGAAGTTTTCGCAGGGTCTGATATTCAACGCGCAGGAAAGCCGCCAAACCGGCTTCCATTCTTCTCACATGTTCAGCGTGGTGGTCGCCCTGATACAACGCATCATTGGAATAGATCGACCAGTTCATCCGCCACACCGGTTGAGCGACCTGAAGGCTGTCGAAGATCCGGTTGATCATCGCCGCGTTACGCGTGCCCTCGCCAAATCCCGGAACCGGGCCGTGAATTTGTTCCATGGGCCGGCCGAACTTTTCAGTCAGGGACCACCCGGTCGGAAAACTCAACGAGCCGGCTACAAGCCGCCAGCCGGTTTCGTCGCGGCGCATCACCAGCAGGTCTTCGGGCACCAGCCGGGCAGCCGTCAGAAGCGCAGGTTCGTCAGCTGCCAGATCGACAGTCCTGCCATTGACGAACATGCGATCAGCGTCTCTGCGGTAGATGTCCGGAAAGCGCCTTGCGACATGGGCAGCGATCAGATCGAGAATCTCGGTCTGCACAGCAACGGTGTCCGGCTCGGCGACAAAGGTCTTGCCGGGATGCAGAGCCCAAAGGCGCTCCTTTTCACTGAGATAGAAGTCGAGCCGGTCGTCGACCTCGATCCAGTTTCTCAGATCAAGCGGCTGAAGTCCGATGCGAAACGGCGGGTGGCTGCCATCGTAAGGCGTATGTCTGATGCTGCTCTCATTGTGCCGAACGTTTCCGGTCATCGCCAGCATACCGGTCAAACGGCGGCAAGCCGCTGCGAGAGCGCCGCGCTGCCGCGATGGTGGGCGTGGCAAACAGCAATGGCCAGCGCGTCGGCGGCGTCGTCGCTGTCAAACTCCGCCTTGGGCATCAAAACCCTGACCATCATGTGGATCTGTTTCTTGTCGCCGTGACCGACGCCGATGACGGATTTCTTCACCGCGTTGGGTGCGTATTCGGAGACCGGCAGGCCGGCCAATGCCGGAACCAGAAGAGCGATGCCGCGAGCCTGGCCCAGCTTCAGCGTTGCTGTAGCATCACGATTGACGAAGGTCGTTTCCACCGCTGCCTCGCCGGGCAGGTGTTTTTCAACGGTTTGAACAAGGCCGTCATGCAACTGGCACAGGCGCGTGGCGAGATCGGCTTTGGCATCGGAGGTTACCGTTCCCGAAGCGATGAACCGCAGCGCATTTCCCGATTGCTCGACGACGCCCCAGCCGGTGCGCCGCAGGCCGGGATCGATGCCGATGATCCGAATCGTTTCATTCATGCGCGCAGCATAGCGCGACCGAGGCGCTCTGCCACGTCAAACATGGCTGTGAATTAAACTCAGCGGCGGGAAAAGGCGGTGTTGAGCAGCGAAATCTGGTCGTAGACCGGATTGGCGGCAGCTGCGGCGGCATCATCCCTGGCCTCGCCGTAAATCTCTTCGTCCATCCGGCGCACAACGCCCTGCAGGCTTAGCGAGCGGGAAACGAGATCGCGGAAGGCTTGGGGAAGTTCCGGCCAGGCTTCGGATTCCTGGGCGGCAGACAGGGTATCCAAACGCACCTTTGCCTTTTCGGCGGCGACCTGGTCGCGGGTCATTTCGCCTGAATTGGCGGCGCGCTGGAGCAAAAGCCATGAGGCGATCTGCATCAGCCTTGTCGTCAGGCGCATCGATTCGGCTGCATAGAGTGTCGCGGCAACCCGCGACAGGTTCTTGGCCTCCGTCCGGCCTTCGCCGTCGAGATATTCTGCCGCCTGCTCGACGAGATTCATGCCCTCATCGTAAAGCGGTTTGAACGAGGCTGAAAATGCCCGGCGTTCCGCCAGATTGATCATCACCGGGTTTGAATTCTCGGGCTCACTCATGCCGCTAATCTAGCCCATCATACGCATTACACTGTCACCAATCGCCAGGACCGGAAATCTCCCCGCCAGTCTACGACGCCGTATGGCGGA
>JBFOMG010000046.1:0-28173 GCA_040830725.1 Rhizobiaceae bacterium
CTGCCGGCTACCCTGGAGCTGTCGATTTTCGCCCTGGTGCTGGCGGTAATCATCGGGGGTGCGATGGCACTGACCGGAACCCGGTTTCGCGGCGGAAGAACCGAGGCGGTCATTGATGTGGCCAACGGCGCAGGTTTGTCGATACCTGATTTCCTTTGGGCGCTGGTGTTGATCCTGACGCTTGGGGTTCTTTATCCGGTTTTTCACATCTCAGGCCGGATATCGCCGTCACTGGAACTGCCGTTCACCACCCAGTTCTACGTGTTCGAAAGCCTGGTGCGACTGCGGTTCGACCTTTGGTGGGATCTGCTCAAGCACATGTTCATGCCGGCGCTTGCGCTGGCAATTCCATTGGCCGCGATCATCGGACAGTTGTTGAAACAGTCGCTCAAGGAGACGATGCACCTCGACTATGTCGTCCTGGCTCGCACCAAGGGCTACGGCGAAAATCATGTCATTCTGTTTGAGGCGTTGAGAAATGCCGTCTTGCCGACCCTGACCCTGATCGGCGTGCAATTCACCTTCCTGATCGGCGGCACGGTAATCATCGAGCGGCTGTTCTCTTATGAAGGACTGGGCAATATGGCGATCGATGCGGTGATCAATCGCGATTTGCCGCTGATCCAGGGAATTGTCCTGGTTTTTGCGCTGCTGTTTACGGTGGTCAATCTTGTGGTCGATCTGACCTACGCATTGCTCAATCCAAGGTTACGCCATGCGTGACGCCAGGGGTACTGTCAGAAGAAAAGCCGGTTTGAAATTGTGGCTCTCCGGTGGCTGGCTGGCGTTGATAGCGCTGCTCACCTTGGCAGCAGGCTGGGTCAGTCCGCACGATCCGCTGGCGCAAGATCTTTTTGCCGGGCGGCTGCCGCCATTTTGGGTCGACGGTGCTGAACCCGGTTATTTACTCGGCACGGACAGTCTTGGTCGCGATGTTCTGTCGCGAATTATTTATGGTGGACGGGTTGCGCTCGGCGTGGCACTGATTGCCGGTGTTTCGACGGCAGTCATCGGCTCACTACTGGGTTTGATTGCCGGTTATTATCGTGGCTGGGCCGATGCGGTGATATCCCGCCTGGTCGATATCTGGATGGCATTTCCACCGGTGCTGTTTGCAATATTGTTGATCGCCGTCCTGGGTACCGGCCTTTGGTCGATCATCATCGCCATCATCGTTATTGACTGGACCCGGTTTTGCCGCGTGGTGCGGGCGGAAACGATGAACCAGTCGCAAATGGACTATGTTGCAAGCGCGGTTGTTGCCGGTCATGTGCGCGCGGCGATTCTGTGGCGCGAGATCGGGCCGAACGTGTTGCCGACAATCGTTGCTTTATTAACGTTGGAAATGGGAATTGCGGTGATCGTTGAAGCGATCCTGTCATTCGTCAATCTGTCCATATCGACTGATGCACCCACGTGGGGCGGGATGATTGCCGAGGGGCGTATTTCCATCCATCAGGCCTGGTGGGTCCTTGTTTGCCCGCTAATCGTCCTTTTTCTGACCGTGCTCGCGTTCAGCCAGTTCGGTGAAGGTCTGAAGGACCGTTTTGATCCGGTGCTGCGATGACGGGCTTTCTGGAGATTGACAATCTGAGCGCCGTTATTCGCGGTTCGCAAGACCGGATTTTGCGATCTGTTTCATTGCAGGTGAACACCGGCGAGGTCCATGGTCTGGTTGGCGAAAGTGGCGCTGGCAAAAGCATGATCGGCAAGGCCGTTCTGGGTATTCTGCCTGGCGCCATCGAGATTGTTGAAGGGCAGGTGCGCCTTGACGGCGAGGACCTCTTTGCTCTCCACCTAAATGAACGGCGGCGGCTGATCGGCACAAAGGCGGCCCTCATCCCCCAGGATCCGCTGACCGCACTCAATCCGTCCCGCCGAATAAGGGCGCAGATAACCGACCGGCTGGTAGATGTTCTGGGATGGACCAAGCATGATGCGGCAAATCGTGCGGCTGAACTGCTCGAGGAGGTTCATATCAGCGATCCTGCGCGCGTGCTTGCTAGTTATCCGCATGAACTGTCCGGAGGAATGCGACAACGGGTTCTGATTGCATCAGCCTTCGCCGCCAATCCGCAGTTGGTCATCGCGGATGAGCCGACCACCGCATTGGATGTCACGGTGCAAAAGCAGATCCTCCGCCTCATTCGCGAATTGCAGCAGCGCCATGGAACCGCAATGCTGTTTGTGACCCACGATCTGGGTGTCGTATCGAAGATTTGCCAGCGCCTGTCGGTGCTGTTTGCCGGCAAAGTCGTCGAACAGGCGGAGGTGGCTCAGTTCTACCGTAGTCCAAGGCATGATTATTCCAGGGCATTGCTGGTCGCTACGCCCAAATACACCGAACCGCTGACATCGCTGATGCCGGTGGATGAAAGCGTCATTTCAGCCGTGTCAGTAGAGATTGAAGCAGCTGACAGGGAGTGGCGTGGTGTCTGATGACAATCCCATGTTCCGGGTGCGCCAGCTGTCGGTGGCGCTGCCAGACTTCGCCAACAAGCCACCCTTCGGGCGGCCGCCATTGATCAGGATTCTCAACGGACTTGATTTCGAAATTCAGGCTGGCTCCGTACTGGGCGTTGTTGGTGGATCGGGTTCGGGGAAATCCACGCTCGGCCGCACATTGGTCCGGCTCTTGAAACCGTCATCGGGATTGATCGAGTTTGAGGGTGCCGATATTGGTCAGCTTGATGAGGAGCAGATGCGGCCGTTGCGGCGGCGATTGCAGATGATCTTCCAGGATCCGATGTCATCCCTCAATCCCCGGCGCCGGGTGAAGGAGATTATTGCCGATCCGCTACGTATACATGGCCTGGACCGGATAGATGCGCGGGTGGATGAAGCGCTCGATCACGTGGGATTGCCGAGGTCGTTCCGGCAACGCTATCCGCATGAATTATCCGGTGGCCAGCGCCAGCGCATTGGCATAGCACGCGCCATTGCCATGCGGCCCGACTTCATTCTTGCCGATGAGATCGTTTCGGGGCTCGATGTCTCCTCGCAGGCGCAGGTGCTCAACCTGCTGGAAGACCTTGTCCGTGAGCTTGGACTGACGGTTGCGTTCATCAGTCATGATTTGTCGGTGATCAGGCGGCTGTGTTCACAGGTGCTGGTTTTGAATCGCGGCAGCATCGTTGAATACTCACCGGTCGAAGAACTGTTTGCCGCTCCAAAGTCGGAGTACACCCGCGAATTGCTTGATTCAATACCGCTTCCGGATCCCGACCAGCCGGGATGGTAATCGGGTTACCATGATCACCTGACGAGCGGCGCTGGTCCAATTTCATCACCTGTTTGCTGCCTCGATTGCGGTGCAATCAACCCGCGAGCTCAACAATTGCCCGCGCTGCCCGTTGTCCGGAAAGCAAGGCGCCGTGTGTCGTGCTGTGATAGTCAAAGATTGTGTGCTCGCCGGCCATGAGTATCCGGTTGGCGATTGGCTTTTGGAAGATCTCGAACTGTGCAATGGTTCCACCGGCTTGAGGATATGAATAAGCACCCCTGAAATGCGGATCGGTCGTCCAACCGGTTCTCACAATCGCACTCGGCTTGCCAACCGCGTTACCCCAGACGGATCGCAGCACGTCCATCGCATCTTGGGTCATTTCCGCATCAGTCATTTTGTCAGCCACCGGAGCGTATTGGCCGAACGACAGTCCGAGGAGGATGTTTTGATCGCTGAATTTGCGATAGTTCATCCAATAGTTCCACCGCCCCATTGGTTTGGTCATCACGCCAAAATACTGGGTGTCCAGATCCCAAAAGGGCTCGTCAAACTTCATTGCAATTTTGGTGACCGCACCAAAACCGACATTGTCGATTGCGGCTTGGATGTCGGAGGGCAGGTCCGGGTAAAAGGCGATTGTGCCAGCCTTCAGTACTCCGAGCGGAACACTACAAACTGCAAAATCCGCATTCATGCCATCGATCGAAACTCCGGCACTGTTGTAGGCGATTTGAGAAACGGGCGAATTGAGGCGAATGTCCAGCCCGTCGGCTAGCGGTGCAAGGATTTTGTCGTAGCCTTGCGTCAGGATGACATCCACGCCTTCAAAAGCCTCATCCTGGAAGGCGTTAGCAATCGATATGTCTTCGATACTCCCGCCCAGATCGAACTCGGTGTAGGCGGACAGCATCCAAAGCCCGAGCGGGTCCTTCAGGATCTTGGGATCGATATCCTTGATCGCCTGATGAATGCTGCGCTTGTCGCGCCCCCAATCGCGCTCGAAGAATTTTTCTTCAAGCCGTTCGTACAGCCGGTCAAATTTCTCCCAAGCGCTGTCCGACATCGGACGGCCCTTGCCGTCAAATACCTCAAGGCTATCGTCATCTGTGACAAAAGTGCGGCCTCCGACCTGATCGGCAAGTTTGCGGATCGGATTGTTTGCACTCGGTCCGTGAATCCAGCCCGCGCCGTGTTCGAATGGAGCACCAAGTGACATATCCGTTCGAATGCGTCCGCCAATATAGTCCCCAGCCTCAAGAACAATTACCTCTGCTCCACGGCGCTTCAGCTCCTGCGCTGCCGCCAGCCCGGAAATGCCGGCGCCAATCACCACCACCTTTTTACCCAGCAACTCGTTGGAAGCAGCAGTGCGGGCCATGGTGGCTATTGTGGCTGCAATGCCAAGTTTCAAAGCGTTTCTGCGTGATAGCTGCATGTTGCCCACCTGACGGTTTCATCTACGGAAATTGGTTTAGTATTCTCTTATGTGATGTAACGCGGAGCGCCAATGGTTGAATTGGTGGTTCACATGAGTCCAGCTCTGATACGCCTTGCCAGTCCGATGAATGTCAGCTATGGTTATATTTGAACGTTGTGTTCAAATAAGAACAGTAGAGCCATGCCGGATTCTCACGACTGGATGACGCCGCGGTCGGCACGAAACGAAATCTATCCGCTCGACATACAATCGCGCGGCCGCGAATTGTCGCCTGACGAGCAGGCATTTGCCGATGCGCTTGAAGCGATCTTCAAAGAAGGCACGCACGACATGGACGCGGTTGCCGAAGCTCTCGCCGCGGGTGGTATCAAGGCTCCGGGCTCCGGCAAGGTCGACTGGTCACAGGATATCTTGTTGTCGGAGCTGAAAGCCATAAACGCTTCGCTTGACGCCGCCTTTGAAGAGAACGGCTATGGCGCTTGAATTCCGGTCGGTGACCAAGGAGTTCAATTCTGACGCCGCCGGTGGGCGGCTGATTGCTGTGAAAAATATCAAGTTCAAAACCGGAGCCGGAGAATTTGTTGCGGTGGTCGGCCCGTCAGGTTGCGGCAAGAGCACTATTCTCAACATGACCGCCGGACTGTATCAGCCGACCGCAGGCGAGGTGTTTGTCTCGGGCGAGAAGGTTCTCAAACCCAATTCGCATGTTGGTTTCATGCTGCAAAAGGATCTGCTGCTTCCATGGCGGACCATCGAGGCAAACGTAGCCTTCGGCCTCGAATCACGCGGCTTCACAAAAGCCGAATGTCGCGAGAAGGCACGGGAGAAGCTGGACGAGTGCCATCTGCACGGATTTGGCGATTACTATCCCTACCAGCTGTCCGGCGGCATGCGGCAACGTGCTGCGCTGGCAAGGACGCTTGCAATCGAGCCGGATGTGATCTTGCTCGATGAACCGTTTTCGGCCCTCGACGCGCAAACCAAAATCATCATCCAGCGCAATTTCGCCGAAACGATCGAGCAGGAAAATATCACAACACTCCTGATTACACATGATCTGGCGGAAGCCGCGTTCATGGCCGACCGCATCATCGTACTAAGCGAGCGTCCCGGCACGATAATAGATGAAATCGACGTCGACTTGCCCGATCGTGGTAATCCCACGGCGCGGCGGCAGAACCCGAAGATCACTGATTATATCAATCACCTGTTTGCGCTCCTGAAGCTTCAGGATGCGCAGGAGATCGCCTGAATCACACATTCCAATGAGGGAGGAAGAAATGAGAAAATCACTACGCACACTGGCGGCAGGAATTGCCATGTCGCTGATCGCCGGAATGGCAGCAGCACAGGAGAAGGTCACATACCTGTTTCCGGCACCTGATTTCCTACCGGCTTTCGCGCCGTTCAAACTGGCAATGGCAAAGGGTTACTACAAGGAAGCCGGTCTCGACGTGACCTTCCAGGTCGGCAAGGGCGGCGCTGACGTTGCCAAGCAGGTAGGCGTCGGCAATGCTGATCTTGGCGGCGGCATCGGCGACACAGCGATCATCGTCCGCGCCAACGGCATCGCTGTCAGGGGTGTCGCAGTACTTGGCTCCAAGGCGCTGACCCAGATAAACTGGCGCAAGGATGCCGGCATCAATTCGGCGGCCGACCTGAAAGGCAAGTCGATAGGTGTTCTCTCCTATCAGGACACAACCTACTATAATCTGCTTGCCTACCTGGCGAGTGCCGGCCTGACCAAGGATGACGCCGACATCCAGGCTGTCGGACCCGGCGGTATCATCAAACTGATGATTTCCGGTGATATCCAGGCGATGTCCGGTGTGCCGGAATGGGCAGGAGCGATCCGCGGCGCCGGCGTTGAAATCCAGACAACGCCGATCAATGATATTTTTCCCGCTATGGCTCAGGCAATCATCGCTTCGGATGAGACCATCGCGAACAACCCGGACATGGTGCGCGGTTTCGTGCAGGCCACTATTCGTGGCTACAAGGACGTAATCGCCGATCCTGCACAGGCAGCCAAGGATTACGTTGCTGCCGTGCCGCAGCATGAGGGCAAGGAAAAGATCATGGAAGGCATCATGAAGGCCTATATCTCGCTGGTATATGGCGATGATGTCGACAATTTCGGCAAGTTCGACGAAGCACGCCTGAAAGCAGTTCAGGATTTCTACGTTGAGAAGGAAATCGTGCGCGAAGCAGTGCCAATTGCCGACACTTACACGAATGACTTCGTGAACTGATCAGCAAATCCGGATGCGCCGGTAATTGGCGCATCCGATCTTTATGCCGGGCCTCGCAAAATGAAAAACGCACCGCTCCTGACCACATTTGCTGTGGCGTTATTGTTCCTGGTTTTATGGGAACTGGTGCCGCCGGCGCTTGGCGTGCCGCGATATATCATCCCGACAGCGAGCCAGTGCTTGGAAGAATTGCTGCGCATGGTGCGGCTGGACAATCTGGTCGCGCACACATTCTCTACCTTTACGATGACGTTGATCGGGTTTGGCATAGGCAGCGCGCTCGGAGCGATCATCGGCTACCTGCTCGGCATGTCCCTGTTTTGGGAGAAAGTGCTGTCGCCATACATTCTGGCATTGCAGATCGCGCCAAAGGTGGCCTTCGCGCCGCTATTTATCATGTGGTTCGGCTTCACCTTCTGGCCCAAACTTCTCGTGACCATACTGATCGTTTTCTTTCCGATCCTGGTCAACGTGCTGCAGGCCATGAAGACAGTCGATCGAGACATCATAAATCTGGCACGCGCCTACAATCTTTCCCGGTTCGATATTTTCCGGAAAATCGAGTTTCCTTCGACGCTGCCGTCGCTGCTTGCGGGGCTGCGTATCGGTTCAACGCTGGCGGTAATCGGCGTAACTGTCGGCGAACTGGTCGGCGGCAATACAGGGCTCGGATTTCTCATTTCTTACGGCGAAGGCCAGGCAAATGCGGCAATGGTGTTCAACGCCATTCTGCTGCTGACGCTCATCGGCATCGCCCTTTATTCCGCCGTCGCCTATGTCGAGGCGCGGCTGCTTCACTACATCCCAAAAGCGGAGAGCTGACATGAACACCCATCCTGATTTTCCCAAGATCGATCCTGGAGACGTGAACATTCCCGAAGGCATGTCGCTGGGTGACTGGATCGAAAGCCGTGTGGCACGATACGAAACCCGCACGCTTGACTGGAATGCGCTGAAATTTCAGGCCGACTATGACCCGAAATACAAGCGCGCCCAGATGCGATATCTGGGAACCGGCGCGACCGGGGTAAAAGGCGACACAAATGTCGTACCGGCTGAACATTTCACGTTCTCGACCATGGTACTGCCGGCCGGATGCGAAGGCCCGTCGCACATTCACACCGATGCCGAAGAAGTCTTTTTCATTCTCAAGGGCCACAAGATCAGGCTCTTCATCGAGCACCACGGCGAAACTGTCGAGACGGTGCTGACCGAGCGGGACCTGATTTCTGTACCGCCCGGAGTTTATCGCGGTTTGCGCAACGAGGGCATTGAAGAGGCCTTGATGTGCGTGATGATCGGCAATCCCAAGCCGGTCACGCCCACCTATCCGGACGACCATCCGTTGTCGAAAGTGAAGCGTCCTTAGAGCGGAGACGAACCATGGACAGGCAGGAAAGGCGCAGCAAAATTGAAGCCAGGGTAAATCAGGGCCTGACCGGGCGCTGGTATCCGGTGTGCAAGACCGTTGAGGTGCGCGATGACCGACCTTACGGCGCGAAGATCACCGGGCGGCGGCTGGTTCTGTGGCGAAACGGCGAAGGACAGATCGAGTGCATTGAAGACCATTGTCCCCATCGTGGCGCGCCACTGTCGCTGGGCGAAGTTCACGAGGGCAAGATAGGCTGCCGGTATCACGGCATCATCATGACCGGTGAGGGAGTCATCGAGCGGGTTCCCGCCATGCCGGAATGCGCCTTCGAGGGCCGCAAGACCAATACCGCCTACAAGACGATCGAGGTCGCAGGTGCGGTGTTTGCTTTCATTCCCGGCGAGACCGAAGCCGAACCGCCGGAGTTTGAAGTGCCCGCTGAATTGAAGGATCCGGACTGGACCGGATTTCTGTGCACCGGCATTTGGAACACCAATTATCGGTTGGCGCTCGACAATTTGTCCGACCCGATGCACGGCTGTTATCTGCATGCCGAATCGTTCACGCTGGCCTTCGGCGCCAAACAGGATCTGGTCGAATTGTCTGATCGAGATCGCGGTTTTCGCGTCAGCCGCGTTGGACAAATCGGTGAAAATTTCGACTGGGTCGACATGTATGTCAATGACGGCAACATGTATTGCAGCCTCGATATTCCCTATCCGCCCGCGGCCGGTCCCGGTGGAAATATGCGCATTGTCGGCTTCGTCGCACCGGTCGATGAAAACACCTGCAAAGTGTTTTTCTGGCGTTTGCGAAAGGTTCAGAATATCGAGCGGGAGGCATGGCGTTTCCTGTACCGCGCCAAACTTGAACCCAGGCACTGGCATGTGCTGGAGCAAGACCGCATCATGCTGGAGGCAATGACACCCGACGCCGGTAAACGTGACATGCTTTACCAGCACGATCTCGGCGTTTCGAAGATCCGCCAGATGCTGCTGAACGCAGCCGCCGGGCAAATCGACGCCGAGGCAGCTCTGGCGGAGGCGGCTGAGTAGGCCAATGCTTGCCGACAAGACCATACTCGTAACCGGGGGCGCGCGCGGCCTTGGGCGGGAAATCGCCCTGGCCGTTGCTGCTGCGGGTGCGATTGTGGTGGTGGCGGATATCGACGAAACAGGCGGACAACAGTCGGTATCGTTGATCGAGGAAAGCGGTGGTAGCGCCAGATTTGCCAGGGTCGACCTGGCAGACCCGAACTCGATCGAAAGCTTAATTGACAGCATCGGTCAACACGAAGGCTCGCTCAACGGCCTTGTCAACAACGGGGCAATTGCTACCGGCATCGGCGGCAAGTCCCATGACGAGATTGACATCGAAACGTGGGATCAGGTCATGGAAGTTAATGTCCGCGGCCTTTGGCTGATTACCCGCGCCGCCGCGCCTTTGCTGGCAAGATCGAACGCTGGCCGCATTGTCAATATTGCATCCGATACCGCCTTGTGGGGGGCGCCAAAGCTTCTTGCCTATGTCGCCAGCAAGGGCGCCGTCATGGCAATGACGCGGTCTCTTGCCCGTGAACTGGGTCCACAAGGAATAGGCGTGACAGCGGTCGCCCCCGGCATTTTGACGACGGAATCAACCGAATACGTGCCCGCGGAGCGCCATGCGCATTATGAAAACAACAGAGCGGTACCCGGACCGCAAAATGCGGAGGATGTAGTTGGCACCATCACTTTTCTTCTGAGTGAAGCGGCACTGGCACTGACCGGACAGGTATTGCCAGCCAATCGGGGGTTCTGTTTCGCATGAGCGGGTTCCGGACAGACTTGATCGATGGCCTCGAATTCGGGTTGCGAGACGGAGACCGGAAGAAATGCGTGGTCATGCTCCATGGTATCGGAAGCAACTTTCACACATTCGACAGGCTAGCTCGCCACCTGCCGGATGATTGGATGCTGCTGGCCTGGAACGCGCCCGGATACGGACAATCGGAACCACTGGCTGCTGAGCGCCCTGTTGCAAAGGACTACAGCGCCCGCCTGCACCATCTTGTCAGGTCACTAAACCTGTCTGAATTTGCGCTTGTCGGCCACTCGCTCGGGACGATTATGGCGGTCGATTATGCGTGCCGCTTTCCTCGCGATGTCCGGCACTTGACGCTTATGGCGTGTGCCGAGGGATATGGGATGGGCAATGAAGAACCGCTCCCCGAGAAGGCGGCAGCACGGCTTGCCGATCTGTCCGCGGTGGGGGCAAAAAAGTTCGCCGAGCAACGTGCGCCGCGGTTGCTCTTCGAACCGGACACCAAGCCTGACATCCGCGACGAGGCTATTGCCGCCATGAGCGCGATCAAACTTCCCGGATATGCGCAAGCGGTCCATCTGCTCGCGAGCGGAACGCTGTCCCGGTCCTCGCGTTCGGTGCGCTGTCCGAGCCTCGTTGTCGTCGGTGCCGAGGACGTGATCACGCCGCCATCGCAAAGCGAGCAAGTTCATCAATCGCTTATTGATGATGACGACCGGTATCAGCATCGTTACCGCGTAGTCAGCGAAGCAGGGCACCTGGTTCATAAGGAACGGCCTGAAATCGTCGCGTCGGAAATCACCACCTTTGTCAATAACCGGAAGCTTGAAAGGGTGGTCAGTTGAGCAACGGTCGGTCGGCATATGGCGTTCCACCGGTTGAGCGGGCAATTGCCCTTTTGCGGTACATCGCCGACGGCAATGATTGCGCCAATTCCAGTCTTGCCGCCAAGGAGACAGGGATCAACCGGACGACGTTGCTACGGTTGGTGGAGACGCTCCATCGCGAGAAGATGATACAACCCAATCCGGATGGCGCCGGTTACGCACTTGGCAATGGTTTGATCCACCTGGCCGCACGCGCGCTTTATTCGCGCGATATTGTCCAGATCGCTCAGCCGGAACTAAAGCATCTCGCTGCCTCACTGGGATTGTCGGCTCATTTGGGTGTGATTGAAGGGCTGGAAATCCTCTACCTGTTGCGTGAGACACCCAATCTGCACCTGGTCAGCAATGTCCGCGTGGGCAGCCGGCTGCCGGTTCACGCCACTACCATTGGCAGGATCATTCTGGCTCACCACAATGGCGCGCAACGCGACAGTTTGCTTAAAGGTTGTGATTTCCATGCTGTCACATCCAAAACCCCAACCAGCAGGATCGCGCTTGAAGCCCAGCTGGACACCGACCGTAAAACAGGGCTTGCCTGGAGTGTCGGCAATTTCGAAGCAGGTATTGGATCGGCCGCCGCGGCGGTTTTCGACAGTACCGGCGAACCGGTTGCGGCCATCAATGTCACCGGTCCTGAGCATGAATTCGCCGAAAGTTCTGGCCGACGCGATGAGATTCACTCAGCTTTGCGTACATCGGCGCATGAAATTTCCCAACAACTTGGATTCCGGTCTGATCCGTCCGGAAGCGATATCAACATGACGAGGCCCAGATGACCGAGCGACTTGGCATAGATTTCCTTCGCGGTATCGCCATGCACGCGCCGCACATGACCGAAACGGCAGACTTCTATACGGGAACCTGGGGTCTGAAATCCGTGCCGTCCGATGATGATACTGTGTATTTGCGCGGTACCGGACCGGAACCCTTCATCTACGCACTTACCGACGGTGACAACTACGGCATCGACTACATCAATTTCGGCATGAACAGCCGGGAGCGATTACAGGCGCTTTTCGACCAATTGAATGGAGCTGGAGCAGCGATCGTCAGCGAGCCGGCTGACCAGACAACGCCGGGTGGCGGGTTTGGATTCATGCTGCGCGACCCGGACAACCGGTTGCTCAGAATTGTCGCTGATGTCGAGCCTAATCGGGACACATCGGAAGAGTTCGCCATGCCGGTCAAGGTCTCCCACGTGGTGATCAACACACCCGACATCAAATCTACCGAAGCGTTCTATTCGGATGTCCTCGGCTTCCGTTTGAGTGACTATTATGTCGACCGGATGTCGTTTCTTCGGTGCTCGTCAGACCATCACTCGATTGGCCTTTTTCAAAACGATCATGCCAGCGCGAACCATGTCGCTTTCGAAATGCCTGATATGGATTCATTCATGCGCGGCATCGGCCGGATGAAGCAGATGGGTCACGTGCCAAGCTGGGGACCGGGCCGTCACGGGCCGGGAAACAATCCTTTCGCCTATTTTGTTTCCCCGTCGGGATTTGTTATCGAGTTCACCACAGAGCTTCAACAGATCGACGAAGCGACTCACGTCGCCAAGGAATGGCCGTGGGGCGATCCGGAACTGTCAGACCGCTGGATGACCGCCGGCCCGCCAACGCCGGCCATGCGGGCTGTGATGCTTGGCCGCCCCGACAGGGGATTTCCCTCGGAAGGGGCTAATTGAATGGATCTGGGGCTTGGCGGAAAGGTTGCGGTTGTCACCGGCGGCACTTCGGGCATCGGGCTTGCCACCGTTCGGGCGTTTCTGGGTGAGGGCGCCAGGGTTGCGTTCTGCGCCCGCGACAGCGAGCGGCTTGAAAGCGTCGAGAGCGCACTCAGGTCCGAATTTGATGCAGGGAATGTTTTGGCCGAAGCAGCCTCTGTTCTCGACCCGGACGCAATGCACGGATTTGCAGGCAAGGTGGCCGAGAAATTCGGAGGCTGCGATATTCTCATCAACAATGCCGGGCAGGGGCGGGTTTCGACATTCGCGGACACGAGCGACGCCGACTGGCGCGACGAACTTGGGTTGAAATTCTTCAGCCAAATCAATCCTCTCCGCGCATTTCAGGACATGCTGGCCGAGAGCGGCTGCGGCTCTGTTGTCGGTGTCAATTCGCTGCTGGCCTACCAGCCTGAACCTCACATGGTTTGTACCTCGGCTGCTCGCGCCGGAGTGCAGAACCTGATGAAATCACTAGCCAACGAACTGGCGCCGGCAATCCGCGTCAACTCCATCCTGCTGGGCATCATCATGTCGGGACAATGGCAGCGCCGCTTTGATGCACGCGACGACAAGACGGTCAGCCTTGACGAATGGATACGCGCAGAGGCCGCAAAACGCCATATCCCGCTGCAACGCTTTGGCCGCCCGGAAGAAACGGCAAACGCGATTATCTACCTGGCTTCGCCAGCCGCCAGTTACATTACCGGCGCACGGCTCGAAGTGTCGGGCGGCACTTCAAGGTTTGTATGATCAATGCTGACGGAAGCAAAAACGAGAGTTGAAACAGGAACCGTGGGTGATGCCATCGCCCGTCATCTGGCTGATGCAGGGGTCAAGACCGTTTTTGGCGTGATTTCCATTCACAACATGCCGATCCTTGATGCGATTGCCCGTCAGAAGAGGATTCGTTTTGTCCCGGCGCGCGGTGAGGCGGGCGCCATGAATATGGCGGACGCTTATGCCCGCGTATCGCGGTCAGTCGGCGTGGTGATCACTTCCACCGGCACGGGAGCAGCCAATGCCGCGGGCGCACAGGTGGAAGCGTTGACCGCCGGATCGCCCGTTTTGCACATCACCACTCAGGTGGACAGCGAGTTCATGGACCAGGATCGCGCCGCCATTCACGATGTGCCGCGACAGGCCGACATGTTGAAGGCCGTCTCGAAAGCCTGTTTCAGGATTTTGAACTCCGGCTCCGTCCATACGACTTTGGCTGAAGCGATTGTTGCAGCGAAATCTCCCCCTGCTGGCCCGGTCAGCCTCGAAATCCCCGTTGACGTTCAGCGTCACCCAGCCGCGATCGATGACCGGGTCTCTCCGCCAGAATTGGTCAAGCCAGTTTCCTGCGATAACTCGATCGATGCGCTTGCCGAGATGATCAAATCTGCACACCGGCCGATGATCTGGCTTGGCGGTGGGGCGCGGGAATGTGCGGCAGAAGCAAACGAGCTGGTTGCTCGCGGTCTCTGCGCCGTAACCAGCACCAATGGCCGGGCCGTTGTCGATGAGCGCAATCCAGCCACGCTCGGCGCCTTCAACATGACGCCCGAGGCGGCGGATATTTATTCCAGATCAGACCTGATGATCGTTGTCGGATCGCGCCTGCGCGGAAACGAGACGCGGAATTTCAAACTTCCCCTGCCAACTCCCTTGGCCCAGATTGATGCGGACGCGTCGCAGAATGGGCGCAACTATCCGGCCGATCTTTTCATCCATGGAGATGCAAAGGATACCCTTCGCCGGCTGCTCGAACGCTTGCCGGAGCGGCTTCAGACCGACGCAGAATTCAGACATTCCATAGCCATTGCCAGAGCCAATTCCGAAGGCCGGTTGCGAGATCAGCTGGGCGTCTATCGTGTCATCGCCGATGCCCTTCAGGAACGGGTCTCGGCAGGCGGACATCCATTCGTCCGCGACGTCACGATCTCCAATTCCACATTCGGCAATCGATACGTTCAGATTGACCAGCCGCACCACGGGGTTCACGCCCTTGGCGGCGGTATCGGCCAGGGAATTGCAATGGGCATTGGCGCCGGATTGGTGGATGGCGAAGCCAAATCTATCGTGTTGGTCGGCGATGGCGGCGCGCAACTGGGTCAGGCGGAACTGATCACCGCCGTCGAGGAAAAGGCGAACCTCGTTTTCGTGCTGATGAACGATCAGGCCTATGGCGTCATCAAGAACATCCAGGACGCGCAATATGAGGGCCGGCGCGTTTATTCCGCCCTTGCCACTCCCGATTTTGAACTTCTTTGCCGGTCGGTCGGATTGCCGCACATCAAAGTTTCAAGTGAAACCAGCTTTGCCGGTTCATTGGATGAAGCGATTGCCACCGAAGGACCCGTGATGGTCGAAGTCGACATGTGCGCCATTGGGCCGTTCGCCCAACCATTTGCCGGCCCACCTGCTGGTGCTGCCGGGAGTGCTGGATGATGGACAGCATGGCTTCAGTCGATGGCAAGCAGCGATGACCGTCAAAGCGTGCGAATTGCCCGGCAACCTGATTTTTGTCGGCGGAGAATGGCGGCCAGGCAAGGGTGCGCCGATTGAATCTCTGTTTTCGGCAGATGGCAGTCTGAACCGGGTGATCGACGGGGCTTCTCATGACGACTGTGTGGCCGCAATCGAGGCGGCTGCGGCTGCGCAGGCTGATCCGGCTTGGCTGAACCTCAAACCGCACGAGCGCGCACGATATCTGCATCGTATCGCCGAGGGGATCGAAGCCAGCATTGACCGTATCGCCTGGATCCAGAGCCGTGATACCGGCAAGACATTGAGGGAGACGGCAGCGCTGGCGCAGTCGGCGGCGGGTACATTCCACTACTTTGCTGCCGTTTGCGAGACATCTGACGGGACGATGACAACACCGCGGGGAGACTTTCTGACACTCTCGACCCATGAGCCGCTTGGTGTTGTCGCGGCGATCACGCCTTGGAATTCTCCAATTGCATCGGATGCACAGAAGATTGCGCCGGCGCTGGCCGCAGGGAATGCCGTGCTGCTGAAGCCGGCGTCGTGGAGCCCATTGGTCTCGCTGGAACTCGCCCGCATCATTGAAGAAGCGGGCTTGCCGAAGGGACTGTTTTCGGTATTGCCCGGCTCAGGCCGCGAGATTGGCGACCTGCTTGTCACCCACCCGGACATCGCCAAAGTGTCCTTTACCGGCGGCACATCGACCGGCCGCCGCATCGCATTGAAGGCAGCCGAAAAGCTGATGCCGGTCTCGCTCGAGTTGGGTGGAAAATCGCCGACAATCGTCTTTGATGATTGCGATACTGACGTTGCCATCGCCGGAATTCTCTTCGGTATTTTCTCCTCGACCGGCCAGTCCTGCATCGCCGGATCGAGATTGTTCGTCCAGCGTAGCATCTACGATGATTTTATCGCTGATCTGGTCAAAGCGACCCAGGCACTCGCCGTCGGCCATCCGCACGATGATAGCACGCAGGTTGCCCCGCTTATTCATGAGGATCATCGGACCGGCATCGAGCAAGCGGTCAGCAACGCTGTCGATTACGACGGAACGATACTGACCGGAGGCTGCCGGCCGGACGATCCGTCTCTTGCAAATGGTGCCTACTATCTCCCGACCATCATCGCCGGTCTTCCAAACGATTCAACGCTTTGCCGCGAGGAGATATTCGGGCCGGTACTGGCCGTCCTGCCGTTTGAAGATGAAGCCGACGTCATAGCGCAGGCCAACGACAATCCCTACGGCCTCGCCTGTGGGATCTGGACCCGGGATTTCCAGAAAGGCTGGCGTGTCGCACGCGCTGTCCAGGCCGGCACCGTCTGGATCAATACCTACAAGCAGTTTTCGATTTCGACACCGTTTGGTGGCGACAAGGAAAGTGGACTTGGTCGCGAAAAGGGCCGGGAGGGCATGTTGGCCTATATGCGCCAGAAATCGGTTTACCAGGATTTGTCCGGCGCTCCTCATCCCTGGGCGCGATGGCCGGGAGATGGTGGTAAGACCGCATGAGCAAACTGAAAATCGGAATTGTTGGAGCGGGAATTGGCGGGCTGACCGCGGCGATCGCCCTGCGAAACGTCGGCCACGGCGTTACCGTTTTTGAGCAGAGCAAAGCGTTTGGCCGGGTTGGTGCTGACATCAACCTGACACCGAATGCCGTTCATGCGCTCGACCGGCTGGGAATTGGCCAGAGACTTCGCAAGACGGCAGCGAGACCCACACACCGCATCAGCCGGATGTGGGATACCGGCGCAGAAACATCGCGGCTGGAGATGAGCGATGCGGCCGCACAGAAATATGGCGCCCCGCAGCTGACGATCCATCGCGCCGACCTGCTGAGCGCTCTGGAGGAAATGCTGCCCTCTGGGTGTTTCAGGATGGATCACAAAGCCACTTCGGTTATGGAAAACGGCGAAGCGGTTGTTCACTTCAAAAACGGCTCGCAAGCATCATTCGATGTAATCATCGGAGCAGACGGTATCCATTCAGCGGTCCGCCATGCGGTGTTTGGACCGGAGAATCCGCAATTCACCGGCCTGGTTTCGTGGCGGGCGACTTTCCCGCGTGAACGCGCCGCAGATCTGCCAAATCTGGATGCCTTTACAAAATGGTGGGGCCCGGAAACGGATCGCCAGATCGTGACCTTTCCCCTTACCGGCGGCAAGGAAATTTTTGTCTTCGCCACCACGCCGCAGGATGACTGGCAAACAGAAAGCTGGACAGCAGCCGGTGAAATCTCCGAACTGCGTCAAGCCTATTCAGATTTTCATCCCGAGGCGCGTGCTCTGCTCGATGCCTGTGAGACAGTGACCAAATCGGCGCTTCATGTTCGCGATCCATTGCCGCAGTGGTCGAATGGCCGCGTGACCCTGCTTGGAGATGCTGCACACCCGATGACGCCGTTCATGGCGCAGGGAGCATGCCAGGCGATTGAGGACGCCGTGGTTTTGTCGAGGGTTCTCGAGAAGGTTGAAGCCGCCGACGTGCATGCTGCGCTTCAGCGATACGAACATGCCAGAATGGACAGGACCGCCAAAATCCAGATTGCATCGCGCGGCAACGAGTGGCTGAAAAAGGGTGGCAATGCGGACTGGGTCTACGGCTACAATGCCTGGGAGACGCCCCTGTGACCGAGCAGCGGGAAATCTACGGCGATCAACTGGTGCAGCGCCTTTCGGCCGAACCCGCCTTCGGGTTCTTTGTTGATCTGAGCAATCTGGTCGTGGTTGGCGATGTTGATCTTTCCGGGCGGGTCCTGTGTGGCTTGGATCTCAGCAATTCACGCTTTGGCGGAGCCGTTTCTTTCGCCGGCTCTTCTTTCAAAGGCATCAGCTGGTTTCGCTCCGCTGAATTTTGTCACCACACAAATTTCGACAACGTTTGCTTTTTCAACGACGCCCGTTTTGATGATTGCCGATTTAACAGTGGCGTCGATTTCAACGGTGCCGAATTTCGCGGTATTGCCGCCTTTGACAACTGCGAAGCAATTGGCAGGCTAAATTTGAACCGTGCTCTGGCCAATGGAAATTTTTCAATCCAGGGCGCCAAGTTGCGCGCCGGAGCACAGCTGAAGGGTGCAACGATTGTTGGCGGACTTTGGTGTAGCGGAGCGCAGGGAGGATCTGCATTTACCGATCCGCATTGCGAGATTCACGGGCGGATCCAGCTCTAGCGTTCTGCACTCCCCAAGTTCGGTGCGGCGTTAACCTATTCGGACTTCTCTTCGGTCGAAGACCCGGTTCCGGCCAGGAAGGTCACAATGGAGTCGCGCGAACCGGGGATGGAAGCTGCCTGCTGGGGCAATTTGTGCGCAATGCCTTGGTGGCAAGAAATACAGGTTTTCTCACCGGTGAACAGGAACCGCTCATGTGCTTCGGCTGCGCGAGGGCTTTGCAGGGTAATGTCCATACTGTCCGCTGAATGACAGTTGCGGCATTCAAGCGAATCATTGGCCTCCATTCGCGCCCATTCATGCTGCGCCAGCGTGAGTCGCTTTGCTTCGAATTTTTCGGGTGTGTTTATGGTTCCGAAAACGGTGCCATAGAGTTCCTTCGTGGCAGCCATCTTCCGAGCAATTTTCGATGTCCAGTTGTGCGGAACATGGCAATCCGGACATGAGGCCCGGACACCGGAGTTGTTGGTGTAATGCACTGTCTCCTTCAACTCCGCAAATACATTGTCGCGCATTTCATGGCAGCTGACACAAAAGGTTTCGGTGTTGGTCGCTTCCAGCGCAGTGTTGAAACCGCCCCAAAAAACGATACCCATTACAAATCCGCCAACAGTCAGGAATCCCAGCGAAAAATGCGCGCTGGGGCGGCGGATTATGGCCCAGGTTCTTGCCAGAAACCTTCTCATCAGTCTTCGCCTTCCCGTCGCTGTATGAAATCGAGGACCTCGTCGACATCGACAAAAACATTGTCTACGAGCTGACGGGAATCAGAGGCGGTAACATGGCATTGCGTGCAGAAGTATCGCCTCGGTGATGCAGTGGCGAGAAACTGTCCGTCGCGATCCATAAAGTGGGTAATCGAGATCATCGGAGCCTGGCTGACCTCAATCGCAGTCCGGCTGTGGCAGGTCATGCACTGATTGACATTTTTATCGACCTGATAGCCGTCGATCTTGTGCGGTATGATCGGGGGCTGCTCAGGATAATTTCGCACTTGGCGAATGTCGGTATTAAGCGTCTTGGCGATCGCCGGAGCAGGTCCGTTTTCTTCGAGCCCCGCGGCACCGCGCAAAGTGGCGATCTGATTGTCAGCCAACGCTGCGGATGCAATCAGAACCATCAGGGCGGGTAATGCTATCTTTTTCATGGCAACCTCACACAGCCTCGATTTTGACGGCGCATTTTTTGAAATCGGTCTCCTTGGAGATCGGATCCGTTGCATCAAGCGTCACCTTGTTGATCAATTGGCTGGCATCGAACCAGGGAATGAATACAAGCCCCCGGGGCGGCTTGTTTCTGCCGCGCGTTTCCACCCGGGTGATGATCGAGCCGCGCTTGGACGACACCCTGATTTCTGAGCCACGTCTCAGGCCCAGTTCGGCAGTATCGTCCACATGCATGTAACAAAGCGCGTCGGGAACTGCCGAATACAGTTCGGGCACACGTTGGGTCATCGAGCCGGAGTGCCAATGCTCCAGTACGCGCCCGGTGGAAAGCCAGAACGGATACTCCTCGTTTGGACTTTCGGCCGCCGGTTCAAACGGCAAGGCAAAAATGATCGCCCGACCGTCTTTCTTGCCATAGAATTGGAAGTCGGTTCCGGCCTCGACATACGGATCGGAACCTTCCTTGAACCTCCAAAGTGTTTCTTGGCCATCGACGACCGGCCAGCGCAGCCCGCGGTTGTTATGGTAGGTATCGAAATCTGCCAGATCGTGTGCCTTGCCGCGCCCAAAGCCGGCATATTCTTCGAACAATCCCTTTTGGATGTAGAAGCCGAAATCCTCAGCTTCATGATTGCCATAGTCCGGATCCATGTCCGAAAGCGGAAAGGCATCGACCTGGCCATTGGTGAACAAGACTTCATACAGCGTCTTGCCCTTGTAGTCTGGATTTGCATCGAGCACTGCCGGATCCCATACGTCTTCTGTTTTGAACCGTTTTGAGAACTCGACGACCTGCCACATATCGGACTTGGATTCTCCCGGCGCCTCGACAAGCTGGTGCCAGAACTGGGTGCGGCGCTCTGCATTGCCGTAGGCACCCTCTTTCTCAACCCACATTGCGGTCGGCAGCACCAGGTCGGCCGCCTCGGCAGTAACCGTTGGATAGGCTTCGGATACCACAATGAAGTTGTCCGGATTCCGGTATCCCGGATAACCCTCTTCCATCATGTTGGGCGCGGCCTGCATGTTGTTGTTGACCTGCACCCAGTAGCAGTTGATCTTTCCATCCTTCAGATGGCGGTTCTGCAACACGGCATGAGCCCCAACCTTGCCCGGAATCGTACCGGAAGGCAGCTTCCAGATTTTCTCTGCGATCTCCCGGTGCTTCTCATTGGCGACAACCATGTCGGCGGGCAACCGGTGCGCGAATGTGCCGACCTCGCGAGCGGTGCCGCAAGCGGAAGGTTGGCCGGTCAGCGAGAAGGGTGAGTTGCCGGGTTGCGAAATTTTGCCGGTCAACAGATGGATGTTGTAGATCATGTTGTTGACCCAGACGCCGCGCACGTGCTGATTGACACCCATGGTCCACAGCGACATCACTTTTGTATCGGGATCCGCATAGAGTTTGGCCAACTCCTCCAGCCGGTTCGCTGGTACGCCCGACATCTCAGCAGCTTTTTCCAACGTATACTCGCTGACAAACTCAGCGAACTCGTCAAATGACATTTCGGCCGAACCGCCGGCCTTCGTATTGTTGGCGGCAGCCTGTTCGAGCGGATGCTCGGGGCGCAACCCGTAGCCGATGTCGGTATTTCCGCGCCGGAAATTGACGTGCTTGGTGATGAAACTCCGGTTCACCGCGTCGTTCTGAATAATGTGGTTGGCGATGTAATTGAGGATCACCAGATCGGTCTGCGGTGTGAAAACCATCGGGATGTCGGCGAGGTCGAAGCTTCGGTGCTTGAAAGTCGACAGCACGGCGACCTTGACATGCGGATGGCTGAATTTGCGGTCTGCGACACGCGTCCACAACACCGGATGCATCTCGGCCATGTTCGAGCCCCAGAGCACGAAGGCATCGGCATGTTCAAAATCGTCATAGCATCCCATGGGCTCGTCAATACCGAAGGCCCGGATAAATCCGGCCACCGCCGACGCCATGCAATGGCGGGCATTTGGATCAATGTTGTTTGACCGGAATCCTGCCTTGTAGAGCTTCGCCGCAGCATAACCCTCCCAAACGGTCCATTGGCCGGAGCCGAACATGCCGACCCCTTCGCCGCCTTTTGCTTTCAGCGTCACCTTCCACTTTTCGGCCATGATGTCGAACGCTTCGTCCCAGGTGACGGGTTCGAATTCGCCGTTTTTGTCGTAGACGCCATCCTTCTTGCGCAATAACGGTTTTGTCAGGCGGTCCTGGCCATACATGATCTTCGACAGGAAGTAGCCCTTGACACAGTTCAGTCCGCGATTGACCGGCGATTGGCTGTCTCCGTGCGTCGCAACAACCCGGCCTGCCTTGGTTGCCACCATGATCGAACAACCGGTGCCGCAGAACCGGCAGGCGGCTTTGGACCACTTCAAATCGGTCAATTGCGCATCAGTAACAAGCGACTGGGCTGCCGCTGGAAGTGGAAGGCCGACAGCCGCCGTTGCCGCAGCGATTGCTTGCGCCTTGATTACATCCCTACGTGTCGGCTGGGTCATATCGGACTCCCTGCATTCTCCAAGGCGGCCAGTGCATCCGCCTCTCTTGTTGTTTGGTGATAGACGAGCGCGGCGCTCGCCACGCCGGGCATGAGCTGAATGTCGGTCAATGCCTGAACCATGCTTTGCTCTTCACCTGTTTCAAGCGTGACTATGAGCTTCCCGCCGGGTCCGCGAACCGCAATTTCCGCGATCCCCAATGCCTCTATTGCAGGTTCGACGATGTCGAGCCGGTCCGGATCGGCGGTCACGACAATACTGGATATATGCAGTTGCTCGTTCATGATGTACCCGCTTCACCGGTATGGATCTGGATTGCCTTGGCCGGGCAAACCGAAACGCATGCGCCGCAACCTGTGCAATTTTCAGAAAGAACCTGAACTTTGCCGACCGGTCCGGCCCTCATGTCGAACCGGATTGCCATGTCGTCGCACGCATCAGTGCAGCTCTGACAGGATATGCCGGCGTTCAGGAGGCAGGACTGACCGATATTCGCTTTCAGGCTCCAAGGTGACGTATCGACATTCCGAAACACGTCTTCGCCACAGGCTTCGGCACATGAGCTGCAAAACGTGCAAGCACCAAGACTGAAATCGACAACAGGCGTTCCCGCCGGGCCTGAGACTAGAATCGATTCCGGACAATCGCGAATGCAATCGCCACATGATGTGCAGTTTTCGCGCACCCGATTTTCAGTGGTCCAAGGTGGTCTCAGGCACGCTTCGTGCTGCATTCCCGCCATCGACAAGGCGAAACCTCGACGTGATTGGTTGGCCCCCCTTGCAGCGTAGCTCATTGGGCAGGTGGCCCCAGCAGCAGATGGCTCATCCAGATGACAAATCCGTATCCACCAACCAGCATCACGCTCAATATCGGAGCCAGGAACACCGCCAGAATAACGAATACCCGTCGCTCTTCCGCCTTTGTGACATTTGCCAGTTCCGAATCGGCTACGCCCGGACTACTGGGTTCGGCAGCGTTTGACATGATCATTTCCCCTCATCAAACGAAAAGGTATCCAGGGGAGTATCGGTCTTCTTTGATATTGGTCAACAAACTAAGCGACCGTTGGGGGCCGTTGACAATTATATGGTGGACGGGTGCCAGAATGTTTGCAATTTGCGCTTCTGCCGTCTTGCCGTACAACGTCCCGCTTTTGCGGCAGAAACGCGCGCTTGTTTACCCTTGGCGGTTTAAGAAACGAAACCCTCTGAGTTTGATCCTGCACAACGTCACAATGTGCACACCGCAATAGAATCGCCCATATTCAAGATGGGACAACCCTGCTGTGACGCGTTTCACCTGGATCATTGGATTGTTCTTGCTGGCTACGCTGGCGCTATACGCACGCGCAGCCAACGCTGAATCGCTGATCGGCCGGTTTCTCGATGACGCGCCGGTTTCCGAAATTGTTCCCGGGGCCGACTCTTACGGATCGTTGAGAAGCGATGTTCCCGTCATTCCCGCGCTCAAAAACGGTGAAATCATCGGATATGCATTCCTGAACTCCGATTTCGTCACCACGACCGGCTACTCGGGCAAGCCTATCCACGTTGTTGTGGGAGTGGATACCGATGCTAAGGTGACCGGCCTGAAGCTGGTCAAGCATTCCGAGCCCATCGTTCTTATCGGCATACCGGAATCGGAAATTACCGCAGTCATCGAAGGCTACACCGGGCTCAATCTGATCAATGAGGCTGAGGCCGGCGGATCGGTACACGATCTGGACATCGTCTCAGGCGCGACTGTGACCATCATGGTGATCGACGATTCCATCATTCGCTCAGGTTTGAAAGTGGCCCGAGCGCTTGGTTTGGGAGGTTTGGCGCAGGAAGTCGAAACCGGACCGGTCAAGGAGCTTAAACCCGATCCGGATCCGCGGGCGGTCGATTGGCAACTCTTGTCCGGAGATGGGTCGATCCGTACGCTCCTTCTCGACAATGGCCAGATCAACCAGGCTTTTGCTGCCACTGGTGACGAAAAAGCGATCGCACGCCCAGAGAAAGGTGCGGCGGACCAGACGTTCATCGACATGAATATGGCGCTCGTCAGCGTTCCGGAAATCGGCTTCAGCCTCTTGGGCGCGGCTGAGTACGGGAACTTGACGAATTGGCTTGAGGAGGGTGAACACGCAATTCTCGTTGTTGGACGGGGCACATATTCCTTCAAGGGCTCCGGCTATGTGCGCGGCGGTATTTTCGACCGCATTCAGCTCATTCAGGGTGATTCATCGACACGTTTCTTCGATCACCAGCACCGCCGCCTTGGAGCCTTGGCCGCTGGTGACGCGCCATCGTTCAAGGAACTCGATATCTTCAAGATACCAGCGGAGATGAGGTTTGATCCGGCTGAGCCATTTCGCCTGCAACTGCTTGTCCACCGGGCGGTGGGTGCCATCGACAAGGTATTCGTTACATTCGATCTGGGTTACCGGACACCCGAACGGTTTCTGCAGCCAATCGAATCCGGCCCTCCTCCAGACCAGCCGGAACCTGGTGGTGAACTGGGTCAGACGCCCGCTGACGAGCTGACCCATTTGTGGCAGCGCATTTGGCTGCAAAAAAAGATCGAAGTCGCGATATTGCTGGCCGCCATCGGTGTGCTGACCGGCGCGTTCTTCTTCCAGATGCAGGTGACCCGAAACGAGTCGGTCGCGTTCTGGTTCCGCATCGGTTTCCTGACATTCACGCTGTGCTTTCTCGGCTGGTACGCCAATGCGCAATTGTCCGTTGTCAACATCCTGGCGTTTTTCTCGGCGGTGACAACCAACTTTTCCTGGTCGGCCTTCCTGATGGATCCGCTGATATTCCTGTTGTGGTTCTCGGTTGCTGCTTCATTGCTGTTTTGGGGCCGGGGTGTGTTTTGCGGTTGGCTTTGCCCATTTGGCGCGCTGCAGGAACTTGTGAACCGGCTCGCCAAGCTGGCGCGTATTCCGCAATACGTTGTGCCGTGGGGCCTGCACGAGCGGCTCTGGCCCGTCAAGTACATGGTCTTTCTCGGTCTGTTTGGCCTGTCCCTCTATTCACTGGAGATGGCCGAACGCTATGCCGAGGTCGAGCCATTCAAGACCGCAATTATCCTGAAGTTTCAGCGCGACTGGCCGTATGTTTTGTTCGCCATCGGCCTGCTTGGCGCCGGCCTTTTCGTTGAGCGCTTCTATTGCCGCTATCTGTGCCCGCTTGGCGCCGCTCTGGCCATACCGGCCCGGATGCGCATGTTCGACTGGCTTAAGCGCTACAGGGAATGTGGCAACCCGTGTGCACGCTGTGCCAAGGAATGCATGGTCCAGGCCATTCATCCGGAAGGCCACATCAATCCCAACGAATGTCACCAGTGCCTGCACTGTCAGGTGCTCTACCAGAGCGCGTCGAAGTGCCCGGTATGCATCAAGAAAGCTGAGAAACGGGCGCGCTTCGAAAAACGCAACAAACCAATTGTCGCTGCCAATGCCGATCTGAAAACCGCATCGGCGGCAGCGGAATGACTGCAATCTGATTCAGAAAGGAGAGACAGATGAGGAAAATCAAGTCGAAACTGAAGGGGTTGTCACGTCGTGATATGATGACCGCCTCTGCGACCGGCGCTGTTCTGGCCGGAACCGGGGCAGGAGGAGCCATGCTTTCCGGTGCCCTTGTCACACCAGCCAGGGCTCAAGCGGGCATGTCAGCACATCTGGAGCCGGGTGAGCTGGATGAGTATTACGGTTTTTGGTCTTCGGGTCAGAGCGGTGAACTTCGCATTCTCGGCGTGCCTTCGATGCGGGAACTAATGCGGGTTCCGGTGTTCAACCGTTGTTCTGCCACCGGTTGGGGCCAGACGAATGAATCGCTGAAGATTCTGACCGAAGGCTTGCTGCCGGACACCAAGGCAATGTTGGCGGCCAATGGCAAGGTCACCTACGACAATGGCGATCTGCACCATCCGCATATGTCGTTCACCGATGGCACCTATGATGGCCGTTATCTGTTCATGAACGACAAGGCCAACACCCGTGTCGCACGTGTTCGTTGTGATGTGATGAAGTGCGACAAGATCATCGAAATCCCGAATGCCAAGGATATTCATGGCTTGCGGCCGCAAAAGTTCCCGCGCACGGGTTATGTGTTTGCCAATGGCGAGCACGAGGCACCGCTCGTCAATGACGGCATGATCCTCGATGAGCCGGACAAATATGTGAATATCTTCTCGGCCATCGACGGCGACTCCATGACCGTTGCATGGCAGGTCATCGTTTCCGGCAATCTCGACAATGTGGATGCCGACTATCAGGGCAAATACGCCTTCGCCACGTCGTACAATTCCGAGATGGGCATGAATCTCGCCGAGATGACGGCTTCGGAGACCGACCACGTGGTCATCTTCGACATTGCCGCTATCGAAGCCGGTGTTGCTGCCGGGGATTTCCAGGAGCTGAATGGAGTCAAGGTGCTGGACGGCCGCAAAGAGGCCAACTCCAAATACACCCGCTATGTTCCAATCCCCAACTCACCGCATGGCGTCAATACCGCACCTGACAAGAAGCATGTGGTCATCAACGGCAAACTGTCACCGACTGTTTCCGTGATCGACGTGACCAAGGTCGATGCGTTGTTCTCCGACAACGCCGAACCTCGCTCCTGCATTGTCGCCGAGCCGGAACTGGGTCTGGGGCCGCTACACACGGCTTATGACGGTCAAGGCAACGCGTTTACGACGCTGTTCCTCGACAGCCAGGTTGCCAAGTGGAATATCGACAAGGCAATCCGGGCTTATAGCGGTGAGGATGTCGATCCGATCATTTCCAAGGTCGACGTGCACTATCAGCCAGGGCACAATTCGACATCGATGGGCGAGACGGCAGAAGCCGACGGCAAATGGCTCATCTCGATGAACAAGTTCTCCAAGGACCGGTTCCTCAATGTCGGGCCGCTGAAGGCCGAGTGCGAGCAGCTGATCGACATATCGTCGGATGACATGAAAGTTGTCCATGATGGCGCGACATTTGCTGAGCCACACGATTCCATCCTCGTTCACAGGTCGAAGGTCAATCCGGCCATCGTCTGGAATCGCGACGATCCGATGTGGGAAGATGCCCGGCGCCAGGCAGCGGCAGATGGCGTTGATCTGGAGGAAGGTGCGGAAGAGCCGATCCGGGATGGCAACAAGGTACGCGTCTACATGTACTCCGTTGCACCCCAGTTCTCGCTTGAGCAATTCACCGTCAAACAGGGCGACGAAGTCACGGTTTACGTTACCAATCTCGACGAGATTGATGACCTGACCCACGGCTTCTGCCTGTCGAACTTCGGCATTGCCATGGAAGTCGGGCCGCTGGCGACAGCCTCGGTGACCTTTGTGGCCGACCGGCCCGGCGTGCACTGGTATTACTGCCAGTGGTTCTGCCATGCTCTGCATATGGAGATGCGGGGCCGTATGCTGGTAGAGCCGCGCGCTGCGTGACGGTGCAACACGATGATCGCTCGCGTCATTCCCTCCATGTTCCTCCTCCTCTTCGGGGCGGTTTCGGCTCTTTGCGCCGAAATCACCGTTCAGCCTGGTGGAACTAATCTGGCGCGCGCGATCGCCTCGGCCAATCAGGGGGACATTCTCTTGCTTGGCCGGGGCATTTACGGCGGCGGCATCGTTATCGATCGCAGCATTTCACTTCGCGGCGACGGCGAAGCCGAAGTGAGGGGGAGCGGAACCGGAACGGTTGTCACAGTAGATGCACCGGATGTTGTCATTTCAGGTCTGGTGGTGACCGGCTCCGGCTCCAATCATGAAACACTCGATTCCGGTATCAAGCTTACCAAGAAAGCGCGTGGCGCCATCGTTGAGAACAACACGCTTGAAGGCAATCTGCACAGCGTGGATATTCATGGCGCCCGCAATTCGATCGTCAGAGGCAACCTGATTGTGGGTCGCGATGACAGACGCATGAACGAACGCGGCAATGGCGTGTATGTCTGGAACGCGCCGGGAGCGATCGTCGAAAACAACACTGTTCGGCTCGGGCGCGACGGAATTTTTGTCAATTCGAGCAGCCGGAACATCTTTCGCGGCAACCGGTTCGAAGATCTGAGATTTGCCGTTCATTACATGTATGCAAATGACAGCGAGGTCAGCGGCAATGTCTCGGTGGGCAACCACCTTGGCTATGCGATAATGTTCTCCAGCCGGCTGAAA